>CBDVCE010000042.1:0-47293 GCA_965372405.1 uncultured Sunxiuqinia sp.
CAAACTTTCCTCTATACCCCGAGGCAGAGCCTCGAGGAATTCTCTTGATTAAACTTAATAGCATTTGAAAGTAGATTATATAAGATTGTTTCAATTAATTCTCTACTACTGTTTATCCATACAGGTTGATGGGGCATTTGCAAATTAATTTTGCTATTATCCTCACGCAACCGAAACGCATCAACTGTTGATTCAAGAAATTCTTTCAGATTGAAATGGCGATTAATTACTTCGATCTTTGCATTTTCAATCTTCTTGAGATCCAACACTTCATTTACCATTCGAATTAATCGATCGGTATTTCTTTGTATTCGACTTAACTCACGACTATTCTTTTCATCCTCTTTAGCTGCTAAGCGATCAATTGCACCTTTTATTAAGGTTAATGGAGTCCGTATTTCATGTGAAATATTTAGAAAAAATCGAAATCTAAGTAAATCATACTTTTCTTTTTGTCGTGCTTTTTCTTTTGCTTTCGTACGTATCAAAACTTGTCTTGAAATCAATCCCATCATCAAAAATACAAACACGAAGAATGACACAATTGCCTGCCATGTACTCCACCAAACCGGAGCAATTTTTATTGGTATTGATATCGTATCAAAGCTACCGGTTCTACGAACTTTGAAAATATAATCACCTGAATTTAAAGAGTTCCAAGCTCTTCTAACATCAGTGGTTTCTTCCCATTTATTGTCATTCCCTTCAAGCATAATTTCATAGCCCACTGGAGTTGACGAATAATTCAGGCTATTGTACTCAAATGAAATATTATTTTGATTATGCTTCAAATTAAGAAAACCGGTATTTGATTGGTTTTCATTTTGCCACATTTTTGATTGATATATTAAATCAGGGAAGAATGATTTCCCATTTATGGAAATTCGTTTGACAATAATTGGAGCAAGAGGTTCTTCATATTCCATGTTATCTGGGTGAAAACGATAAAATCCATAACGACTGCCAAAATATAAATAACCATTTTTATCCTTCGAAGCACCTTGAGTAAAACTACTCCTCATAATTCCTCCAGGCAAATCAATTTGAAAAAAGTCATTTGTCAGCGGATCAATCTTTGCCAATCCGCTGTTCGTTCCCACCCATAATTTTCCGCGGTCATCAACCAGTAATGACTGGATAGCACCAATTGGCAGGTTTTCATTATTCGTGTAAGGAAGAAATTCATTCGTAGGCTTATCGTAATAATATACACCCGTACTTCCAACAAACCATTCTACTTTATTAATTCTGGCATAATTAAAAATAATGCCCATCGATTGACCTTTGGATTTGCGATATTCATGTACTTCATTAGTCTTTAAGTTCCACCGAAATGTAGTACCTCCACGTGTTCCTATCCATAGGTTTTGTGATGCACCCATTCTAATCAGCGAAACTTCTTGTCCTAGAAAAACATTTGGATTTGCTAATTCAGGGAAGCTTGATCGCGTTTCCAAATCTTGATTGATGTGAGTTATACCATTGTATGTTCCACACCACAAATCCTGATTCAAGCCTTCACAGAGCGCCCCAATGGTATCCGATAGTATTAATTTATTCTTTCGATTAAATTCTTTGTAAGAATAATTCTTCTTATCCCGATCCGTTTTTTTCAAATGATACAAGCCACCACCAAATGTTCCAAACCAAATATTTGACCGCGAGTCTTCAAGCAGTGGAAATATCCTTTTCTCAGGAATAGGTTTTCCATTTTTCAATAGAACAGGAATACTTTCAAACTCAGGATCAGAGAGTTCAAGATCCTCCTTTTTCCAAACATTTATTCCACCACCCCATGTACTAATCCAAACATCACCACTTTTTGTGACCAATGGAAAACTAATGTCCTTATGTGCTAAACCAGTCTGTTTATCGTATCCGTACCTAAAGAACTGAAATCGTTCAGGTTTAAAAGTAATTTTATACAAGCCTGCATTTTGAGTTCCAATCCATAAGTTATCAATCCGATCAAAATAAAGAGTTGTAATATCCCGATCCATTAATTCTGAGAAAACTTCATGCCCATTTCTAAAATGAATAAAATCATTAATATTCTTAAGCGTAAAAATTTTCTCCAATTCTTTATCCCAAAAACCAATGCCGTTTAGCGACATTGAAAACCAAATCTTACCATCAGAACCTTCAACTAAATGATTACACTCAGGCACTGGCATATCCTGTAAATCTCCAATTCTATTGAATGTTTCATCCTGAATATTAACAATCCCAATACCTCTTGAAGAACTTGCCCAATGTGTACCATCGCTACATTCAATCAGCTTATTAAAACGTCCACCAACAGGTACACCATTGATATTTATAATATTATTTCTTAGAAAAATGTTTCCCACTGAATCCTTCTTCTCATATTCTCGACAAAGAGGATCTAAGCGACTTTCTGAGCCATCAAAACGATAGTTGCCCGATTCTGTTTTGATACAAATATATCCTACAGAATCCTGAGTGATACTCAACACCCGGTTGTCTGGCAAACCACTACCTGTTGTCCAATGATGAACAGATAATTCAAATTTAGCTGCGAAGGCTGGATTTGAAAGCAGAAATAAAAGAACTAGTCCTCTTATAATTTTCATAACACAGAAAAGATGACAGCACTTATTGAAAAAACCTGTTCAAATTTAATAATATCAAACACAAACTAGCCTGTACTGTACTGTCATTTGAAAATTATTTTAATCAAGAAGCTATCTATTCAAAAACCGAATAACTTAATTCACTGACAGGTTTGGGTAAAAAAATAGCCACCTGTCACTTGACAGATGGCTATAAAATATCATTCGTTTAAAACTTATTGGTCATTCATTGAAATCAGGAATTCTTCAGTTGAACCACTCCTCATCAATCTTGATTTGATAAAGTCCATAGCTTCAACAGAATTCATATCGCCAAGGTAATTGCGCAATATCCAGATTTTGCTCATAACTGCTTTTGGCATTAACAAGTCTTCACGACGTGTACTTGAAGAAACAATATCCACAGCTGGGAATATTCGTTTGTTAGACAATTTACGATCAAGCTGCAATTCCATATTACCGGTTCCTTTGAACTCTTCAAAGATCACCTCGTCCATTTTCGAACCAGTTTCGGTAAGTGCAGTGGAAAGGATAGTCAAAGAACCACCTTCTTCAATATTACGTGCAGCACCAAAGAAACGCTTAGGCTTGTGAAGTGCATTCGCATCAACACCACCAGAAAGCACTTTACCTGATGCAGGAGCAACCGTATTATATGCACGAGCCAATCTGGTAATTGAGTCCAACAGAATAACAACATCATGACCACATTCGACCAGACGTTTTGCTTTTTCAAGAACCATTCCGGCAACACGCACGTGACGTTCTGCAGGCTCATCAAATGTTGATGAAATAACTTCAGCATTCACACTACGTGCCATATCTGTTACCTCTTCAGGACGCTCATCAATCAACAATACAATCATGTAAACCTCAGGATTATTTATAGCAATTGCATTTGCTATTTCCTTCAGTAACATTGTCTTACCTGTCTTAGGCTGGGCTACAATTAGACCACGTTGTCCTTTACCAATTGGAGCAAACAAGTCAACCACGCGGGTTGAAATATTATCATGTTTTGGATCTCCAGTAAGGTTAAATTTTTCATTAGGAAAAAGTGGAGTCAAGTGATCAAATGGAACACGATCACGGATATAATCTGGTGTTCTGCCATTTATCTCTAAAACCTTAATTAATGGGAAATACTTTTCTCCTTCTTTTGGCGGACGAATAGCACCGCTAACTGTATCTCCGGTTTTTAATCCAAATAGTTTTATTTGTGACTGAGACACATAAACATCATCAGGAGAATTCAAATAGTTATAATCAGAAGATCTTAAAAATCCATATCCATCAGGCATAATCTCAAGAACACCGGTGTTTGTAATTATACCTTCAAACTCATATGCTTTTTCTCCAGAACCATTGCCTTGCTTATGCTTAGCTTGCTGTGAATCACGATTTTCCCACTTCGGATGCTTATCTTTTCGTTGTTGAAAATCCTTTCTTTGATCTCCTTGTGACTGATGCGGAGTATCCTGAGAAGAAGCCCGAACTTCAGGTTTTAATTCTCTCTTCTCTTTAATAACACTGATCTTTTTCTTTTCTTTTTCTACTGCTACAACAGGCTTTTCAACCGGCCTAGTTTCTGGTTTAATTTCCTGTTTTGCTTCAGGTTTAACTTCAGCTCTAACCTCTGGCTTAACCTCTGACTGACTATCAGGCTCTTGTTGAGCACCTTTAGGCTGAATCCTCTCAAAGATACCTGCACCTTTAATTGTACGTTTTCGCCTTTTATCTTTAGAATCAGAATCGGATGCCTTGCGATCAAGTGGAGAAATAATTCTTTTCTTTTCCACCACAATTCCTTTTGACTTTTCTTGTCTTGTCCTTTGGAATTTATCTTTTGTGCTATCTGTCTTTTTTTCGGAAGCTAGAATAGCTTGTGTATCTAAAATCTTATAAATTAGATCTTGTTTTTTATAAGACTCTACCTTCCTTATATCAAGCTCCTTAGCTATATCACGCAAGTCGGGAACCAGCTTTCTGCTTAATTCAATGATATCATACATAAGTTTTGAAAAATTAATTATTCCCAGGAAATCCGGAGATTTGAATACGTTAAAAGGATTCAGAAATTAAATGGAATTACAATAAGTAATCGAAATATTCTGCAATTATAAAGAATATGTATATAATCCCCAAAAAAATATCTGATTATATCTTAGATAATCTGCTTATTAATGAACAATAAAATGTAAAAAAGGTTTGTTCATCCATAAAAAGCCTAGGTTTATCATGTATTTTGACAAGTTCATAAAAATTCATTATAGATTTTCTGGTTTCAAAACATTTATAATTATATTCACAAAATAATAAATGCAACCATTTTGGGTTTTCGTTTGTTTTTTTACTTGCAATATTTGATGTTTTTTAATTTGGTAGGATGAGGCAACTTAAAATTACAAAGCAGGTTACTAACCGTGAAACATTATCTCTGGATAAATATCTACATGAAATTGGCAAGGTAGATTTATTAACAGCAGATAAAGAAGTTGAACTTGCTAAACGCATAAAAAAAGGAGATCGACAAGCTTTGGAAGAATTGATCAAAGCCAATCTCCGTTTCGTGGTTTCTGTTTCTAAACAATATCAAAATCAAGGATTAAGCCTACCCGATTTAATAAATGAAGGAAATCTGGGATTAATTAAAGCAGCCCAGCGATTTGATGAAACAAGAGGATTTAAATTCATTTCGTACGCAGTTTGGTGGATTCGCCAATCCATATTGCAGGCACTTGCAGAACAAGCACGTATTGTTCGTCTTCCTCTTAATAAAATTGGATCAATAAATAAGATAAATCGTACATTCGCTCAACTTGAACAAGAATATCAGCGCGAGCCAACAGCCGGAGAAGTTGCTAAAATTTTGGAAACAACTGCTGAATTGGTTGAAGATTCCATGAAAGTTTCAGGCCATCATGTTTCCATGGATGCACCATTAAAAGATGAAGATGGCAACAGCCTTTACGATGTACTACTTAATGATGACTCTCCCAGTCCTGAAGAAGGTTTGATGAATAACTCATTACGAAGAGAAATTGAACGTACTCTTTCGACGCTAGGTGAACGGGAATCTGAAATCATTAAATACTATTTTGGATTGAATGGCTATCGTCAACACACTTTAGAAGAGATTGGGAATGTTTTTGGACTGACACGTGAACGTGTTCGTCAAATTAAAGAAAAATCGATTAAGAAGCTGAAAAACAACTATCGCAACAGACTTCTTAAATCATATCTCGGTCAATAATAATTTATTTTCATCTAATACTTCTCTGAATATCCTGAAAACTTTACTTTTGTGGAAAAATTCTGGTTATGAATAAACACAGGTTAATTGCTCCCTCCATTCTTTCAGCTGATTTTACACGATTGGGCTCAGAAATTGAAATGCTTAATAATAGTGATGCAGATTATATTCATTGTGATGTAATGGATGGCGTATTTGTTCCAAATATTTCTTTTGGAATTCCTGTCATTTCACAAGTTTCAAAAATTGCAAAAAAACCTATTGATGTTCATCTAATGATAGTTGAACCGGATCGATATATTCAGGCTTTTGCGGATAGTGGCGCATCAATTATTACAGTTCATTACGAAGCATGCACCCATCTTCACCGAACAATTCATTCCATAAAAGAAATTGGAGTTCAGGCGAGTGTGTGCTTAAATCCACATACTCCCATTCATTTACTAAAAGATATTATCGGTGATTTAGACATGGTACTTCTAATGTCTGTAAATCCTGGTTTTGGCGGGCAAAAATTTATTGAGAACACCTATGATAAAGTTAGAGAACTAAGAGAACTCATTGACTCAAAAAACTCGAATTGCAAAATTGAGATAGATGGAGGTGTAAACCTCGAAACCGGTAAAAAACTTTTTGAAGCAGGTGCCGACGTGCTGGTTGCCGGAAGCTTTGTTTTTGGATCGAATAATCCAACTGATACTATTGCAAAACTAAAAGTAATTTAATCTGAGCTTTTCCTTGGTTTTTTATTCTTTCAAGCCAGAACAAACCGGACAATCGTTGTGGCGTTTTATTTCAACCTGATCAAAAGACATATCTCTTAAATCCATAGTAAGTAATCGACCGGCAAGGGTCTCTCCCAGATTTGCAATAACTTTAATGGCTTCCATTGCCCCAAGGCAAGCTACAGTTCCCGAAACAGCACCAAACACAGGAAATCTGCGTTTCCAGGCCACAGGTTTCTCCGGGTACAAACATGCTAAGCATGGGGTTTGTCCCGGAATAATGGTGGTTATCTGAGCTTCCATTTCATACATGGCACAATCCACCAATACTTTATTTTGATTCACTGCTTCACGATTCATTAGCAGACGTTCTTCAAACAATGGAGCAGCATCAACAATTACATCAGCCTGACTCACCAAATCCACAACATTATCTTCATTTATATTTTCACCGACAGCAACAATCTCCAACCGAGGGTTTAATTCTTTTAACCTTCGTTCAACCGATTCAATTCTGGACTTTCCCAAACCGTCATCAGTCATTAGTAGCTGACGATTTAAATCACTTGGAACAATATTTCCACCATGTGCCAGAATTAGCTTACCAACTCCTGCAGCTGCCAGTTCATAAGCCACTACACTACCTAATCCGCCACAGCGCGAAACCAGAACTGAACTGTTTTTTAGTTTCTCCTGTCCATCAATTCCAAATCCTGAAACATCAAGCTGCCATTCATAAACTGCCAATTCTTTTTCAGTAAGCTTTTTCATCTGACTACCCTCCCGCAATTGGTGACATAATAGTGACTTCATCATTCTCATTCAATGATTCAGTAGATTCAAAACTGATCTGTTGTCCGTTAAGAATTATCAAAACTGCGTTTAGAAAAACTCCATCAGCATTAAAAACAATATTTGAAAATGCCTGTTTGTTTTGCTGAAAAAGTTCAGTTAATAAGTCAGCAACCAAGGCTCCATCAGTTAGCTCAATAGACTCTTCACGCTTACCAACAGCCTTTTTTAGCTGTGCTGTATATTTAACTCTTATCTTCATTTGAGTATCCATTTAATTGTTCCGACTTCAACACTCCATTCTCAATGGTTAATAATTTATCGGCCAGTTTTATTGCTTCTGATTTTGAATGTGAAATATGCAAAGCAGTTATATTCAATTCTTTCTTCAGTTTCAGCAACAACTGGTACATTTCATCTTTTGTCTTTTCATCCAAAGCACTTAATGGTTCATCTAAGCACAATACCCGTGGGTAAAAGCTCAAAGCTCTTCCTAGTGCAACCCGCTGCTGTTCTCCCCCACTTAAACCTTCAACTTTCCTTGTAAGTAAATGAGAAATTCCAAGTAGTTCTGCCAACTCATCAACCCGATCTACCTGTTTCTTCTTTGTCCACTTTCTAATTTTCAAGCCAAAACCTAAATTTCCAGCAACACTCATGGTCGTAAAAAGGGCACCATCCTGAGGGACATATCCAATCTCTCTTTCTGCTGGTTTCAAATTTGAGATCTCTCGGTTATCCAACATGATACTACCAGACTTGATACTACGCAATCCACAAATTGCCTCCAGAACAGTAGTCTTTCCACTTCCCGTTTGTCCCATAAGAATAGCATATTCGCCTTCCTTAATCAGGAAATCGACTCCGGAAAGTTTAAATTCCCCTTGTTCTATTGTCAATCCTTTACACTCAATCATCAGCGAATCGATTTTATGGATTTATCTGAGCCAAAATAACGCAAGGCTATCAGCACAGCAAATCCTGCCATTATCATGATAAGTGAAACTGCCACGGCAGCCTCAATATTACCAACCGACATTTCAAGAAAAACTGTTGTTGGAAGAACTTCTGTGCGCATTCTTGTTGCTCCTGAGAAAATCAGGATTGGGCCAAATTCACCCAAAGCTCTTGCCCAAGCTAATGACGCTGCAGTTAATATTCCTTTTGTAGCTTGTGGCAATACCACATATCGAAATGCTTGTCCTTTATTGCACCCCAATGAGAGTGCAACTTGCTCCTGTCTTACGTTTATCTGTGAAAATGTGACATACATGGTACGAACCGCAAAGGCACTAGCAACCATAAACTGCGCAATTATCACACTATATACAGTATATGTAATCCTGACGTGACTTTCAATAAAACGTCCGGGAGCTGTTTGAAACATGATCAATAAACTTAATCCAATTACCAATGGTGGCAATACAATTGGTATATCTAAAACAGCATCGAGTAAGCGTTTTCCAAAGAAGTTATAGCGAGCCATTAAATAACCAATGGGAATAGAAACCAATAAACTTAAAAACATGGTTATGGTACAGGTAATCATACTTAGCTTAATGGCGTATTGAATCTCTTCGTCTTTAAAAACAGCAAAGATATGTCCTGGAGTAGTAAAAGTAAGATCTGCTGCAACCATAGCTAAAATCAGAAAGACATATGTCCCCCCAACGATACCCATGATTAAAAAGAATGGGAAATCGGATTTTACTTTCAGCTTTTTATGTTGTTCGTTCTTCAACTTTTTCCTCTATTAAATATTAATCTTTAGCCCAATGAAATCCGTTTTTCAGGTATTTTTGTTTTGAATCATTATCCAATAAAGCGTTAAAAAGCCGGGTTGTTAAAAAAGGATAATCTGTTTTTGCTCCCAAACCGATATTTTGGATAGCCATGGCATCTTTATCATCAACTTGTACCATAGTCAGTTTATCTTTCACCTGAGACAAGTTGGCTTCATATACAATCACAGCATCTAAAGAACTGGTTCGAATCTGATTGACCAACAAATCTGCGGTTGGCGTTTGTGAATATATATTTTTTGAAATCCCCTCCCAGATTCCTTTTCGCTTCAGCATCTTTTGAGTTAATGCTCCCAATGCACTTTGCTGTGGATTGCAAACACCAATTCGAATATCCTTTCCATTAAGGTCTTCAAATCGTTCAATCTTAAATGGATTTCCCTTTTGTGTAGCTATTACAATCCGTGTATTGGAAACATCTTCCACATTTACAAAATCGTCCTGTACCTCATCCATAAATGAAACATCACATGAAAGATAGGCATCTGGTTTTTCACCAGCTTTGATTTGTGAAACTAATATACCACATCCATTGTATACCCGAATAATGCGAACACCTTCCCGTTCTTCAAACGTTTTAATAGTTTCCTCAATTGCTACCCGATTTACTCCTCCACTAAAAAATAAAATCTCAGGAATTAAATCCCACTTATCACCTAAAATAGGCTTATAACCATTTTTCGCAAAAACCGGCGCACCTTTATCATGTGAAGAAACGTATCGAAGAAATTTCAATGCTTCGGTTGGCTGCTTTGTAAATTTCAAAACACCCAATGTAATCTGCTTCTTGTATTCGCTAAAGAAATCAACTGAAACTGCCTTCAAATCATCAAACTGATTGACGGTAGCATCCCAGACAATTCCTGCATCAACAGTACCTAGCCTTACATCTGTAGCCACATCATTAACCGTTGGTTTAAAAACTGTAGCATGCGCTTTCAGCTCATCCCACTTATTCTGTTTTTCAAACATCAGCTTGGTAAGTTTACCAATTGAAGCTGCATCCGGGTTTCCAAGAGATAGACGAACATCGTTCTTCAATACATCCTCAATAGCTGCTATATTTTTAGGGTTACCAGATTTTACGGCAATGACAGGCTCCATAATAGCCAATTGTTGTGATTCTGCAATTAGATCAAACTCTTTGGCCATTTCGATATAACTTTCATCGGCTGCTAAATATAAATCACCTTGCCTGGCAATCCTAAGGTTGCTTAATAAAGTTCCTGAACCTCCATATTGAATATCGATTCTTACATTATATTCTTTTTCGTAATCTTTTGCAAGCTGCTCTATCGCAGGTTTAATTCCTGCCGCGCAGTACAACAAAATTGATTTTTGCTCTTTATCCTGAATACTGCAGCTACTCATAAAAGACAAACATATAACTGCCCAAATTTTTATGCTAAAAAAACTTTTATTTATTCTCATTCTTCAAATTATAAATCATCAATATCTGGACATATTCTTATCACAATCAACTGCATAAGCATCAATCCCACCCTTCAGGTTGTAAACTCTGGAGAAGCCATTATTCGAAAGAAAATTCACAATATTTAGGCTTCGA
This sequence comes from uncultured Sunxiuqinia sp., assembly GCA_965372405.1. Taxonomy (GTDB): domain Bacteria; phylum Bacteroidota; class Bacteroidia; order Bacteroidales; family Prolixibacteraceae; genus Sunxiuqinia. The sequence continues at coordinate 10,734 of CBDVCE010000042.1, forward strand.
ATGCCCAAATGACAAATGACCACGATGTTCTTATCTTCAGGTAATTCATGAATCCTTACAGGAACTTCAGACATTGGAATATGAACAGTGTCAGCAAGGTTACAGATATTCAGTTCATTCTTTTCCCGAATATCAAGCAACAACAATTCCTGACCAGAATCCATAACATCCTTAAGCTCAGAAGGTGACATTTCTTTGATCTTCTGATTTACCTGTGAATTATCTTCTTTAATACCCGGATTACAAAAATATTCATAATCGATTGGTTTAGTAGTGGAAGGATTATCTCCACAAACAGGACAATTGGAATTTCGATGAACTCCAATCTCATCAAAACTCATATCCAAAGCATTGTAAGTTAACAGTCGACCTATAAGTGGATCACCAATTTCAAGAATTAGCTTGATTACTTCTGTTGCTTGAATAGTACCTAATATTCCGGGTAAAACACCCAAAACTCCGGCTTCGCTACAAGAAGGCACAGAACCCGCATTTGGGGGACTTGGAAACAAACACCGGTAACATGGCCCTTTGTCTTTTACAAAAACACTCGTCTGCCCTTCAAATCCAAAAATTGATGCATAAACATTGGGTTTACCAAGGATCATACAAACATCATTAACCAAATATCGTGTGGGAAAATTATCTGTTCCATCAGCCACAATATCATATTTCGCTATAATTTCAACGGCGTTGTCGCTTGTCAAACTTTCTTCATAGATCTCAATCCCAATATGTGGATTAATCGATTGAAGTTTTTCCCTTGCTGAATTTACTTTCTTTTGTCCAAGATCGGAATGGCTAAACAAAACCTGTCTCTGCAAATTTGATTCTGCAACAACATCAAAATCGATAATTCCAATTCTACCAATCCCTGAAGCTGCCAGATAAAGAGCCAAAGGTGACCCCAGACCGCCAACACCAACAATGAGCACAGAAGCATTTTTCAGTTTCTGCTGACCTTCTATTCCAACCTCTGGTAAAAGAATATGCCTGGAGTATCTTTTCAATTCATCTGAGCTAAATCCATCCATATTTATCTCTAAATCATATTCACCTTTTCTTATAATAAAGAAATCCTGCGATAGCAATGATAACTAATAAAAGTGAAATCAACGTATAGAACAGAGTACTCTTTAAACTGTTCTTTGGATTTTGATCTTCCTTTACATTGCTTTCATCTTCGGTATTTCCAAATGCCTCATCCAGATTAATTGTTTCCGGAGCAAAAGAGATATTTGTTGATGCATCTTCAGATTTCTCCTTTGCCAATATTCGACTCATCTCAGCTAATATCATAGGATTGTCAACATCAAAACCAACGATATTTGTCAATCCCTGACTTGACTCCTTATTCCAGATCATTGGAATTTGATGTCCCAGCATCCACTTTTTGTCTAGTCCACACTCACAGTCAGCACCAATCATGGACATGTATTGATATAAATCTCCATTTTGAATTTGCTCTGAACCAAGTAAGCCTCCAATAATCCTTCCTCTTCCATATAAAACAAATGCCACAGGTTCATCCGGTATTTCCTTGATACCTAGACTCCAGAGAAGTACTCTTTCCTGCTCAAAATTAACTTTGGAAATTTTTAATATTTCAGGCCCTTTCTTAACAATCTTGGGCATATTGGGCATAATACTTTCAATAGCAGAACATTCTTCGCTAATTTTTCTTTCGAGTATTTCATTTTCGGTTTTTGTTTTTCCCTCAACCCAAACAACAACTGCAAAGACTTCGGGAAATGAATTTCTCAAATATTCTCTAAAGTATGAATTATTAGCTGCTTTAAGGTTTTCATCAATATTGACACCCTTAAAAGGCAACATATCACCTCTTGGAGAAACAAGAACATGCGATGGAAAGCTGAGTCCTTTGGCAATTGCACTCAATATTATTGGATGACTTGAGTCAACTGAAGGGCTTAGAACTTCAACACGTAAATTACTATTTCGAGCTGTTTTTCGAAGCTGCTTCCAATTGGAATCTTTCGGGTTAGCATCTTCATCAATTACAGCAAGTGTATAAACATCTTGTGAAAGGATCGAAAATCCAATTTCACGTACAGTAAATCTGCAAGCATCTACATTAAAAGAAATAGAAAGTAGAATCAATAATATAAATCCCAATCTAACCATAGATATTTCCTTATTTTAAGTTATCAGCAATTTCTTTATTAACACCAATCTTACTAAACTGTTGTGTTCTTATAAATCTTCTCTCCTCGCCACCCTTCTGAATGAAAATTGCAGCTTTAACATTAGTCGATTCAGATACTACAAATGGTTCAGAATACTTATTCGAGTTTTTATTAGGATTACTTCCATCAGTTGTATAAACCAACACACCTTCAACTCCCGGCCTTACTGACAACTCAATTTTTACTGAATCAACAAACTCATTAAAGTTACATTCGTGTACATAATCACCCCAGGTTTCCTGTTTGTAATCGCGAATTGATGTTTCACCTAAGCTCTTAATAGTAATTGGGGTTCTTGAGATTGGTGCCATAACCATTGATGTTTCCAACCAATTACCACAACTACAGCCACCTCCAGCTTCTGGAGATAAAACCATTCCCCCGGCAGGAATTGTACTTAGCCAACAGTCGGGGCGCAAACGTTCCCATTTAGAGAAACTGCGTGTATCAAAATTAAACTGGGCTACACTACCTCCTCTATAAAAAACGGACTGCTCAGTAAGTGCGTAATGAGCACAACCATGACCAACCTTAGGTACGTTGTAATCAATCACCTCACCAGTTTCCATATTGTAAAGAGCAGGTTTTATCATTAGCCTGTTGTCAACAATTGCAGGTTTTGACATATGTCCACCGTGGTCTCCATGGAACCATTGTTGATCTTTCTTCCAACTTAAAGTACCATTACTGGAATTATATGTCCGAACATCGTAAGATCCTTCAGCCGATGAAACGATTACATATTTGCCGTCACCAGCAGCCATGTAATATGTGGTTAAGCCAGGCTTGGTTTTAACAGGAGTTTCCCATATTTTCTCTCCCGTTTGAACATCCAATGCCACAAGCCATGTTTTCTTAAAAATCTCAGCTCCACCACGAGCAGTTTTTATACTTTCCTTATTTGGCGAACGTGTTTCAACAAAAGCAATTTGATCATTATAACTAGTGATAGTTGGATTGATTATAGCTCCTTTCGGCTTGTAATTCCAGAATTCTTTATCTCCCTCTTTTGCGATGGCAAATAAATTATAACTAAGAACTTTGGCAGCTAATGGTCCTTTTTTAGCATCATACCACCCCGTAGAGCCATGATAGTTTATATGCGAAGCATCTTTTGCTGTGGCTCCACCTATTAATCGATCTTGCAGCACGCCAATGTAGCTCCAGTCTACTTCTCCTTTATAGTAATTGTTTACTGATATCGTTTTTACTACATCTCCATTTTTCTGATCAACCTTATTCAACTTTTCATTATTGACCATATATATAAACGATTTATCAACAGCCCAATTTGAGCAATCACGAGACACATTCATTCGCTTCATGCCTGGAAATTCTTTCACCCAATGTATCGTTCCGTTATACATATTTACTGATGCAACACGTTCGTTTCCTTGCACAAATAATCTTCCATCTATTGCCAATGGAGAAGGTTTTCGCCCATTTCGGTCGGTTTGAAAACGAGGACCAGGACGTCCCATCCATTGTACCTCAAAATCTTCAGTTGAGTTTGAACCCCACAGGCTTTCACCGCCAAATGAGCTATTATCGGAGCTGCCGTACATATGTGTCCATGAACCCGTATTCTCAATCGGATTCTTAGTTAAGACAATACTATTATCACCATACTTTTCGGCTTCTACCTGCCAGCTTAATAGTGAATTTTCAAGCCACTCTTTAGTATCTGAAACTCCTCTAATCAATGCATGATGTTTTGGTGCAATCAGCCTGATCACTTCATCAGCATCAATTCCATCCGTATTATTAACCCATACCAAATCGGCTAATTCAGAAGTAATTGGGATATTATTAATATCCTTCACTGCAAGACCCGAAATTTTTGGTCCGTACACTTTGTTATCCTGAAGTATATTTTTAAATTTTCTGATATTCTTTTGTGAATCATCAAGATTGATGACTTTCAGATTTGTATTAGCAGCAAGTTCGTATGATGCTTTTTCTGATTCATCTCCAAGTACCAGACAGAAACCATCACTTTTAGGATACGAATTAATAAATGAAGAAACTTCATTTTCTAAGTCTGATCCTCCATCAGGAAATACACCTCCTAAAATCTCTTGTTGCTTGGTATTGAAAAAATTATCGTAATAAAACTTAGCTGTTTCTCCTTCATTATTACTCAATTCGTAGCTATAATTATAATTCTTTTGCACCGGAAACTTAAATTGATGATTCGTTAATGCTTTGCTTTCCTTTTTGGTTTGGCTAATCCCAATTGGACTCCAGTCAACAGCAATTATTACTGGCTCTGCAGTCTCAAATTCAATAGAAATTGAGTCAAATGTAAGGGCATGAACAAAAGGACCAGACTTAATTTCAAGTGTTGGAACTTCGTTCTTCTTTTCTTCTTTAGGAGGCACTCCATCAATAATCGCTTCTTCATTTACATTTTCAGCATATAAATCGGAAGTTGAATTACCACTTCTAAACGAATAGATTTTCCCTTTATTTGTTGAAGCATACAATGAGTTATTAGCAGCAGCCAAAGCATAAACTGTTCCTTCAACCTTTCCTTCCCAAAGTGGCAAACCATTCTTCGTACTAATTGCATATACTTTATCTGTCCCACCAGCAATCAGAACATCACCTATCAGGATAATCCGGTGCGCCTGATAATTGCGTTTAAGCCACAACATTTTCTTACTTCCCTGATGATAAGCTGCAATACTATTATCATTTAGCACATAACTGGTATCACCTTTAACAAGCATTTCTTTTCCATCCTTGTAAGTCATAAATTCAGGATTCTTCTCCGTAGCTCTATCTACCTCGGCATCAACCAAACTCTTAAAACGCGACTTGTCACCATGAATAACATGCTGATCTGGCGTAACCAAAACAAAGCACCCACCTGTACCGGCTAACTGTCCTGCTTTTTCACCATCACTTTTCTGAATGAAGATTGGAGAAATTCGCCCTTGAGGCTGAATCAATAATTTACCAGTCGAAGCCATTGAACCTTCAAGCGTTACATCATTATGCTCTTTCACATAAGTGCCAGGAATATCTGTTTTACCAGTTTCAATATTTACAGCACATACATAAGATTCTTTCCATGGAAGAAGTGAAGCTCCAAAGTAAGCTATTCCATTTTCAATCAGAACACCAGTACGGATAGGCCAAAATGATATAAATCGTCCGTTATTAAATACCAACTGATAATCTTCAGGAGATGGTGAGAATTTCCATTTCAACTTACCACTAGTCGCATTAATGCAGTGCACATATCCATCATCTGATCCAAAATAGAGATTTCCATTATAAAAAGTTGGAGCAACTCTAATTGGCCCATTTGCATTATAAATCCACTTCTCTTTTCCTGTTTCAGAATCTAAACAATGTAGTGCATCATCTGCAGATGACCCATAGAAAAGGTTAGAGCCAATTACAATCGGATAATAGGCCAAATCGTAATCACGCATGGATGGTAATGTACCACTATTCGCAAAAGCATCTTCCTTTGCAGGACCATACCAAGCTGGCACAGGTTCCTGAGATGCTTCATACACCCAAGCCTGACCTAAAGTAGCAGCATCAAAACTCATATTGATACTTGCACTTCTATAATTATCCTTTTTAAACTGAGGCCAGTCTACTTCAGAGAGTTCCAGATTCTTTTGAACACATGAGCTCAATACAACTACCAGACCTATTAATAATAAGTATGGCTTTGACGATTTAATAAATTGATTGAATGATTTCATATTAGGTTTTTTGGTTTAGTTCTTTTCGATCTTATCTATTTTTCCATTTTTCATATGGATAATCATATCTGCTAAATGGTCTGCATCACCACTGTGTGATACCATTACTACTGTTCCTCCATCCTTTTTATACTGACTAAGATGAGCCAATACCTCTTTTGCATTTTCAGGATCAAGATTTCCGGTTGGCTCATCGGCCAATATTAAACGAGGTTCTCTAATTAAAGCCCGGGCAAGTGCAACCCTTTGTTTTTCACCAATTGAAAGCTCAGCAGGCTTATGATCTTTCCTGTCTGAAATATTAAGCTCTTTTAACAGATCAGTTGCCTTACTCAGCAATTGGCCATTCTCTCCACTTTTTGATTTAAATAGAACATTCTCAACAACATTGAGGTATGGAATAAGATGATAGGATTGAAAAACGAAACCTATATTCTTAGCACGAAAAGAAGTCAACTCTCTGGATGTTAACTGATATAAATCCTGTCCTTCAATCTCAACCATGCCTGACGATGGAATAAGCATTCCTCCAAGCATAAACAACAAGGTTGATTTTCCACAGCCACTGGGTCCTTTTACCAATACAAATTTATTCTCTGGAATATCCAGATTCAACTCATTTAAAGCAATTACTTCCGCCTTTTTTGAACTGAATATTTTTGTAAGTCCGTTAGTCTTTATCATCATTCAACTTTTTATTATTCTTCTTTAAGTACTGTTGCAGGATCTTGATTTACAGCAATAACAACAGGTATAAATGCTGCCATAGCTGAAAACAATGGAGCAACAAGCAGAGCATAATATAACAGCGACCAAATTGGCTTAACAGATCTGGCTGTTACTTTAAAGATTTCAGAACCATATTGCATTCCGAGCCATGAAGCCAAGGCAAATCCTACAAAAGCACCAACAATTCCAATAACAATAGCACGGGCAAAGAATAGTCTGGCAATTTCCCAACCACTGTTTCCCATAGCACGCATCAAGCCAATTTCAGATCTTCTTTGTAGTACATTAATCATTGAAAAAGTTCCTACCCACAAGGCACATGCAACAAGGAATAATGGAAGTAGCATGGCAAAATAGTTATCCATCATTTTGCGTTGCCTCTCACGTGCAACCGCAATTGTACGATTCATAATCACTTTAGCTTGTGGCAAAACACTTCCTAATTGTATTCTGAGTTCTTCAAGCGGGTCATCCCCTTCAGCAGAACACAGACAATTCAGTGCCATAATCTCATTAATTCGACCTTCCATCTGAAGTATCTTCTGAAGCTCAGTTAAGTCAAAATAGATACGAATATCATCTTCAGACCCAACTTCCGAAAGGGTTTGCTTAACGATGAATTCATTTCCTAAAATTGAAACATTGTCGCCTTCTTTAATATTGAAATCTTTAGCTAATTCATAACCTATATAAACCTGCCCGGGCTTGATAGCAAAGATCATTTTTGATTTCGTTTTGCCTGTTGTTTCAACTTCATCAGGAGAGATACCAGTTAATACAACTTCTGTATTATTCCAATGAATACGCCTGTGTAAGGTTGCTGTTAAATGCGCATAATAAAATGATTTGGCATCAACTAGTTTATCTACATATTCCTGAGGCATAGTTTCCCCCGAATATCCTGACACCCAAAAATCGTTCATATTTGTTTCATCAGGAATAATCCGAAGATTAAAGCCCATATCGCGCGTTAAACGCTTGGTCTCGTTTTGCGAAGCAGCCGTCATCATAAAAAACAAGACAACAATAGTTACAGCCGTAATCACCCCAAACACAGCCAGGATGAAATTAAATTTTCGATAGGCTATTTCTTTTAAAAAAAGCATAGTTGTAATTTTTATCAGTCTATATCTTCATATTAATACCTACAGAAACCATTCGTCCATAATCAGGATAACCAGCAACTGTTTGGTATTTCGTATCGAACAAATTCTTTAGTTCAAAGTAGAGTCTTGCAAGCTTATCTTCACCCACAGCATATCCTGTTGTAATATCACATGTAAAGAAATCACCCAAAGGAGCTTTCCCATTCTCAGCGATATAAGCCTTACTTACAAATCGGTCGTTTTTATATGCTCCAGTATAGTTCATATATACATTCAAGTCGTATCTTTTGTTTTGATAGCTCGAACCAAGATTGGCAATAAAATTAGGCATCTCATCATCCTCTCCCCACTCTCCATCTTCATCTATTTGTCCTTTCATTAAGGTGATATTTGAAAATACGGAAACCTGATTTTTCCAGATATCTGATCTAGCTTCAATTTCTATCCCATAATTCCGCTTGTTTTTATTACGATAGAGTTCCATGATATTTTCACCTACTTCAATTGTAGATCCACTATATTCGATAGCATCTTTACGATTTACCAGAAATCCTGTAACCGATAATTTTCCTGAGGTTCCAATCTTTCTAACAAAACCTAAATCATAGTTCATTCTCAACTCATTGTCAGGCATTACTCCATCTTCATTCAACGCACCTGAGCGTGGAGTAATGATTCCTCCAGCAACCGATAAGTGAAGAGAATTATTTTGAGATAAGGTATAGCTAGCCCCTGATGTTGCCTGCCACGTTAATGGTTGCCACTCATCAGCAATTGGAGCTACTTTACTAAACTTACCTCCACTACCTTCAATACTGAAACCACCCCATTCCGAATAATACTCACGAGTTAAGCGGATTCCACCATCCAAAAGCAATTTCCCAAATGTGTGCTCATCAGCAACAACTCCTGAAACGGTATGAATCTCCCCTTTTTTTCCATAATAGAAACGCTTTCCATTTGGTGCCATCCAATAATTATATAAGGCACCAAAACGGAGAACATTATTATCGCCAATAGCTAATGAATTTATTAGGTTTACAGTTATCTCATGATCTTTTTCATCGTATTCAGTAATTTGTCCATTGCCTAAATTTTCATTGATATAATTTGGTTTGCGATCTGCATAATTAATTTGCAATTCGCTTCCAAAATTCCTTCCCGATTGATATCGTAATCTTGAAGAAATCATCAATGTATTCAAAGGATCATACGTTTCCTTACGATTGGTAAATTTTGCATCTGCAGGAGCAATTGGCTGTACTAACTCACGTGATCCACTGATGTAAAACATATTCACAGTCCAATCGAGTGCCGAGTTTATTTGCCAATCTGCCGATCCGTGCAAATTCCAAACACCTTCCTTGCCATTTCTACCATCAGGTCCATCTGTTCCGAAAACATTTGCGCCAACATTGTAACTAATGTCTCCAGTGCTATTTCCATGCGATGCTCCAGCCTGATAAGAATTAAGCGATCCATATTTTAGATTGATATTACTCTCCTTCGATTCTGGCTTCTTGGTCTTAATATCAATAATTCCAGTTAAAGCAGAAAGACTTTTCACCAATGCTGATGATGAACGAATCACTTTTATTTCTTCAATATTTGTGCTGTTAAAGAAATAGGTCGTTTCATGAAATTCCTTTTGCCAAATACCATTAATTGAATAAGTTGGATATGGATATTTCTGTCCCCGAATTGAAAAGAACTGTTTTACCTTTCGGCCTCTTGACTCCGTCCATCCGCCAGGCACATACTTCAACGCTTCTATTAGTGTAGTAGCTCCTTGCTTTTCAATCTCTTTAGCTTTTATAGTGCTAATTGTAGACATTACAGAAGCCTGTTCAATTGTAGGGTTTTCAATTAATTCGAGTTGACGGTAATTAGCGACTACCTTAACTTCATCAATTTTTTTATTGTCAAGAGTAAGTAAAATATTTTGCTTTATTGATTTACCATCAATCACAATTTTTATATTCTGCGTTATAAAGCCTACCATTGAAACTTTCAGTTTATAACTTCCATTAGAAATATTCTTAATCTCGAATTGACCCTTTGAATTAGAAACTGTTCCCTTTTTTGTAGGGATTAAAATAATATTGACCGACTCGATAACAGATCCATTTTCAGATTCTTGAATTTTTCCTGAAATAGAATGCTGAGCCAGCATATAAATTGGTAAAAAAAGTAAAATTGTAATAAATGGGGTTTTAAAATTCATCGTACTAATTGGTTTTATAAATTAATTTTTGGTTTGATATTTTTGAAACTATAGGTGAATTCGGTTCAGTTGTTACCCCCAGATCTTTAGGGCTTTTTCCTACAAATTCTGTACTTCTTCCGGTAATGGTAATTTTCCCATTTCCTATTTCAACCATTGCAAATAACGGTTCTTTATAAGGTGCTGTATATTTAATCCAAGGATATTTTTGATCAATCTCCTCGCTGTAGCGAATAGTCTTATATTTATCACCAAGCCAACTATACGACATACTATTTATTTGAATATAATAAATACCATTCAATGAGGTATAATAATCGGTATGATGATGCCCACTAAAACAAGCTAAAACCTTATTAAAACCAGCGTCTTCATTTGCTTTATTCAATATTGAACGAATTTCTTTTGCATTTTCAATTCCATGGTCTCCTTCAATACTTTGATGAGAAAAAATTACAACTGGATCTTCGGCGTTTTGCAAATCTTTTCGTAACCATTCCTGCTGATCACTTCCGATATAACGAGCATAACCCGATGCTTTATCCTCTGAAGGATTTATATCATTTCCATCCAGAACAATAAAATGAAAACCATTTCGACTGAATGAGTAATACTTTGCTGGTGATGACCAAAACTTTAAAACTGTTTCACGGGAAAAACCGCCATCCATATCATGATTTCCCAGAACATGGTATTTACTACCAGAAAAACTATCCCAAATATTCAGGAAAGCTTTATTTGTTTCATATGGTCGACAAAAATCACCAAGTTGAATTATAAAATTGTTATTTTCATTTTCTGCTGAATCAATGAAAGTCTTCAATCGCCTCTTGGCATCATGCATAATATCTTGATGAACGTCAGCACAAACGCCAAAAGAAACATTTTTGTTTGCAAAACCTACATTCCCTTTAAATACCAATGGAAGTGAAAGTGCAAAACCTCCAGTAACTGATTTTATTAGAAATTCTCTTCTTTTCATTTTTCTGAATTAATTCCGATGAATTACTCATTCTGATGCCTAAGAGTTTTCAATTAAGAAAACATCGACACACTTGAATGCATCTATCACTATCAAATTATAACACTATCAAAAATAATTCGAATATCATTTACTTCACTATCAATTTACATGAGCTGAAAGCAATGAATAAAATCACAAAGTCATATTATTTGATAATCTTATTTCACTCTTTTTCTTATATTTACAAATTACAATATCACATTAATAATCCATGTCATTTGATATATGACAGGCATTTATATTTTTGTGACAGTATTTTAATGAAAGTATGCAGATCATAAAGCATTAAGAAACAACAAGAACCAAAAATAAAACAGAATCTGCATATAATTGAGGAAATGAATATAATAAATGAGTTCTTGATCAACAAATATAAGTGAAATGAAAAAAGGCTTACTTCTTATCCTGTTTATTCAAATTACATTTAGTGGATTTTGTCAAAATAAGTGCTTCAAAACTACTCCGAATTACATCGTAATTAATTCAGATAAATTCGTTCGCCCCAACAAGCAAATAACTGTGGAATGCTGGATAAAAGCAAACAGTTTAACTAACTGGTGTGCACCACTTAGCTATGTAACTGACAATGGAGGAGATGAGTCTGGTTTTGCATTCGCTTTTGCTAAAGATAAATTTCGATTCATGCTTAAAACAACTGAAATGCTTGATGAAGAATGGAACTATAACCCAGGCATTGATCTTGAGATGAACCAGTGGACACATATTGCTGGCACTTATGATGGTGAATCAATTAAATTTTTCAAAGACGGTGAACTAATAGAATCAAAAGCTACTTCAGGCAATATTAATTGGCAATTTATTACTGATATTATCTATATCGGTGTTTTTAAAGATTTCAATGAAAAACTACTATTTGATGGACAAATTGATGAAATAAGAATTTGGAATTATGCACGATCAAACAAAGAAATTAGAGAATATCGCAATAAAACTCTTGATGGAAATGAGCGAGGCCTATTAGCCTATTATAACTTTGATAATGACAATGGGGATGTCGTTCTTGACCAATCAAAAAACAGATTAAATGGAAAACTCAATATTCCTCCTCAAGAACAAGTTTTTGTACCATCGGGGGCAATGATTACTCCACAATTAAGCAAACTTAATTTTTTGTCTCCTCACTCTTTCAAGGTTGATTGGGAAACATTAGAAAGTGTATTTACCTATGATTATTATATGATTGATCTTTCAAAAAGCAGAAACTTTGATCAAATAATCTCCAATCACAAATCACTTAAAAGCTCAACAACAATTGATAATATCATTGGTGGGTCAAGTGTATACCTTCGTATTAAAGGATTTTCAAAAGACATTGGTTTTACAGCCTATTCGGACATAAAAGAAATAAATAATTTCAGTACTGCTCTTTCAATAATTGTTACTTCAAAAGCAAAAAACTTAAAATCGACAACCCATAAACTTGTGGATTACAACATACTAACAACAAATTATATCGGATTACCCAGCAATACAAAAGATGTACAATTCGACTTTAAGCTAAACAACGTAAGCCCCGAAAAAATAACTCCGGGAAAAATAATTATCAAAGGAGCTACCCGAACCTATGAATCAGATTTCGCGCAAAGCTCTGACGTTTCATTATTTGATCTTCAGCCGGGCAAATATTTCATTGAAGCGCAATGGGGAGCAGTTGATCTTGCTGAACCATTATCAATAAAGCTAGAAATGGAGATAAAGCCAATGTTTTATCAGCAATTTTTCTTTAAATTGTTAATTGTACTACTTGCAATTGTTGCTTTGTATTTTCTGTTTAGAAAATTTCGTGTTATCTCGGTAGAAAAGCTAGATGAACTAAAAAGTAAAGAATCACCAAAAGAAAACCGGCCAGACTGGATTGATCCTGATCTTCTTGAGAAAAAAGCAAACCTGATCAAAGAATACATCACTCAGGAAAAATCATACCTTGATCCAAAGTTTAACCTAAAATTTCTGGCAGAACAAGTTGATACACCTCATTATCAGATTTCAAAAATATTGAATGACTATTATGGATTGAACTTCAATGACTTCATTAATGAATTTCGGGTGAATGAATTTGTGCGAATTATCAATAAGAATAAGAGCAAGCACATTAAGAACAGTGCTATCGCCTATGAATGTGGATTTTACTCTGAATCAACCTTCTTTAGAGCTTTCAAAAAATTCATGGGTAAAACACCACAACAATACCAAAAAGAAATATTTGACAAGAAGGATTAATAAGAAATGCAATATGCTATTTAAAACAAATACAGCAACCTTAATTGATTCAAAAATAAAAGAATCAACTAAAATTGCTGTATCAACTTTAGCAATTAGAATTAACTAATAATATCTAATTCCCATAATTCGGATTTTGCACCATACTCCCCTGACTAAGATCCATTTGTGCTTGCGGAATAGGTTGATATTCATGTTTTCCTGCAACAAAAGCAGCATTAACCAAATGTGAACGTAATACTTTTTCCTTAGTAAAATAAGTATTCATTACATCAGCAGCAATTCCCCAGCGAACCAAATCAAAGAAACGATGTCCTTCTTGTGCAAACTCTACACGACGCTCTGTGCGTAATGCCGATAAAGCTTCAGCCTTTGAGCCAAAAGGTGTCTCATAAGTATCAATCATGTAATTGCCAGCATCAGCTGCTCCATCCATTGTTTGTACATAATATCCTGTCTTAGCGCGGTTACGAACCCTATTAATATACTCACGCCCAACTTCCAACTGATCACTTTCTATAGCTGCTTCTGCTTTCCACAATAACAGATCGGCATAACGGATTATGTAATAGTTTACAGCTGTTACATATGGCCAGGAAGGTAAATAATAAGGTGAATTCTTTGAAATCATCCTTTTCTTCGGACTGTAGGGTCCATATACAGATGCTTCACGAGGCATCCAGTCATACACTTGTAAATCGAAATAAGGAATACCAGGACGAGCCAATGTATGATCAACACGTGGGTCAACATTATCATCAACAGCAAGATCAACATTATCATTTACGGGTAAACCTCTTGCATCAGTTTTATATGCATTCACTAAATTCTGCGAAGGACGCAAGAATCCATATCCTGGATATGGGCCACCAGGAGGCATCAAACGATCACCGATTGAACCATTATAATTACTTGGAGAACCGTCATTCATTGAATTTTGAACTGAAAAAATGATTTCAGAACCATTATCATTTTCAGGAAGAAACACATCCCTGAAGTTTGCCTGAAGAACATATGCACCTGAGGTAATTACTTCGTCAGCAGCTGCATTGGCATCAGACCATTTCCCTTGAAACGCATAACACTTCACCAAATAAGCTTTGGCAGCCATTTTACCTGGACGACCTGCATCAACCTGTGGGTTTGGCAATACTTGTGCAGCAGCTTTAAAATCATCTTCAATTTTTGTCCACTGCTCTGTATCACTCAAATCTGAATTTGAAATCTGATAAAATTCCTCTTTAGAATCTACTGATTCATCTATCCAGCAAATGTTTCCATAAATCTTTTTGGCTTCAAAATGAAAATGACCACGCAAGAAACGCATTTCAGCAATACGCTGCTCTTTCAAGCCTTGATCGAATTCTTCGCTTTCATTCAACAAACGAATAGAAAGGTTTGCACGTCTAACACCCTCATAAAGAGCCAACCATTTACGCTCAATGTCTTTCACCGTAGGATCGGTTGCAAAGATTTCCATCAGGTGAATATTGTTCTGGTCACCAGTACCACCACCACCTTTGTAGGCATCATCAGAAACCACATCTCCAAAACTCCAGTTTGATGCTGGTGAATTATATGCATTTGAAGCTTCATCAATTTGTCCATTCAAAACAGAATAAGCTGAGATTACGGTTTTTTCAACATTTTCTGTATTAAGTATTTGATCGGGAGAAAGTTCGCCAATTGGATTTTCATCTAAAAAGCTTTCGCTACAGCTACTGGCCACAAATAAAATTAGAGCCAGAAAATATATTATTCTTTTCATGATTATTTCTTTTAAACTGTTCATTGATTAATGATTAAAAACCAAGGTTAACACCAAAAGTAAATGTCCTTGACGGTGGATATAAGCCACGGTCAACACCAATATCCAGATTACGGTGCTCAGAACTGTAATTCTGAAGACCTACTTCCGGATCAAGTCCCTCGTAACCAGTAATAGTAAACAGATTTTGAACCTGAACATAAACGCGAAGCTTGTTGCCATGTAGTTTTTTCGCCAGATCACCCAATGTATAACCAATAGTCAGATTTTTCAATCGAACATACGATGCATCGGAAATGTAATATGATGAAGGACGAATATTGTTATTCGGATCATCAAGTGACAAACGAGGAACAGCTCCACCAGTATTATCAGTGCTCCAGGCATCCTGTACATGGTCTAGTTTATTGTATGCCGAAAGGTTAAAGAAATCGCCATAATAACGGGTCAAATCCCAAACATCATTTCCTATACTTCCGTTGAAGAACAATGAAACATCAAAATCCTTATACTTAAACCCTGCATTTAAACCAAAAGTCAAATCAGGATGCGGATTACCAATAAACCCACGATCATCACCATTTAGCTCACCACTTTTATCAGTATCTTCAAATATCAAATCACCTGGTTTTGCATTTGGCTGTACCTTGTGAGCATCAATATCAGCCTGATTTTGAAAAATACCCAAGTTTGTATAACCATAAAAAGATGAAATTGGCTGCCCTACTTCTGAACGTGATGTTTCCTGATCAAAGTTTACACTGTGAAGGTATGAACTTGGCAAGGCGATAAAGTCAATATCATCAGGCAAACTGGTGAGCTCATTCTTAATATGAGCCACATTTAGGCTTGCATTCCATGAGAAATCTCCCTGTGGTTTACTTTGGTAATCAAAAAGCAATTCAATCCCTTTATTCTCCATTTCACCCACATTATCCCAAACGGTTTGATTGGTACCACCCGCAATTGGAGGAAGTGGTCGCTCTAACAATAAATCCTTAGTCTTCTTCATGAAATAATCAGCAGTAACCGTTAAGTGATTATTAAAGAAACCAAGGTCAAGACCAATATTTGTTTGAGTTGTTGTTTCCCATTTCAAATCTGGATTACCATTACGACTTTGAGTAAAACCGCTATAAACGCTATTCTGTGCACCATCAATTGCATAATTCGAATGGTATGAATTTGTGTAGTAACTTTCAATGGTTGCATAAGGTGGTACATCCTGATTACCATTTTGTCCCCATCCAATCCTTAGTTTCATATTATCTACCTTATCCATATTAAAGAATTCCTCTTCAGTAATTCTCCAACCAACAGATAGAGCAGGAAAATTACCCCATTTATTTTTTCCTAATTTTGAAGAGCCATCTCTACGGAAAGTGAATGAAAACAGATAGCGACTATCCAGTGTATAATCTGCTTTAGCAAAGTAAGAAGTCAGTGATGATTTCAAACCAGTTCCGAGATTTTTTTGCGATCCACCATCTCCAGCATCTAAATAACGAAAATTATCATCTTCGTATGGAAATCCTTCACGAGAAGCAGTGAATATTTCATAAGTGGACTCAATGGCCTCCATACCCCCTAATAGGTTGATTTTGTGATTGCCAATCGTTTTGGCGTAATTCACAGTATTGGATAATACCCAATCAAATTTCCAGTTATTATTTGTAGACAGTGTACTTATATTACTTGGGTTATGAGCACCGGTTTCTGTAAACTTAGGACTAAAGTTACGGCGGTAGTAGTTGGAGTAATCAACCCCGAAATTTGTCTTAAACTTCAAACCTTCTATCGGTTCTAGCTCTACAAATACACTTCCAAATATTTTAAGCCGCTTATGGGTATTGTCCTGATTGTGGTAAAGATCTGCATAAGGGTTACGAATGTCACTTAAAAATGCACCAGCAAAATTCCCATCAACATCATGAACAGGAGCAATTGATGGATACTTATATGCATCGTAAACAACACTTCCCAATACACTATTTGTCTCAGCCTGATTTGACCATGAATGTGACAATGATAAGTTTTCACCAATTGTCAGCATATCAAAGAATTTGTACTCTGAATTAAAGCGAGTATTTATACGTTTAAAATCTGTAAACTTAATAACCCCTTCCTGATCGTAATAACCTAAGGAAAAAGAATTACTTGAATTTTTACTTCCTTTTAAAATATTCAGGTTATATGATTGAACCAAGGCTGTTTGTTGAATTTGATCTACCCAATTCAGATCTGTAGAAGGCACCTTGTTATTTGCATCTAAGAAGCTTGGAATACTTGCAGAAGCACCATTTCCATAAATATCACTAACAGGTGTTTTCCCATCATTACGGTGTGCACCCCAAAGTAAATCACCATAATCCTGAGCATTTAATGTATTCAATTGATTTGCTGAAGACTGAACTCCCCAATAGGCATCAAAATTAATTACTGTTTCACCCTCTTTTCCTTTTTTAGTCGTAATAATGATTACACCATTTGCCGCTCTGGAACCATAAATAGATGCAGACGAAGCGTCTTTCAATATTTGAATGGATTCAATATCATTCGGATTGACCATGTTAATACCTGACTCAATAGGTACACCATCAATTACATAAAGAGGATCATTATTACGTATGGTACTAAAACCACGAACCCGGACTGAAACACCCCCACCAGGAGCATAGTCTCCAACAACATTAACTCCAGCCATACGTCCTTGCATCATCTGATCGATACCGGCTACTGGAGTAGAGGTAATGTCATCAACGTCAACAATAGAAACAGCACCTGTAAGATCCTTCTTCTGTTTTACACCATAACCTACAGCCACTACTTCCCCAATACCGATAGCATCTTCTTCCAGAGTTGCATTGATTGTTTTATTACCCAAAACGGCAACTTCAACAGTTTTCATTCCAACAAAAGAAAAAACAAGAACTGCATCAGTTCCCACAGAAGGAATTGAATAATTTCCATCAAAGTCTGTGATTGTCCCTTGTGTTGTTCCTTTTATAATTACTGTAGCTCCTGGAATTGGCTCGCCTGAATTACTTGTAACTTTTCCGGAAACAGAGGTTTTTTGCTGAATCAATTTTATTGATTCCTTTGAAGAAGATAAGACAATCTGACGATCAATTATAGAATATTCAATTTCACTATCGGAAAACAATTGATCCAATAAATCTTTTATCTCTGCATTATTGATATTGACTGTAAAGCTCTCTTCAACATCAATTTCATTTTTGTTGTATGCAAAACGAAATATTGACTCATCTTCGATTTGTCTTAATACATCAATTAGTTTCACCTGCTTCCCAGAAACCGAAATTTTGGTACTTTGAGAAAATGAATCTAAAGCAAAAGATTGAACGACACACAATAAGGTTATTACAATAACAATTCGCATAATCAAAAATGTTTTTTTTAAAGCAAGGCAACACCTTGCCCCATACTTGTAATTTTTTTTCATAAATTTGAAAATTAGTAAGGTTAATAATACTCTAGGACTTTACTTATTAGCGGGATGGCATTGCACTGCTCTCCCGCTTTTTCATGGTTAAACCATAGGCTATCTGTTTTTTAAGATTATTGTCTTTTTTGAGTAACTATTATCATTCATTATTTTTCGTTCAGAAATTTGATATTTAACCGGAACAAGTGTAGTTAGCAAAGTAAGCACGTCTTCCATGGTCTCATCCTCAAGTACCAATCGAATTTGCTGATCATCAACACTTCTTGCTTGCAAATCGAAGCTTACATTATAGAACCGACTTAGCTTAACACAAGCTTCTTTTAATGAAACATCATTTAAAACCAACTTACCATCCGTCCATGCCAAGAAATCATCTACATCAACTTTTGATTTTTCAAACGAGTTATTGTGAGCATTAAAGACCACTCGTTCATTGGGAATCATTTTATCGACATCCTCATTGTTAAGATTTAAGCTTACACTTCCCTCTTCCAAAACAATTTCACAGGAGTTAGTTTCAGAATATGATGAAACGTTGAATCTCGTACCTAATACCTGAATACTTAAATCTGTAGGAGTTTTGACTATAAATGGTAGCTTATCATTATGCGAAACATTAAAAAAAGCAAGCCCGTCAAGATCAACAATACGCTTATCATCATCACTTATGTGGTATTTAAGTACTGATCCATAACCAAGCCATCCCACGGTTCCATCTGGTAACTTAAACTGATTCCGAAAACCTGTTTGAGATATAAATTCAATTTCACTGGTATTAGCTGTAGAATCATTCTTTTGTGTGTAATAGATACCTGCAGCGATAAACAAGCCAACAACCAGAATTGCAGCAATTTGAGTAAGCCTGTTTAAAAGTCTAACTTTTGTGCTTGATGTCTCATCTTTTGTAATGGTATAATGAAGCTTATGAAATACATGATCTAATTTATCTTGTTTCTCAGAGTTGGCATCAAAACTATCCCACTGATCTTTTACCACATGTCTGGTTTCTTCATTTAGCTTTTGATCTTCAAAGTAATTCTTCACTTTTTTGAAATCAAGAAGACTAAATTTTTGCCCAAAGACATTTTCAATATGTTTTTTCTTAATTGCCATCTTATCTCGTGTCCTTTTAATAGTATTATCACTTCCTAAATAAAAGGTACACCTCAACAGGCAATTTTTTTACATTTTAATTGAAATTGGTTCCAGCAAATAAGTAGAGAAGTAAAGTTCCGGCTAATTGATTATCTTCTTTCATCTTAGCAATGATGAACTTACGGGCGATTGACAATTGGTTTTTCACAAATTGCTCACTAACTACAAGTTTCGAAGCAATTTCTGAATTTTTAAGCTCTTCCTTGTAATGAAGATTAAAAACCTCTTGCCGTCTTTCTGGTAATTGGGAAATAATATAATTAAGCTTTTTCTGAAAATCCATATAATCCAATTGCTCATCAATCATTGCAGATTCATTTAAATACTCCTCTGCAAACAGTTGGATATATTGCTCTTCCCTTCCTTTCTTCAAAAAGCGCTTGCGAATGTTATTATAGGCAATGGTAAATAAGTAAGCTTGAAATGAGGTGTTTGTTTTTATAGATCGTCGGTTCTCCCAAATCTTAAGGAAAACCTCATTGAGCAAATCCTCAGCGTCTTCTTTTTCCCTTAAATACTTCAAGGAAAACTGATACATACGTCTTGCATATTTATCAAAGAGCAACTTAAAGGCTTGTTTATCACCACCCTGAAGTCTGGATATTAAACTATCATCTGTTATTTCGATCTTTGAGCTCACCTAGTGAATGGTTTTATTCGTTTCAAGTCTACCATTATTTGACAGAATTAAAAATTATTCCACCAAATGTAAAGCATATTCTCAAAACTACCAGAGCTATGCAATTAAATATAAATTAAAAACTGATTTCAAAAGATATCAAACTTAACAATAGACTATAAGAAGCTGTTTAAATTTTATCCTTTGGTTTATTTTAGTGAATTAAGCTCTCATTCTGCTGCAAAATTTCTTTAAATAGCGATGCTATTCGCATCAATTTTGCTTTGTCTGTGAACTTAATTAATCCAACCTAATTCGCAAAAACAAAACTTAAACAGCTTCTAAATTTGAAGCGAATTTGATTACACTGAAAAATTAGAAAGTCTAAAAATTATAAACTAATGAAGTGCCAATCATTATTTTATCTGTCCAGCTATTAGAATAATATTTACTAATTTGATGACCAATAAAAAGATTTAGGTCTATATCTTTCATGGGGACAACTGCGCCTAAAATAGTTCGTTGCGATACGTAATCGAGTTTATTAAAATAGAAAAAGAATTCTGATGAGAAGTATGGAACAAAGGCTTCAAATTTTATAAAACAAAATTTGAGCCGACTCCTGTATCTATTTATCATTTCTTTATTCATAAATCTAAATTCCAAGCGATTACGATTCGCAAATTCTATATTGCCCCATGTTTTCACATAGGTAAGGTGCAACATTGGACGGTATTCCTTTCTAAAACTTTCTATCTCCTTTACGTAAATTTGTTTGTAGCCAATTCCGGCATTAAACTTTTTATTTAAGGAAAAATCTAACGAGAGTTGAGTGAAATTTAGAAACCAATAGTCTTCTGGGACAAAGTAATTTGCACTTAAAAGCGAAACACTTATATTCTCCAATTCGGTTTCAACCCCAACAAATGTCCACAATTCAAATTCCTCGGCTTTTATTGTGTTCGTTTTTAGAAGTGCAATTACAATACATATACCCAGATACAAATATTGCGTTTGTAGTAATTTATTTAAATGAGAAGTAGACAAGACGAATAACTTTAAATATTGACTATTGGTAACACCAAGAAAAGATTTCAACAAACAAATTATTATGCATGACCTATGATTCGTGCCTCCAGAAGAAGAATGCTAAAATAATTTTGTGATGAGTTAGTCTATTCATGATTCGCTTTTTTGAATGCTTATAATTCTGTCAGCTTTTACTCCAACACTTTCATCATGTGTGACAAGAACAATTGTTCCGCCTGAGTTTTTATACTGATACAATTCCATCTTTATATCCTTCCCTTTTAATCGCAAAAATAAAAATAATAGACCTCATCTTTTATCAACTATGGACTTACGACTTCGGTTTTAAAGCAATCCACGATTTAATCAAATAACTGCAATTGCATCGGGTGGTAGCATCGGGCATCAATACAATTCCGCCAACTGGTATGGCATTAATCCAGCATCCAGGTCTTATGCCGCCGTAGTTTTGAATTCCTTCTTCGGGCTTGTCGAGCCAATAGTAGCCAACAGTTGCTGACCTGAAAAGCAGGGTGTTTTTCGATGCGGTTATAATGCCACATCCATACGAACGCCTGAATTTATTGTCGAGCACTTCACCTGTAAATAGATCAATTGTTTCGGGTTCAATAAAAACCTTGTCATCGTTTAGTAACGGCCTTGAACGGCTTGGAAAACTACCTTCCAAATTTTGTCTTGTTTTTGTTTCCCAAAGTTTTTGTCCTGTTTTAGCGTTAAATGCTGAAATCCGATCGCTTTTTTCTGAGGGCAAACTAAAGCGGGTATCACTGTAAGCCATAACCAACTTGTTATGCTTTTCACTAAGAATCAGTAAGGTTCCCCAAATGTTGTCTGTTTTTCGGAATATGGTTTTCCCGGTTTTAGCATCCAGCGCCATTAATACACCTGTTGGGTGAGCACTCTTTTTTCCTCTACGTTGATGAATACTTAGTTTATCAATATCCGCAAGGGGGCGGTCTATTAAGTAAACTACCCCGTTTCCTATTGCAATACTATTATGGCGAATAGAGTGTTTGGCCTCATACTCCCAAAGTATTTTTCCGGTAGCTGCATCCATCGCAAAAAATGATGATGATTCGCTAAACAAGTTATTCATATCACTTTCACCAAAGGCCCACGAAGCGATATGTGTAGGATTGGCCAGGCTACCATACAATATTCCATCATCAACAGCAATGTATCCCCAGTAACCTTTGTCTGGTGATTTAAATTCTGCAATTCTAAGCCCGGTTTTGGTGTCAAGAACCTCGCAATTTTTTGCCGACCAGTTAAACGACGACATGCCTCTTCGTACATACATCCGTTCTCCTTCCACGCACCAGTTGCTGTTAGTAATTGCAGCCCCGCAAAGATGTTCCTGATCGTAAGCACCCATAATTTCTTCAATATAATACTCCCATAAAGTGGTGCCATTATAAGCATCAACAGCTTTTATTCCGTTTTTACCCTGAACAAACATGCGCCCGTCTTTATACAATGGAGCCATCCCCCTGCCATGTCGCGAAGGCATTTCATAATCAGGATCGTTAAACCACATCACTTCTAATTCACCATCAACCAGCTCATCGCCCGAGTTTATTGTATTTGCAGGGTCGTGATACAGGTGTGTCCATTCGCCTGTATTTTCAAGAGCTGGCCTTACATCAACTACCATTTCACCTGTTTTGCCAGTAATCATTATTCCACCGCAAGGTCGCTGGCATCGTTGCGCCTCTTTTAAAAACTCGGTATTCTCAATTCCGCTTTTAACTGATTGCCCGGATACGATAACATTTGCAAAGTAATCGGGCAATGCGCTAGTTTTCATATCACCATGATAAACAACTACCCGATCTCCGTATAAGCCAGCTTCACTGAGTTTTTCTCTGGCTATGTTAACATTATTTTCATTGCTGTCCATAGCAATAATTCTGAAGTTGGTCTTTTTTGCCAGCTCTAAAACCAGACTACCATCACCACATGAAACGTCAAGTAAATAGCCTTCACGCAATGTAGTTTTCGACAGAATCTCTTCAACAGCCTCAACATAAGCTGGGTCTGACTTGAACTTTAGATTACCATTATTATTGAAATAAACATTCGGATTTTCCGTTTTGCTCTCGTCAAAGCAATAGAGCGTTCCTTTGTCGGTACTTACGAACAGAGCATTTTGAGCCACTGCCAAACCATAAGGATTTCCATCAACTTTAAATATTGAAATAAGTTCACCATCACTTTTGTCGATCAAAAGAACCTTACCAGTTGTTGTTCCGGCAATTAACCTGTTCCCCGTTGCAATCATCACTTTGGCATAATCTGAAATTAATTCCTTTTCCCACACTGGTTCCGAAACTATATTGACCATCACCTTATTTCCTTTTCTGTCAAAGTCTTCCTTTTGTATTTTCAGGCTATCTTTTTTATAGGCTTTAAGTGTATGTGTTGTATTGTCAATACTGTAAATATATTCAGCACCAATGGCAACAGCCTCCGAGTTGAATTCATTGGAAAGTATCATCCCGTCGCAATTTGAAAAGGCGGCATATTTTGTTCCTGTCAGTTCTTTCAGATCGCGTGTGTTTCCACTTGTGGCAAAAAACAATGAGTCAGTTGCCATGATTGATGCACCACCATAATTGCGGTACTTCTGCAAATGAAAATATTCAAATTCACCGGTTTTCTTATTCAAAGCAGCCGGTACAGCTCTTCCGGTCGGAATCAATAGTTTATCGCCACCAATGGTAAGATAACCCTGAGCCGATAAGCCACTTTCGGCATTTGCTCCACCATGAGGTTGTGGCATATAAATTTCACCGCAAGAATCATTTACCCATAATTCTTCACCATCTTCGGGGTTTAGCGCATAAACATAAATCTTTTCTGAAGGCCAAATACCTGCTCCAAAATATAGCACATCATCTTCAATTGCCATTCCTCCACGAACAGGCCATCGCGAAATCATGTGCCCGTTTCCCAGAATTAAATCTTTTTTCGTGCCACCAAATTTTTTCCACAACAGGCTGCCGTTATTTAGTGAAAGGCAGTACAAATAACCATCATCGCTAATCGCAAACAATTTATCTTTCCAAATAACAGGAGCAAACCTTACCGGGGCATCAGTATAAAATGTCCATATTATACTACCAGTTTTTCTGTCGAGAGTATAAATCTTACAGTCGCTAGAGTTTCCCACGCAAACTACATCGTCTGATACCACAGGGTGAAATGCATGATCAAAAATCATACGCGAATGAATGCCGGTCCACGATTTGTCAGGAGTACCAAAATGGTATATCCAGGCAGGATTCAGATCATCTGAAATTATGTGTGAAGTATAACCTGTACGACCTGCATCGTTTCTATATTGTAGCCAATTATCTTTTTCGAAAGTTTGTGAACAGGAAAACAAAAAAGTAACTGTAAGAAAAACAATTGGTGCTTTTAGGTAGGAAAAACTTAAAGTTTTCATTGTCTTATTTTTTAAAGTAGGTTTAGTACGGCTAAGTAACTAAAATTATTCTGTAGGAAAAATATCTCTTTCCATTTCAATATTACATTTATTAAAGTTCTAATTGTCAATTAGAATCCAATTCAAAAATAATTCTACTACAAGATTGGTTTAGTTCTGAATTAAAACTTTTGCAATTGCTTTCTCAACAAGTGGCTCCATCACTTTATATCCTTTTTCGTTTGGATGAACACCATCGTCAGCTAAATCACTATTAAGCCCTTTACGTTCATCTACCATTGATGAATAGTAATCCACATAGATGATTTCATTTTTATCGGCATAAGCTTTTATAATTATATTCAGAGCAGCAATTTTTTCTACTGGATTAACTCCTGGAGTCCATGGAAAATCATAGGCTGGCAATACGGATGACAAGATAACCTTAATCCCATTTGCTTGTGCTAGTTCAACCATGGAAATAATGTTGTCTTCTATCATCTCAAGTGTGGATGGACCAGTATTCCCGGCAATATCATTCGTGCCAGCCAAAATAACAACCACCGCAGGCTTAAGATCTATTACATCTGCTCTAAATCGAACCAACATCTGGGGTGTTGTTTGTCCCCCAATGCCACGACAAATATATGGTCTTCCTGAGAAGAACTCAGGGCAAACACGTTTCCATCCTTCAGTAATTGAGTTGCCCATAAAAACGATACGTGATTTGCCAGAAACAGGTAATCCGACTTCCAGATTTTCACTTCTGTAGCGTTCAAAATTGGGCCAGTCCTGGGCTTGTAATGTACCACTCATCAATACGAATAACAGAATTACTCCAACAGATAATTTGAATACTTTCATTTTGATTTACTTTTTAGTTAAAACGGCCTTAATGACTAAAGGTTGATGATCGGATGGGTATCGAAGCTCATAGCTATCTGTTAGAACACCATATTTTAGAACTTTTATTTGATCATTTACAAAAATATAATCAATACGTTTTTTCAAGGGTGCATTATAATCGAAGCTATTTGCAGTCCCAACTGGCCCATAAGGAGGAGCAACAGATTCATCCCTAGAAAATTTAAGGAGACTTTTTAGTGTCTGGATCTGATCTGATTCAGGTGTTGAATTTAAATCTCCAACAAAAAATACAGGATAATCACTGGCAATTTCTTCTATTTTTTTAACGACTAGTTTTGCTGATTGCCGACGTGCTTCTTTTCCTTTGTGGTCAAAGTGAATACTGAAAAAATAGAACTCAGTTTCTGAAGACAAATCTTTGAATTTTGCCCATGAGCAAATTCTACGATGATTTGCATCCCAACCGAATGATGGTTTATCGGGTGTTTCACTTAGCCAAAAATCACCATCATCCAGTATTTCAAATCGGCTCGTCCTGAAAAAAATTGCCGCATGTTCTTTTCGTTTTGTCCAGGCATTTTCGCCATCATCAGGATTGTTGTAACGGATGTTATATGTTGCTACATTAAAAGGTTCACTTTTTTGGGCATAAACACCAACATTCATAATGAACAACAATAAGAATGAGATAAGATATTTTTTCATAATTGTCTTTTTCATTTTTAATCTTTAGCCTTTGCGTTCCACACAAAAAGTGCCAATATTACTGAAATCACTGCTGCTCCGAGCCAGAATATTTTCACCGTTGAAAAATCATAGATTTCCACTCCGTTGATTGTTGTGCGGTTACCTCCAATCAGAAATCCACTCAGAACATCCTGAACTCCTGCACCAACATAACTGGCAATTCCAACCAATCCTAATGCTGCACCCGATGCTTTTTTCGAGGCGATGTCAATAGCCATTAAGCCACCCAGGAAGGTAATTAGTGTCCCAATTGCAAATCCAAATAAAACCATACTCAGTGTGTCCATCCATGTATGACCATCAGGGTAAAAAAGGAACAACGATATGGCTGTTACATTCAGAATTCCTGCAACCAATGCGGTAACATTTCGGCTACCATTGAAAAAGCGGTCGGATATAATGCCCGAAACAACAGTACCAATAATTCCACTAATTGCACTTACTGCAACTATAGAGCTCGCTTCAAGGTTGGTATAGCCCTTCTGAGCTTCCAGATAAAAAATGCCCCAACTTTCTATAGCATACCGGCTGAAATACATTAATGCACTGGAAATAGCAAGAATCCATATATAGGGGTTTTTTAATACTTCTCTCTGCAAAGCCCCAACTGATTTTCCTTTAGTAGAAACTTCGGCATGATCGTTTTTGAAATCAGCAATAGATGGCAGCCCTTTACTTTCAGGTGAATCATGTAGGAATACCGCTACTAAAACTGCCCCTGCAAGACCGATTAGGCCAGCTCCCCAGAAGCCCCATTGCCATCCGGAAAAGCTTACAATGAAGGCTACGCCTACAAAGGTGATTGCCTTGCCAATACTATGGCTGGCACTCCAAATACCGTAGTAGGTTCCTCGTTCGCGATTACTGAACCAACGCGATAAGGAAACCACACTGGGAGCCGCTCCCATGGACTGGAACCAACCGTTTAAACCCCACACGATGGTAAATATCATGAAGGAAGAAGTGAAGCCTAGTGCCAGATTAATAAGTGCACTCAACAATAAACCCGTTGACATAAAACGACGGATATGACTTCGATCGGCTAAAAATCCGTTGGTGAGCTTGCCTACAGCATAGCTGAAGAAGAGTGCTGAACCGATCATTCCCAGTTGAGACTCACTTAGTATACCGGCATCAACAATTGGTTTTTTGATCACATTTAAGCTTAATCTACAAACGTAAAAAAGGCTGTAACCAATAGTAGCTGATAGAAATACAGACCATCGCAAACGGTTGTACGTCCCTTTTATCTGCTCCGTATTCTTTGTTCCTTGCCGTGCAGCACCAGCAGTATAAAATTGAACTATATTTTTTATCATATCTAATCTCTAAAAGATAATAGCCCGCCACACTTAAAAAAATATTGTTTTGAAGTTGACAGGCTATAAAAACTAACTAAACCACTAACAATTATTCATGCAATCCCTTTTCTCTAAGGTATTCAAGTAATAGTGCAGGGCGGTCGGTTTGAATAATATTTGCTCCATGTTCAATTACCCATCCCCAGCTTTCATCTGGATTATCCACAGCACGGTCGTCATCATGTTTAGCACAAAGCGATTCCCATAAAGTATTTACCCAAACACGACAATCATTGCTCTTTATTTCCTTGAGATGTGAAAACATAAAGGATTCTTCAGTCTCATAAAGCACTTCAAATGCAACAGGTTTGCTTTCGATTAAAAAATCATCAACAAACCCCTCAAGCTGTGGTGTGCTTTTCTTTATTATGGGCATATAAATAATCTCATCGAGAAGACCTCCATACTGTTTCCGTACATGATCGATATCCTTAGTACCTTTAAAGATTACCTGACCAACGGTACCTGTTTGCTTCAAAATCTGGTATGCTAAATCCATATAACCAGAGCACTTATCCAGGTTAACCAAAATATGACCTTTGGCAACTTGCATCGCTTCTTCAAGTGTGGCTATTTTATGACTGGTAGCTCTTAATTGCCCGTTTCTCAGATATAAAGTTCGAAGTGAGTCGAGAGACCATTCTGAAACCAATCCTTTTCCAGTTGTGGTACGGTCAAGGGTGGCATCGTGTATTAAAACAAGGGCTGAGTCTTTGGTGATTCTTACATCGATCTCAACAATATCGACCCCTAATTTGATACAGTTTTTTATTGCCTGGAGTGAATTCTCAGGAGAATTGCGCCAATCGCCACGGTGTGCAGCAACTAGTACGTCAGAATCAGAAGGCGTATTGAGGGTTTTTATAATCTTTTCAACAGAATCATTATTGTCCGCATTAACTGAAACACTTGCCTGAACAAACGAACAGAAGCTGATAATAGCAAAAAAGAGTATTGTTATATTTTTCATGTTGTAAATATTTGTTTTTTGGTATCATATGGAACTTGCTTATAATCATCCTCCTGCGTACAGGAAATTTTACATGCTCGTTTCATCTTGTGGACATTATATCAATTTAATAACAGAAGCATATACTACTGGCAAATCGTATTGTGACAAAACATCAGTTAAGAATCCTCAATTATTTTGGATTTTTTTCAGAAGAATAGGAAACCATAATACGGTTCAGATTTAGCACTGAATTTATGGAAGTGTTGGAAAAGTTATCTAGTGCTGAAATAATTGCTTCAGTATGAAAAACCAGACACATGTAAAATCACATGTGTCTGGTAATCTTATTTAATTAGAATATTGTGAGTGCTTATTCAGGCCATCCTGGATTTTGTTTTAACAGTCCATTTGAATTTGCAATCTGATCTGGATCATAAGGCCATGCATTATGAACATCTGGATTAAAATTACTACGTGCAGGCCAAACTTCTTCAACAGTATATGGAGAATCTGGATCTGATTTCACGGCATGAATACGACCATGCAGGGGTTGTCTAATTTTATCATAGTCTTTCCAGCGCAATAAATCATTAAATCTGTCACTCCATTCACCTGCTAATTCACATCTGCGTTCATGCTTTAAATCATCCATGGTTACATTTGTAATAGGAGCCAAACCAACACGTGCTCTAACTTCATTAAGCGGAGCATCACCGTTTTGTCCCATCATTAGAAGTGCTTCAGATTTAAACAGAAGAACTTCAGCATAACGCATTAACGAAAGATTCAAGGATGTTTTTGGATAAACGACATGAGTGTTTGTTGATGCAACACCATCCGTACCATATTCAAAAGGTTCGATATACTTACAAAGCATAAATCCGGATAGAGAATTCGTTGAAAAATATCTACGTTGTGTTCCGAAGAAAGTAAAAGGATCACCATATTTCATTACGGTTAGCTCACGTCTAGGGTCATTATCTTCATATTCCTCATACAATTCTAATGTAGGATTAAAGTATCCCCATCCGTTATAAATTCCCCATCCTTTATTTTCCATAACAACAGAAGGGAAAATATTTCCACCTTCGATATCAGAATTAACACTCCACATATATTCTGAACTCCAGTTACTGTCGATCGAGAATACTGATTTATAACTCTGCGCAGCATCACCGGTATTAATCAAACTTCTATTTCCTTCATTGCCAATTTTATCAGCTAATGCAGGTATTCCACTCCACTTGGATGCATCGTACTGAGCCCAATATGCGTTTACTTTAAGGATGTATCCCCATGCTGAAACTTTATGAGGTCTTCCATAATCGGCACTACCATATGATTCAAAATAAGGTAGTAGCTCCGCTGCTTTGGTCATATCCTCAACAATTAATCTGTAATTGTCTTCTATTGAAGGCTGTTGAGGAGGAATGGCAACTCCATAATCTTCATCCTCAAATCTTGGGATTGGTACTCCCTGAGTAGGATGAGCCCAATTAACGGCTAACCAAAAATGTGCAAATCCTCGAATAAAGTATGCCTCACCAAGACTCCTGTTTTTAATGGCAGGGTCAATATTCTCAACATTGGGAACATTTAAAAGAATTTCATTTGCTTTTCTAATCATTTTATACATTCCCTTGTATGGATTACTTATATATCCATCGCGACCTGAAACAACAAAATTCTTTACATCCTCAGCAGATTGTTTTGAACGACCAATAATAAAGTCATCACTTGCACTTTGGAACCAGAAAAAGCTTCGACCAAAAGTTCTGTCTCCCCTGTGTCCTTGAGTCATATCGTAATACATGGCTGTAACAGCTGCCAAAACATCTTCTTCATCTTCCCAGAAAAAAGCAGTCGTTGGAGTACCGACAGGCTTTACGTCAGTCCAATCCTCGCATGAGCCTAAGGCAATTAGCGAAGCTATCAAAAGTGATATTATTTTAATCTTTTTCATTTTCAATAAATTTAAATGTTAATCCCTAAAATTGTACGTTTACACCTAGAGACAATACTCTTGAAACAGGATATCTGCCTAAATCCAGACCAACTCCACCAACTTCAGGATCCATTCCTGAGTACTTCGTAAACGTAAGTAAGTTATCTCCACTAAAATAAATCCTTAGATTTGAATCTGTCTTTCTGATAGGAAAAGTATACCCAATTTGGAGGTTTTTAACTCTTAAGTAATCTCCACTTTCAACATACCAATCAGAGTTAGTTGAGAAGTTTCTGTTAGGATCGTTTCTTTGAATTTTTGGAATACCAGAACCTGTGTTCGAAGTTGACCATGCATCTAAAATTTGATCTGATCTGTTATAATGCAAATATTCAGCATTATGAGTAGTAAATTTAACACCATTAAAAAGACTTACTCCCGCAACTCCCTGGAAGAATACGCTAAAATCAATCCTTTTATAATCTAAATTGATACCGAATCCATAACTAATATCGGGGAACGCTGATCCTTTAAAAACACGATCATTATCATTAATGAGTCCATCATCATCTTGGTCAAGGAATTTTAAATCTCCGGCTTTAGCATTTGGTTGAATTACTGTACCATTAGAGCTTGTATGTTGCGTAGCTTCTGCATCGGTTTGAAAAATTCCATCATTTTCAATTAACCACAGCGAATAAAATGGTTGTCCTACCTGTGAACGATAAGGAACTAACGCATCTCTTACATTATTACTATGTTGCCAGAAATCATCTTCTCCTCCGGCAATAGAATGAACAGTACTATTTAGAGTTGCAAAATTAGCACTTATACTATAATTAAAATCACCTTTTTTATCTGCCCATGTTGCAGCAAATTCAAATCCTGAATTTCGAATTTCACCCTGGTTAATTAGAGGTGCTCCGGTTCCCATAGTGTTTGGCCAACCAGCTGTTTGACGCTGAATCAAATCATACGTCTTTTTCTCGAAATAGTCAACTGTTACGTTTAAACGTTCCTTGAATAAACTTATATCACCACCGATATCAACCTGTTCCGAAGTTTCCCATGACAATAGAGGGTTCCATTGCGAGGCCTCATAAAAACCACTGTTTAATGAGCTTACTTCTCCTAATTGATATGTACTATGTGTACTCAATGTTCTATATCCGTAGTATCTGCTAATTGAAGACAGGTTACCAATGCGCCCCCAACTTGCTCTTATTTTCAGAAAGTCAACATTTTTTACATCAAACCATGGTTCTGAAGATATTTTCCATGCAGCTGTAACACCTGGATAATCTTTAGATTTATAATCTTTGGCCAATCTACCTGCAATATCCCTGCGTAAACTCGCCGTTAAATAATAACGATTTGCCCAGTTGTAGGAAATTCTACCAACGAAAGAAGCGTTTCTGTCTTTCCACTCACCATCTGAAGGTTGAGGAGAATAATCAGTCGCATATACAAAAAATTGTTTCCAATCTACTTCATCCGGGAAACTTTGAGCTTTTGCTGAAAAGTATTTTCCACCATTTTCTTCTGCATATACAGCTGCCATAGCAGTTATATTGTGTTTTTTTATACGTTTTGTATAATTTACAACAGATTCAAATTGCATACCATGATTAAGATCTGCACTGTAATACAATGAATTTTGAGATCGGGGACTTCCTGGTTCCGGACGTGCCGGGGCAAAATCTTTGTTGAATCTATTTGACTGCGAATAAGTAAATCTGTTATTGATTTTCAAATCCTTGAATGGAGTAATTTCCAAATGGGTAGTTGTATAAATTCGTTGCGTTCTATCGAATGACTGCTGACGAAGTAATAATGCAACAGGATTTCTCACATCACCATGAATTCCTAAATAGTCTGAGTCTAACGGACCAACACCACCAAATGAACCATCTTCGTAATATACCTCAGCTGAGCTAGGCATATACATGGCAGCCGCAATTGTACCTGTTAGTGCATTATTGGTATTTGTTCCTCTAGTATTGATCAGATTCCATTTAACTTGTTGTCTTAACTTTATAAAATCGTTAATCTTAAAATTAACTTCATATCTCAATAAAACATTTTTGTTAAAAGTATTAAGCAATGTACCCTTGTCATCCAGATATGAAGCACTGAATAAATTTGTTACATTTTCACTTCCACCAGTCAAGGTTAAAGAATGTTTCTGAAATACTGCAGATCTAAAAATCTCTTCAGTCCAGTTCGTTCTGGTTGTAAATACATATGGGTTGTATTGTTCTTGCCAGCCATCAGGAACACTTAAACCGGAATTTGTATATGCCAGTTGATTAACTGAAGCTTCTTCTGCACCTGTAAGAGAATGAGGTATTCTCCATGCTTCTTTTACTCCAACTGTAGATTTGTATGTCACTCTAACTTTTCCAGCTTCAGGTTTTTTTGTTTCCACAATGATAACACCTGCTGAACCTGAATGAGCACCATAAATCGCAGCAGAGGCAGCATCCTTAAGAACAGTCATCGAAATAACATCCTGAGCATCAAATGGAGCTCCAATTACTCCGTCAACTACCCATAAAACATTTTCAGAACCAACAGATCCCATACCCCTGATAACTACAGAAGGCGAAGATGCTGGATTACCACCATCTGAATTTAAAACGGTAACCCCAGGTACTTTACCTTTAATCATTTCAGCCGCATTGCCGGTAGGCCTGCTTTGTAAGTTTGATAAACCTGAAACCTGTGTAACTGCAGCAGAAAGATCTTCCTTTCGTTGTGTTCCATAGCCAATGGCCACAACTTCTCCAAGCCCAATAGAACTCTCTTCCATTGTTACATTAATCGTAGATTTCCCAGCTACTTCAACTTCAATAGCTTGCATACCTACAAATGAAAACATCAGGATGGCGTTATCAAGATTTTTTGCTAACGTATAATTACCATCAAAGTCAGTAATTGTACCGGTTGTTGTTCCTTTTACAATAATGGTTACCCCAGGAAGAGGTTGACCTGTGGAATCTATAACTTTACCCGAGATCTTTCCTTGCTGAGTTGATGAAGATACTCCAGAATTATCAGATTTCACTAAGCTCTTATCTTTATACAAAGAGACCTGACGGTCATCAATTTTGTACGATACTCCTGTACCTTCAAGTAGCTCAGTCAAAACTTCATCAATAGTCTGTTCTTTTACCGAAATCGTCCTTTTTAGTGACCTATCAATCGTTCCACTTTCATAAATAAAGATGAACTGACTGCTATTTTCGATCTCTAAAAGCACTTGCTCAATCGTTGAATTTTCAAACGAAAGATTCAGCTTCGTAGTCTGTGAATACGTACTAGCTGATACCATTACGGTAAATACTAATGTAAATAATGTCGCTAATTTCATAATTAACAAAATTTTCTGAATGCCCCATCTAATTTCGGGAACATCATTTTTCCATTTTTTTTTCATAAATTTGAAATGTTAATAGGTTTAAAATTGCCTTTTTTTACAAGGCGTGTTAAACAATTCAAAAAGCTGGTTATGGTTGGCACTTTTAACCGGCTTTTTCTTTTTATTTATTAATCAATTATATTTTTCAGTTTATAATATATTGTCCGATCTTTTTTCGTGTAACTTCCTTCCGATATTAATGTCAATGCATTCAAAACACGATGATAATCTTCTTTTAAATCAAGCTTCCCTGATATCTTCTTATTTTTTGCTACTTCAGAACACTGTATATCAAGATCATAAAACCTTGACAAACTCATTAACACCGAAGAAAGAGGTTCGTCATTAAACACAAATAGCCCCTCAATCCAGGAAGTATAGTCCTGTACTTTAACTTTTGAAATGGAATATGAATTATCGTCACATTGTGCGACAATCCTTTGATCTGGTTTAAGAAGGATAGATTTGCCAAAGATAGATTTACCCAACTTTAGACTCACGGAACCTTCTACCAATACAGTTTCTTCTAATTTTTCGTCAGGATATGCTTTCACATTGAAACTCGTACCAAGTACCTTGATCCTGGATTGCATTGTTTCAACGATAAATGGTTTTGATTTGTCTTTACTTACCTTAAAGTATGCTTCCCCCTGCAACTGAACTTCACGTTTACTCTTATCAAAGCTTGAAGGATAAACTAGTCGCGAACCAGCATTAAGCCAAACCTCAGTGCGATCAGCCAGAATAATTTTTGATTGCTTACCAAAGGGGACAATTAATTGGTTTAACTCTATTTTATCAGTTACATCACGTTTTTGAACCAACTCATTGTTTACTTTTATCTGATCACCTCCTCGTGCATATACAATTTCAGACCGATCTTCCTGAATACTTATTTCTTTACCATCATCAAGCAATAAGCTTGTTTCTTCATAATCATGAATGTTATAAGAAGATATAAATTTGTTTGATGTATTGCCAGGAATGAAATAATAAGTTAAGGCACTTAATACCAGCAGCAAGGCAACAGAAGCAGCATATCTAAAAACTGGCCTAATGTACCAGCTAATCTTATCATGTTCGTGGTAAACTCTGTTTATCTCTTCCCAAATATGAAGTTTACGAACAGGATCAGTTTTCAGCTTTTCATCATTAAATAGCTGAATTATTTTATATGCTTTTTGAAAAACACTTTTCTGATTAGGATTTGTTTCGAGAAATTCATGATAATAACTATCCAAATCCGGTCTTTCCGATCTTGCCCAACTACAAAAATCGGCATCATTCAAAAAATCAGGGAGTGTGTAATATTGTTTCTTTTCTTCCATTTCATATGCCTTATACTATTAAGTAGCATTAATGACATATCTATAGACAGATATTTTCAGAAAAAATTACATGAATAAAAATCACACACACATCCACCTGACTATGTGCGCATTGAACCCCTCAAAGAGGAACGAAATAAGTTAAAGAAAATCAAGTTTGAATGGCCATCGATATCAAATGTATCTTTTATCGACTTGATAGTTCGGTAGACAATGGTTCGAGCCGACTCTACACTAATCTGCATAATTTCAGATATCTGAAGATATTCGAAACCACAATTAAATTTCAAATACAAAGCTTCCTTTTGACGAGTGGTGAGGGTATCAGTAACCATTTTCAAAAATTTGGATTGCATCTCATCAGTTTCACTAGCAATTAATGAATTTTCAATCGAATAGCTAATCCTGAAATCCATTTGGTCAGGCTCTTCAACAGGCAATAGCTTTTTTGTTTTTCGATGTTCATAAGCCATTTGATTTCGTAAGGCTTTCATCAAAAAGAATCGGATATTTTGAACAGGTTTTTGTTTTTTCCGGTTTTTCAACAAATCAACAAACAGGTTTTGAATACAATCTTCTACAAGAGATCGGTCAGCCGAATACTTTATTCCAAAATTGAGTAGTATGTCAAAAAACTCATAATAAATAGAAGAAAGAGCATTATCATCACCTTCCACATATTTTTGCCAGATATCCTGATACTGATCGTTTTTCTCTTTTAAAGGCATGACAAGTAAGACGTGTTTTGCTTAACGCCTAAATTAAACAATTTTATTCAGATACAAATTTAAGCCGCATGATACAGTAAATTGTACATAATTCAGTTTAAAACCCTGCAAGTATTTCTATATAAATACCTTATCAGGTCAACAAACCAGAGGATTCACCGTTTAACTCACCTGAAATTTGATTGTATTTAATTCATATTAAGCGAGTTATTCGTTTGTAATAAAACTAAATAGAAACATAAACGGTTTTAAAAATATACACTGATATATTTATCCCTTGAATAATAAGTTTTTCGCAGAAATCTCTTTTCGAATAATCACTATAACGGTATTAAAAGCTATCAATTTCTAATACATTGCTGGATTTAATAAAGAGAGGATAGGCAAACTACCTATCCTCTCTTCAATATTACATTTTAAATGAACTACCCCGGGGCAGAGCCCACGAGGTATCAAAAAAGAGTCAGTTG
>CBDVCE010000043.1:0-46351 GCA_965372405.1 uncultured Sunxiuqinia sp.
AACTTTCCTCTATACCCCGAGGCAGAGCCTCGAGGAATTCTCTTGATTAAACAGTTAAAGGGTGACTGTAAAATTAAAAAAAAAATTAATTTCAGAGACTATTTTAACATTTGAAATATACCAAATTCCTTTACGTCAGAGTGTGTCGGCTAACGGAAGGTGGTTACTGTCTAGTAATAAAATGTACGTTCAAACATCTTTCAACATAATAGACTGTCCGCAATTTCCATTCTTAAACTTTGCGATTTTCTTTAAATGACCAACAACTGCAAAACCAAATTTTTGCAATAACGATTTGCTTTTGAAGTTTACATCTAACAAAATAGCCAGCAGGTATTCATAAGCTTTCTTTTCTGCAATTTTTATTGCTTCCTCAAGAATTAAATTTCCAACCCCCTTAGCCCGAAATGACCTTGCAATATAAAATGAAACTTCTACTGTTGAACTTAAAGCTAAGCGCCCATCTCTCCATGGAGCAAAATAGAAGTATCCAATTATCTCATTTATATGAGCAACAACATAAATACCAAACTTCTCGTTGTTCAAAGAATCAAACCACTCTCGCTTTTTTTCAAGTATAACAGGCTCAATATCTGCGGTGCAACCACCATCTTCAACAGCTTGATTATATATCGCTATAATTGCAGGCAAATCTTGACTATTTGCTTCTCTTATTATCATTATTCGTTCTTATCCTATATCGTATAAACATAATTCTTAATACCCCCTAAAACCAATTGAATTCCTAACGTTGCAACAATTAATCCGGTGATCCTTATTAAAGCACTCATGAAGTTGTATTTAATTAGCACCTTACCAATATGTCTGGCATTGAGCATTAAAACAAGGTTAAGAGCCAATGCAATTGCAATTGAGACAATCGTAATTAAATGACCATAATTGGCAGGAAAAGTAACAGCTGCAGTAATTGTTGCCGGACCAGCTATCATTGGAATTGCAACCGGTACATTGGCTACGTCAACCAACTTAATAGTTTTGCTGATAGTCAAAAACTCTCCCTTCTGAAGACCACTCAATCCCGTGAAAGTCAAAACCAAACCACATGTAATTTGAAACGCATAGAGTTCAACACTGTTTGATCCATAATCATAAAGTTTTAATTAAAAAAAGGAGAGATCGTTAAATCTCTCCTTCTGCTTGGTGACTCAGCTGAGGTTCGAACTCAGGACCCTTCCGGTAAAAACCGGAATGCTCTACTTCTATTTTGGGTCACTATTGATTAAATTTTTCATATACTCTTTTGATTTCTGAGATTTGATGTATTTTCCTCTATCCATTGCATTCTTTTTAGTTGCATATTCCTCAGAATGAACTAAATCCGATGGAATCCCTGCATCTGTATATTTACCTTTCTTTCGATTGTGTTCTGATATTCGCCTATCAATATCATTGGTATAACCCACATAATAACGATCTAACTTTGTGCTATGGAGAATATAAACTATGAATAACATAATCTAGAGGTTTAAATGAAAAAAAGAGCAACCGTTTCTGATTGCTCTTAGTTCTTGGTGACTCAGCTGAGGTTCGAACTCAGGACCCCATCCTTAAAAGGGATGTGCTCTACCAGCTGAGCTACTGAGTCATCCTCATGTCGCCTTTTTTGTTAAAGGCGGTGCAAAAATAGTTTTTTCAAATAAAAGAACAAAACATTTTTTCAGTTTTTATGAAGTTTTATTCTTTCCTCGAAATATATTTAATAATGCAATTATTTTTAAGACTATTTTTCCAATAAATACAAGAAAATATACATTCCTTTCCATTAACATTCAATTAATATGACTTATTTTTGTTTTCTAAAATTCCTGCTCAATGACTTTTGAAGGTTACTTTGTTATAGGTGTTATTTTTTTAATGATTGTCGCCCTTATTAACGACTGGATGCGCCCGGGGTTACTCCTTTTTTCTGCATTAGTTGTACTAATGGCGTCTGGTGTTATTAATACTGAAGAAAGTCTGGCTGGGTTCTCAAACAAGGGAATGTTAACCGTTGCTGTACTTTTCTTAGTTAGTGAAGGAGTTCGACAAACTGGTACTCTAAATATACTGGCACGTGCTTTTCTTCCAAAGCGTCGAGGAAAAATGCCGATTACTCTGGCTAAGATTCTAATTCCTGTTTCTATACTTTCAGCCTTTTTAAATAATACACCAGTTGTAATAATTTTTGCTCCAATGGTGAAAAATTGGGCTGAAAAGATGAACCTCTCCCCTCAAAAGTTTTTGATTCCACTTTCCTATGCAACAATACTTGGAGGTATCTGTACCTTGATAGGTACTTCTACAAATCTGGTTGTACATGGTTTAATGCTTGAAAACGGGCTAGACGGGCTTCATATGTTTGAATTAGGAAAAGTTGGAATTTGGATTGCTTTGGCAGGATTCATTTACCTTTCTTTTATAGGCCACAAAATCCTTCCTGGAAAGAAAAACAATAGCAACCGCAGCAGACAAGATTACAAAGAGTATTTTCTGGATGCGAAACTACCATCAAACAGTTCGCTAGTTGGGTTAGAAATTAACAATGGAAGATCTCATCAATTAAAAGATATAATTGTTCGTACAATAGAAAGAAATGGGGAAACTATAGATACAAGCAAAGGAAAATTTAATCTGGGACAAGACGACACTCTTGTATTATCGGTGAAAGGTGAAATCATTGAAAGATTGATTAATCAACGAAAATTTGAGTTCAAAGCTCTAAAAGGGTTTGGAAACTTCTACAAAAGCACTGATATAAAACAAATTGAAGCAGTAATTGCTCCTAGATTCCCAGGTATTAACCAAACAATTGATGAATTTGATTTCCTTAACCATTATCAGGCAGAAGTACTGGCTGTGCATCGAAACGGAGAAACAATTTCTACCAATGTTGGCTCTGTTAGCATGAAAGATGGTGACAGCCTGGTATTGCTAACCAATGAACATTTCATTAAAAACTGGGGTGAATCAAAAATTTTCTACCTCACCTCATTTATTGGTGAGATTCCCCCACCCCGTTATAAAGGACAACGTTTGTTAGCTTTGCTACTTGTTCTTCTCATGATTATCGGAACAACACTGGGTCGCTATTTACCAGAAGTTGGGGGTAATCAACTTGACATGTTTTATTTTGCTTCTATTGTAGCTATTCTAATGGCTTGGATTAATGTTCTGCCCAACCGAAAATATACCAAGGCAATCTCCTGGGATGTATTGATAACAATTGCATGTGCCTTCGGATTGAGTAAAGCGCTCCAGAATTCTGGAGCAGCAGATAGTATAGCGACTACTGCAATTAATTTTTCTAAATCTTTTGGACCATTGGGTGTATTAATTACCATATATCTTATTACTACAGTTTTCACTGAAATCATTACCAATAATGCTGCTGCTGCTTTGGTTTTTCCTATTGCATATTCTGCAGCAACACAGTTAGGAGTGGATCCAAAGCCATTCTTTATCGTCATCTGCATTGCGGCTTCAGCAAGTTTTGCAACTCCAATTGGCTATCAGACAAATCTTCTTGTTCAAGGTCTAGGTAATTATAAATTCAGTGACTACACAAAAACAGGACTACCACTGAACATACTGGCATTTATTATTTCGATCATAGTTATTCCGATGATTTGGCCTTTTTAATTTCGCTATTTAGAATCAATACCTACATGATTTTTGTCAGAATAAACTATTTTTGCACCCGTATGTTTTTTTGCAAGTATTATTGCAATCATTAAGCTTGAAATTTTTAGAACATGAATCAATACAATTTGACGCATTTGCGGGAATTGGAAGCTGAAGCTATCCAAATTATTCGGGAAGTAGCTGCAGAGTTCGAAAACCCTGTAATGCTTTACTCCGTCGGGAAAGACTCATCGGTAATGGTAAGATTGGCTGAAAAAGCCTTTTATCCAGGCAAAGTGCCTTTTCCACTTATGCATATCGACTCGAAGTGGAAATTCAAAGAAATGATTGAATTCCGAAATAAATACGCCAAAGAAAAAGGCTGGGATCTTATCGTTCACTATAATAAAGAAGGTTTTGAATCGGGTGTTGGACCATTTTCTCACGGTAGTAAAGTTCATACTGACCTAATGAAAACACAGGCATTGCTTGAGGGCCTTAATAAATACAAGTTTGATGCAGCTTTTGGTGGTGCTCGCCGCGACGAAGAAAAATCAAGAGCTAAAGAAAGAATTTTCTCATTCCGAGATAAATTCCATCAATGGGATCCAAAAAATCAACGTCCTGAACTTTGGGATATTTTTAATGCGAAAGTTCACAAAGGTGAATCTATTCGTGTATTTCCAATTTCAAATTGGACAGAACTTGATGTCTGGCAGTATATTCGACTTGAAAACATTCCTATTGTCCCACTCTACTACTCAAAAGAAAGACCGATTGTTGACATGGATGGGAATCTTGTCATGGTTGATGATGAACGGATGCCAAAAGAAATTGCAGCAAAAGCTGAAATGAGAAAAGTTCGCTTTAGAACACTTGGATGTTATCCACTAACTGGTGCTATTGAATCCGAAGCTGATACAATAGAAAAAATTGTTGAGGAGATGATGACAGTAACTGTTTCTGAAAGAACTACTCGCGTAATCGATTTTGATCAGGAAGGTAGTATGGAACAGAAAAAACGAGAAGGTTACTTCTAGTCCATAAGTTAAATTCTAATTATTTTTTATTGATGGAAGACACAAAGAAATTGGATATAAAAGCATTTCTTGATCTAGACGAGAAAAAAGATTTGCTCCGCCTGTTAACTGCAGGTTCTGTGGATGATGGAAAATCAACCTTAATAGGTCGTTTGCTTTTTGACAGTAAAAGGCTCTATGAAGATCAACTTGCAGCTCTTGAACGTGACAGCAAACGTGTAGGTCATGCTGGAGAAGATATTGATTATGCACTGTTGTTAGATGGCCTTAAAGCTGAACGAGAACAAGGAATTACTATTGATGTAGCTTATCGTTATTTTTCAACAAACAAGCGAAAATTCATCATAGCAGACACTCCTGGGCACGAGCAGTATACCAGAAATATGGTTACTGGTGCATCAACAGCCAATTTGGCGATTATTTTAATTGATGCAACAAAAGGAGTAATCACGCAAACAAGAAGACATACATATTTGGTCTCTTTGCTTGGGATTAAACATGTTGTTCTTGCTGTAAATAAAATGGATTTAGTAGATTTTGATCAATCTATTTTTGATCAAATCTGCGAAGATTACAAAAATTTTGTAGCCCAACTTGATATTCCAGATGTAAACTTCATACCTATCTCTGCCTTAAAAGGAGATAATGTTGTTAATAAATCGGA
Organism: uncultured Sunxiuqinia sp.; assembly: GCA_965372405.1. Lineage (GTDB taxonomy): Bacteria > Bacteroidota > Bacteroidia > Bacteroidales > Prolixibacteraceae > Sunxiuqinia. The sequence continues at coordinate 5,326 of CBDVCE010000043.1, forward strand.
ACGCTTACATTGGTATAAAGGTAAGTCGATGCTGGAATTCCTTGAAGAAGTACATATTAGTTCTGATAGGAATTTTGATGATATGCGTTTCCCTGTTCAATATGTTCTTCGTCCAGACAAGGACTTCCGTGGTTTTTCTACAAAAGTTGCTTCAGGAATTGTAAAAAAGGGTGAAGAGATTGTTGTTCTTCCATCTAAGAAAACATCGAAAATTAAAAGCATTACAACTTATGATGGTGAATTGGAAGAAGCCTTTCCGCCTCAATCAGTTACAATAACTCTGGAAGATGAAATTGACATTTCTCGTGGTGATATGATTGTCTATCCTGACAACCAACCACGCTTGGAACGTCATTTTGAGTCAATGCTGGTTTGGATGGATGAAAAACCGATGAATCCAAACACTCATTTCTTAATCAAACACGCAAATAATAACACAAAAGCCCGAATTGATAAGATTCGCTACAAGGTGGATGTAAATACATTGCAAAAATCAGAAATTGATCATTTTGAATTAAATGAAATTGGTCGCACGGTTTTAACAACTAACAAACCACTTTTCTTTGATCCATATAAGAAAAATAAAAGTACTGGTTCTTTTGTTTTGATTGATCCTATAACAAATAACACAGTTGCTGTTGGAATGATCATAGACAAGCTTAGCACTGACGATCTTCCTTCAAAAATTTCTGATTCAGACAGAGACCTTATTAATGCCGGAGAAGGTTTAATCTCGGATTCTGAATATCAAAAAAAATACAATCAAAAAGGAGCTACTCTTTGGATTACAGGGCTGCATGGTTCTGGAAAGAATGAACTCGCTTTTAGCTTGGAGAAACAACTATTTGACATGGGAGCAACTGTAGTTCTCTTAGATGGAAGTTCTGTTCGCTCTGGTTTATCTAAAGAACTTGATTACTCACCAACAGATCGTGCAGAGCACTTACGTCGTGTAGCTGAAGTATGTCGCCTTTTAAATGATCAGGGAATAATTACGATCTGCTCATTTATTTCTCCTGATGAAGATATTAGAAAACAGGTGACTGAAATTATTGGAGCTGATCGTTTTCATTTATTCTATATGAATGCTGATTTAGAATTCTGCAAAAAGAATAAACCGGAACTCTATGAAGATGAAAATGAAAAATATCTCCCAGGTGTTGATATTGATTTTATTGAACCTAAAAATGCAGCATTAGCATTAACTCCTGAAAACAATGGAAGTAACCCTGAAAAGATTATTGAATATTGCAGGGAAATGAAAATATTTCCATTAAGCTAGTTATTAATGGAAAATAGAAAAGGCTTGCAAATGCAAGCCTTTTCTATTTATATCTACGTAAAATACTATTGTATATTAAAATTTTCTTTCATCAATACTCTTTGAGTTTTATACTGCCAAAGACCATTAAAATCCTTAGCTCCCGCTCCAATTTTTATAGTATCATTTTTACCTGAAGCAGTCTTTTTATTATTCACATCTTCACTAGATAAGGAAGACCAATCACCTACGAATTGTACAATCTTTTTTTCTTCACCTGAAGACTTATTAATATTTATATTATTAAGAGAATCTTCTTTATAAAATGATAATGTATCTTCTTTCTCAACTTCTTCAATTTGTATAAAATCTACTGAAAGTTTTTGGTTAAGGTATTTCTCTGTATTTTCCTGTGCAAAAAGCACTATAAATACAAATAGCAGGGTGAATAATAAATATAACTTTTTCACGAATCGCATATTGTCAAAAGTATATCATCACACTACCTCTTACAATAGGGAAATACACGAAAATAGCATCACTTTTCAATGGGGGATTTCACGTACTACAGGTGCAAAAACAGCAATAAACCAATCATTTACAAACATTAAAAAAGGCTATCCAAGTAATTAGATAGCCTCAACGAAATATATTATTATTTTAAATTTCTATAAGTTCATTTTTCAAAGCATAAATGATAACTTCTACTATATTTCTAGATCCTGTTTTTTCCATCAAACTAGCTCTGTGTTTTTCAACCGTTCTATCGGAAATACATAGTTCGTCAGCTATAATCTTAATTGGAAGGCCTTTACATGATAATTCAAGCACCTCTTGTTCTCTTCTAGAAAAAATATCGACAGAACCATTTCGTTCAATCTTCTTCCCCGTACCCGGAGTGATCTTAAAAACTTTCTGAAGCTTATGTGCAAGATTTCCTGATATTTCGATTTGCTCTTCAGCTAAAATATTTATTAGCTTTTCATATTCAGACCTATCCGATTTCATGAAAATTTCCTCAGGAGCTAACAAGCCTATTAATAGTGTAAATCCTCTATCTTTCTGACTTGTTGTAATGTATAATTTATGGGAAGAATACTGCCCACTCTCTAACTTTATATTTACCTGTTCTCCAAAGCTTTTTAAAAGCCCATTTGTACACTTCTGAATTTTTCCCTGAATTTTAAGATATGACTCCTCATCAACCAAATCTTTAAATTGCACTTTGGTGATTTCTGCTTGCTCAATTCCGGTCATCAGGGTAAAAGCCCTATTTGCTTCATATACTGTTTCTCCATCAAATAGAAATATACCATTTGGAGATAGTTCGACTAAAGCTTTGTAATCATTCTTGCCAATATTAACAAGCTTCTCATATTTATCCAATCGAACCTGAATGGATTTTAAAAGATCTTCATTATTGAATGGCTTTACAATATAATCATCTACTCCCAATTCTAATCCAAAGCGGATATCCTGCAATTCTGATTTACCAGTAATAAATATAAAAGGAATACGATTGGTGATTGAACTGTCTCTAAGGATATTATAAACCTGATAACCATCAATAGGGCTCATTTTAATATCACAAAGTATTAAATCAGGACAATATTCATATGCCTTTTGAATGCCTTCAGCTCCAGAATTAGCAACATCTGCCTCATATCCATTTGTAATTAATACATTTCGAAGCGTCCTGCTTAATCGAGAATCATCTTCTATTATTAAGATTCGTTTACTTTCCATTGTTCGGAATAATAATTTTCACAATAGTACCTTTACCTATATTACTCTTTAATTCTATTTTACCCCCCAAACAATCAATAGAATTTTTCACAATTGACATCCCCAAACCAGTTCCAGAGATCATTTTTACATTATTACCTCTAAAAAAAGGTTCGAAAATCAATTCTAATTCATCAGTAGGAATACCAATTCCTTTGTCTTCGACATGAATATTTAATTGGTCACTATCATAATTAACATTGACAATAACATCTTCAGGCGAGAACTTTAACGCGTTTGATATTACATTATACATAACTCTCCTTAGGAGTTCTCTGTCTGTAAAAAAAACATTATTCTTAAAATTATAATTAAGGCTCAATCGCTCTTCATCAAACTCTGAAAAAGAAAGCTCTTTAACTAAAATATTAAAATATTTAGGGAGGTCAATCTCTTGATAATCTTTTGTAAGTTCTCCTTTATTTGACACATTTAAGAAATATATGTCATCCAAAAACCGTGACATAGATTTAATAGCCTCACCACAAAGATCAAATGTTTCCTTGCGGATATCATCATTCATCTCACCTTTCCAACTTTCCAAAAGCTGCAGATTCGAACTGATGATTGACAACGGCGTTCTCAACTCATGTGAAATTGAACTAATTATTTGTCTACTACTTTCCTCATTAGATCCCTTCTGCAAATGACAATCGTCCTTATCACATCCACTGGTATTAGATTCAACCATAAGAATACTTTATCGCAAATTTTGTAGCGGCAAGTTACAATCTTAATCGTTCATACAAACAATGAAATATGATATTTTTTATAAAGATACAATTGTTAATATCATGCCCCATGTAAGGATATCAAACTAATCATATCAAAATCACAACTTCCATCGTTTAAATATCTCAAAATTAATCTTATCAACCAAACCTACACGACACAATTAATAATTATATAAATTCAAATTACAATCTTCAACTATACATAACAAGCAATTCATTCTACTAATTCTGAAAATATAGCCAAAGTATATAGTTGAACGGAAACAAATAGTTCTACAACAAATTAATTATGGCAAAAAAAAGCCGGATAACTCCGGCTTCAATATATTATATTAACAACAATCTATTTTAAAATCCGAGAACAGTTGGCAACCACATTGATATCTCTGAAATGTAAGTAACCAATAATAAGCAGACAATCATTATCACGAACATAGGTAGTAATGGTTTTATTACTGTCTCAATTTTCACCTGACTAACATTGCAGCCAATAAAGAGTAAAGAACCAACCGGTGGGGTTCCTAAACCAACACTCAAGTTCAATACCATAATAATTCCGAAGTGTACAGGATCCAAGCCTAAATTCGTTACAATTGGTAAGAATATGGGAGTAAATATCAAAACTGCCGGGGTCATATCCATAAATACACCCACAAAAAGTAAAATAAGGTTAATAATTAACAGGATTACAAATTTATTATCACTTAATGAAAGTAAGGCTTCACTCACATTCTGAGGAATATTTTCGTAAGCCATAATCCACGATAAACCAATACAAGTGGCTACAAGCAAAAGAACAAATGCCGTAGTTTTAATTGAGCGAAGAATTACCTGTGGTAAATCGTCCCAACTAATTTCACGATATATCAAAGCAAGCACCAAAGCATATAAAACAGCAACTGCCGATGCTTCAGTGGCAGTAAAGAAACCTCCAACAATTCCTCCAATTACAATAACTAACAACAATAAGCTAGGGATAGCTCTCAACAAGATTCTAAACGCGTTTTTTGCCCCCCGTTTGTGCCTACTTGCATAGAATGCGAAACCAGCAACAAACACAGCAGCAAGTCCACCATAAATTAAACTGGCAATCTCTGGAGACACTAAGGTTTTTACTTTATAAATTCCAATTACAACAAGTGCCAATGAAGCAATTACTGCAAAAAACTTGCTCAGGTTGCGAACCATTCCTTTAAAACCAAAATGTTTATAGGAAAACATCCCCATGGCCATAGCCATAATTGACAAACCAGTTAATATCCCCGGAGCATATCCAGCCAGGAAAAGAGCGGTGATAGATACACCTCCACTTGCTAATGAATATACAATTAGAATATTACTCGGAGGAATTGACAAACCGGTTGTTGCTGAGGTGATATTAACGGCAGCACTAAAATTTTTGTCGTAACCTTCCTTGTTCATTTCGGGCATCATAATACTTCCGATTGCTGAAGCAGAAGCCGCAGCAGAACCTGAAATAGCTCCAAATAACATATTCGCAAAAACATTTACAAAAGCTAAACCAGCTGGCATACGACCAACCATTACACGTGCCAAATCAATTAAGCGGATAGCAATCCCCCCCTTATTCATTATATTCCCTGCCAGTATAAAAAAAGGTATGGCTAAAAGCGCAAAACTATCTAGCCCAGTAGCCATTCGTTGTGCAAAAGTAGTTGCAGCCGGAAGTGGCATAATGGATACTAACATGGTTAATATTCCTGAGATCCCGATACTGAATGCAATTGGAACTCCTATTACAAGTAAAACAATAAAACTTACTACTAATACTATTACTCCTAAAAATTCCATTACTCTTCAATATTTTGGTTCAGTGAATTATCGATTGCATAATACATAATCAGGATTCCGCTTATTGGAACTACCAAATAAACGTATCCAAGTGGCAATACCAGCGCCGCCGAATTTACTCCCAGATAAAAACGAGTATAAACCAGCCAAACACCGCCGAATACCATTACAAAAAGTGCAAACACTCCAACAATGGCATTTATAAATGTCTGGAGACGTTGCTTATTAATACCTTTCATTTTCTGAAGTAAAAGGTCAATTGCCAAATGCTCATTTTTACCAGCAACATAAGCTGCACCAAGCATTCCAACCCAAATTAAAAGAAATCCGGCCAGCTCGTCAGTAAACGAACTTGGGGAGGAAAGAACATAGCGGCTGAATACTTGCCATAGCACATCAATAACCAATATGCTCATAATCGAAACCAAAACGAATTCAATTATCTTATCTATTTTTTGTCGAATATTCATAATAAAAGTTTAATAGTTACTCAACTGCCTGAATGCGTCGGATTAAATCACCCAAAACTTCATCTTCCCTGTATTTGTCCAATAAATCCTTCACTTTATCAGCAAATTTCGTTTTATCAGGATAATGAATAGTAACTCCTGCTTCCTGAACAATTCGCAATGATTCTTCCACCGACTCGTCCCAAAATTTACGCTGAACAGGAACCGATTCATCGGCAGCTTCCTTCAACCATTTTTGCTCCTGAGCGCTTAACGAATTCCAAATTTTCGTACTAATAATCAACACATCTGGAACACAAGTATGCTCATCCAACGAATAGTCCTTACAGACTTCATAATGGTGCGAAGTATATAAACTGGGCGGGTTATTTTCGGCTCCATCCACTACTCCACTTTGCAGAGCTGTGTATAATTCTCCCCACGATATCGGAGTTGGTGAACCACCCAAAGTCTTTACCATTTCCATTGCAGTCTGACTTTTCATTACCCTTATTTTCATCCCGGTTAAATCATCGGGCGAATTTATGGGTTTATCAATGGTGTAAAAGCTACGAAAACCAGCATCATAAAAACAAAGACCACGAATCCAGAATTCTTCAGTTCCCAAAAGCATTTCTTTGCCTATTTCACCATCAAAAACATTAAATGAATGTTGTTGAGACCTGAAAATATAAGGTAAGCCAAGTGCTTTAAATTTGGGAGTAAAACTCTCCATTACCGCTGCAGAAACTTTGGTTATTGCTAAGCTTCCAATCTGCAACAACTCAACACACTGTTGCTCAGAGCCAAGCTGCCCACTTGGGTAAATATTGATAGTTAACTTCCCTTCTGACTTCTCGGCTAATCTATCAGCCATAAATTCCATTCCCTTATGTACCGGGTGTGTTGGATCAAGGCCATGCGCCAATTTTAATACTTTTTGTTTCTTGATCTCTGAATCACCGCAACCTAAAAGAAAAACAGCTACCAGAAATACAGAAAGTACTTTTAATAAATTTCGTTTCATTGGTTATTTTAAGATTGATTATTCTCAGATTCTATAGTTTTAAGCTATGCTTTCAATTTCTGAACTATGGAAAGCGCTTCGGAACATTTATTGGAAATAAATTGATAATCCTTATTTGCGAGTACCTCTTTAGGGAAAAGTTGTGATCCAAGACCCACACAATGAACCCCAGCCTTAAACCAGACGGTCAGATTTTCTTTATCAGGAGAAACACCGCCAGTAGGCATTATGCTTGCATATGGCATTGGTCCCATCACTCCTTTCACAAATTCAGGACCTCCAACTGAAGAACCTGGAAATATCTTCACTACTTCACAACCAAGTTCATGAGCTTTACCAATTTCAGTAACAGAACCACAGCCTGGACTCCAGGATATCTTACGCTTATTACATACTTTGGCCATTCCTTCATCAATTAATGGTGAAACAATAAAGTTAGCTCCCAGTGCAATATACATAGCAGTTGTTCCCTCATCAATGATAGAACCAATGCCCATAATCATTTCAGGACATTCCTGAATTGCCCAGCGGTTTAATTCAGCAAAAACAAGCGTTGCAAAATCGCCCCTGTTTGTGAATTCAAAAACACGAACTCCACCATCGTAGCATGCTTTCACAACACCTTTGCACAATTCAATATCTGCATTGTAGAAAACCGGAACAATCCCGGTTTCTTTCATTTTTTGAGCAACTTCAATTCTTGTAAATCGAGCCATTATATTATTCTTTATAAATTCAAATTTTATTATCTGGCAACACGTCCTGAAGCATCACCACTCATTAGCTTTTCAACTTCATCTACTGTAACCTGGTTATAATCGCCATAAACTGTGTGTTTTAAGCAAGAAGCGGCAACAGCAAAATTCAATGCTTTTTGATCATCCTCAGGGTAAGTTAATAGGCCATAAATCAATCCGCCCATAAACGAATCACCACCACCAACACGATCAACAATATGGGTAATTTGATATTGTGGAGATTCAAACAATTTATCACCATTCCAAAGTACTCCTTCCCAACTATTGTGATTCGCATTAACTGATCCACGTAAGGTAGTAATAACTTTTTTGCACCGGGGAAATTGCTCCATAATCTGTTTTGAAACAGATTCATAAGCAGCTCCATCAACATGCCCACCTGTTACGTCAACTCCCTCAGGTTTAACACCCAAAACTTTTTCGGCATCTTCTTCATTTCCCAAAATCACATCTGTACCAGCAACTAACTCGGGCATCACTTCTCCAGCTGTTTTACCGTAATTCCACAAATTCTTGCGATAATTTAAATCACAACTAACAATGATTCCTTTTTCATTCGCTTTTTTAATTGCTTCCAGGCAAACATCTGCTGCTCCTTGAGAAATAGCGGGAGTTATACCTGTCCAGTGAAACCATTCAGCTCCATCAAAAACTTTATCCCAATCGATCATTCCAGATTCAATCTCCGATATTGCTGAATGAGCCCGATCGTAAACCACTTTACTTCCTCGACTTACAGCACCGGTCTCTAAGAAATATATCCCAACACGGTCTCCACCAAAAACAATTTGTTCTGTATTAACTCCATATTTTTTTAAGTCCATGATACATGAACGTGCAATATCATTTATAGGTAAACGGGTAACAAAATCTACAGGAATTCCATAATTAGCTAATGAAACTGCGACATTCGCTTCACCGCCTCCAAAAGTTGCGGTCAAATTATCGGTTTGGTTAAACCTTAAATAACCTGGAGTTGCTAAACGAAGCATAATTTCTCCAAACGTAATTACTTTTTTATTCATTCTATTCAAATTTAAACAATCATGTGCAATCGATTGCAAAAATACAATTCATTTTAATTCAACACAACTTTTATTAATTATTTTAAAAGATTATCAAATTGGGTAACGACTAAAATTTAAAATAACTCACTGCATTATTGAAACAAATATCTTCTACCATTTGTCCTAACAATACCATGTCTTCTGGTATTTCACCATTCTCCACATCGTTACCTAAAAGGTTACAAAGTGTACGACGGAAATATTCATGACGTGTATAAGACAGGAAGCTTCTTGAATCAGTCAACATTCCAATAAATCGGCTTAACAAACCAAGATTCGACAATACATTCATTTGTTTTTCCATACCATCCTTTTGATCAAGGAACCACCAGCCTGAACCAAATTGCATTTTTGCAGCTACTGAACCATCTTGGAAATTCCCAATCATTGTTGCATATATCTCATTATCTGAGGGGTTAATATTATACAGAACGGTTTGAGCAAGCTGATTATTTGAATCCAGACGATCTAACATTTTAGACAAAGGCTGTGCAATTGGAAAATCACCAATTGAATCAAAGCCAGTGTCTGGCCCTAGCTTCTTAAATAAACGAGAACTATTATTACGAATTACACCAAAGTGAAACTGTTGTGTCCAGCCTTTTGCATGATCCATAACACCAAATTCGTAAAGCATACACGAGCGAAACTTAAGAACCTCAACTTCATCAAGCAAATTACCTGCTCTAACTTTATCAAAAATTGAATTGATTTCAGCTACAGTGTAGTCTTCAGCATAAGCAGTTTCCAGACCATGATCTGACAAACGGCAGCCATTATCATGAAAAAACTGATGGCGTTTTTCAATTGCGATAAGGAAAGCATCAAAACTATCAATCTCAATACCGCCCACTTCTGCAAGCTGGTCTACATATTCATTCCAAAATTCTGTACGATCCACCATTGTCGCTTTATCAGGTCGCCATGCTGGAAGCACATTTACTTCAAAACCATCAGCTTTAATAGTTTGATGATATTCCAAAGAATCAATGGGATCATCTGTTGTGCAAATTGTATGCACATTGGCCATTCTTATAATATTTCTACACGAGTATTCGGGAGTTCGGAGCTTCTCATTACACTCATTCCAAATTTCTTCAGCAGTATCAGGACTCAATAATTTATCAATCCCAAAAAACTTCTTAAGCTCAAGATGAGTCCAGTGATACAGAGGATTCCTAATTGTTTGCGGAACTGTCTCAGCCCACTTTTCAAACTTCTCCCAATCACTGGCATCACCAGTACAATAACGTTCATCAACACCGTTCGTACGCATTGCACGCCATTTATAATGATCTCCTGCTAACCAAACCTGAGTCAGGTTTTCAAACTGCTTATCTTCAGCAATTTCGCGAGGCGAAAGATGACAGTGATAATCAAAAATTGGCATTTTTGCCGCATAGTTATGATAGAGCTTCTGAGCTGTTTCTGTATGCAACAGAAAATTCTCATCCATAAATTTCTTCATCTGGAGAGTGATTTATTAAAGGTTGAATAATCGTTTCAAATGTCGTTCGTAAATATTTTCCTCTACGCAGTTACCAATAACTTCAGCATTTTCTACAAGAAGAGAATTATACTTCTCTCCCATCTCGGCTGCAACTTTGTAACCAACATGTATTAATTGTCTGAAGTTTAAGTTATAATCTGAATGTCCAGGAATATGTTTTAATGTATTGGCAAATTTTTCACCACTCCAACTATTAACTTCTTCTTCTGAAGGAAGCTTCTCATCGTCAATATCAATCACATCAGCATATGGGCCACATAGCTCATCTTTGCGAAGAAGCGAACTTGAATAAATATATTTTGCAGTTTCCAATGCTTCACCCCCAGAAAGAGCTAAGCCAATAACCTCTTCAAGCCAGGTAGTACCAGCTGTTTTAACATGAAGCCCCTTGTCATACTTTTTAATTACATCAGCCATAATTGGATAAATAGAGAACTTATCACTACCTGAATGCACACTCATTTTTAAGTCAGGCAAAAGTCCGAAAGTTTTCACAGCATAATCAATCACAAGAATATCTTGTTCGAATTCTTTTGCAAATTGATCAGTATCACCAACATAATCAACACCTTTATTAAAACGCCCTGTGAATTTTGGAGCTATAGTTTGTGCTGGAATACCAGCATTTGCAATCATTTTCAGAATAAAGAACATATCTACTGGAGTTTGTGGACTATCAACCTCATCCAATGACACTTCAGTAATAAAATCACCTTCTCCTTTAACTGAAAGTATCCGATTGTATATTTTTCCGGCTTCTGTAATTGAAGCCAAATATTTTCCAGCAACTTCAGTCAACAATGAATCAGAAATAATAATTGGCTCAACAATTCCGGGGATAACAACTTCCTTTCCTAATTCATTACATGATTCTATAAATTTTGCTACATCATCTTTTGAAGAAGGACTTCCAATATAAGCTGCCACATCCAATGTAAAAAAGTCAGCACTCTCAATAAAGGGTTCAACTGTATCCAAATTAATATGATCTGCATCTACAAAATATGGCTTCTCCCATCCCAACGCATTCACTGCATCATTGGCTTCGTCTCTTACTTGTGAAGGCTTAGTCTTTACAATATCATGTTCCCTGTTTGATTTATTCCAAACCGGGCTCACCTCAACCCCTGCCTCATTTGCTTTAACAATTGCTCGCAACTGTGCTTGACCTTGATGAGAGAATCGATCACCAATCCCAAAACTATACTTGCTTAATTTCATACTGAATTCTATTTGTTTTGATTATCATTTTCACAAAAGAACACATCTCCGTGTTCGCACACGAAAGTAGAGCATATTATTTAATCATGCAATTTTACACAGCAAAAATTAACAAATGGTGTTATAAAATACATTTACTCGTGTTCGCACACGATAAATGGCGTAATTCATTTATCATCGATTGATGAATCGATATCGGAACATTTGATATTAATTGATTTCTTCCTTTCGATAATCTGAAGGAGACAGACCTATATGCTTTTTAAAAATCCTTGAAAAATAATATGGATCATCATATCCGAAGCGAGCTGCAATACTCTTTACCTTCATAGAGCTAACTATCAAACTCTTACAAGCATACTGCATTTTTAAATGAATAAAAAAATCCATTGGAGAACTATTCATCTTTCTCTTAAATAGCTTAAACAAAGTTGAAGTCGAAAATCCACATTTTGCAGCAAACTCATCCATTGAAATGTTTTTTTCAACATTATTACTCATATAAGCAATAAGCTTATCAATCACATCATTCTCTGGTTCTTTATCGATTGCCCGGTAAACTGGCAAATATTTAATAGATGACAAAAAATGTTTCAAACAAATATTCGCATAAATCACACGATCTGTATTAAAATGATCCTCAATATTCTGCAGCATTTCCTCAAAAAGCACCAATCGTTCTTTAATTCTAGAATCTTTATCAGGTGGAATATTGATGAGTTTGTTTAATTCAGGAGAGTACAATTCTGAATTTTCTCCAGTGTAATGAATCCAATAATTTGTCCAGGGATACTTATCTGAAGTTCCATAACTACAGCTTTGCTTTGGACTAATAACGAACAACTGATTGGCTTTTAATATATGAGTTCTACCGTCAAGTTTAATCCATCCTTCCCCTTCAACACAATAAAGCAATATAAATTGGCTGCATCCGAATTCACGTTTTCGCAGATGCCCAATTGCATTTGGGAAAACACCAATATGAGTAATATATAAATCTTTAACCCGCTCATCATTCAAAACCTTTCGTTTCACGATACCAGGAACATAGGTCATGCGTTGACCAATAAAACCATCTTTATATGATTTCAAATCCGACATGATATTTTCAACTATTTTAAAGTTTACCAATTGATATGAAAATTGAAATTTGCACTCAAAAATACGAAAAAACAATATCTCGCACTATAATCCATCAAATATAGATAAAAAGCTATTCCAATTATTTTAGTATCAGGATAAATTTGCACTAACTAAAAAAACACATCAACCAAACCTTAACAGATTATGAAAATCTTATGCATCATTAGCCTATTATTCTGCCTAAACCTATCTAGCTATTCTCAAACGAGTGACAATACAAAAACAGATTGTGATCCTATTACTGAATTTATGGATCTAAAATTTGGAATGTTTGTTCACTGGGGTCCGGTTGCACTTAGAGGAACTGAAATTGGCTGGTCGCGCGGACACCAAGTCAATGCGGATGAATATGATAGCTTATACAAAGAGTTTTATCCTGTTCTTTTCAATGCTGATGATTGGATTAAAACACTTAAGGAAGCGGGCATGAAATACTTTGTGCTAACTACTCGTCATCATGATGGTTTTTGTCTTTGGGACACACAATACACCGATTACAACATTATGAACACACCTTTCAAAAGAGATGTATTAAAAGAATTGAAAGAAGCATGTGATAAATACGATATCTTATTCGGTACGTATTATTCTATTTGTGACTGGTGGCATCCTAATTATCCAGAATCCAGAATTGAGGGTGTTGAAAAACCGGATGCAGATATGGAGAAATTCTACACTTATTTAAAAAATCAGACAAAAGAGCTTATTGAAGACTATGGTACAAAAATCTTTTGGTTTGACGGTGAATGGGAAGAGCCATGGACACATGAATACGGACAGGATTTTTACAAATACCTAAAGGGACTTGATGCGAATATTCTAATCAACAACCGAGTTGACAAAGGACGCAAAGGCATGGAAGGAGTTACAATTTCCAACGAATTTGCAGGGGACTACGCAACTCCGGAACAACGAATTGGAGCTTATGACATTGAAAATCCTTGGGAATCGTGCATTACCATTTGTAACCAGTGGGCATGGAAACCAAATGACCAAATGAAATCCTATGACCAATGCATGCAAACTCTAATTAAAACAGTTGGAGGAGGTGGTAATTTGCTTTTTAATGTTGGACCAATGCCTGACGGACGCATCGAACAAAGGCAGATTGATCAATTAAAAAAGATGGGTGACTGGCTTAAGAAATATGGAGAATCTATTTATGAATCAAAAGGAGGACCCTATAAACCAAATGACAAAATAGCATCTACAAGAAAAGGAGATATCATTTATTTACATCTTTTTAATTGGGAGGATGATGTTCTCAATATTCCAATGCCAGGAAAAGCAAGAATTAAAAAATGCAATGTTCTAAAAGGAGATAATTTGAAGTTTAAACAATCTTCAGAAACCCTATCAATAAATATTCCGACAAACATGAAAAATCAATCTGTTTTGACAATTGCAGTAAAACTAGATATTGATGCGACAACTATAAATACTATCGAAATAGAATAATATGAGAAATTGGCATTTGATACTTTTGCTCCTGCTTTCTGTGAGCTGCAACAAAAAAGAAAATGAAACCAAGTTACCAAATATTGTTTTGATTTTAGCTGATGATTTAGGCTACGGTGATCCAAGTTGCTATAATTCAGAATCTAAAATTACAACTCCAAACATAGACCAGCTAGCTACCGAAGGCTTGCGTTTTACCGATGCACATTCAGCCTCAGCAGTTTGTACGCCTACCCGATACAGTATTTTAACTGGACGATATTGCTGGCGAACACATCTAAAAAAAAGTGTTTTATGGCCATGGGATAAACCACTTATTGAAAAGACTCGCCTAACGCTTCCTGAGATGTTGAAACAAAAAGGCTACCAAACTGCGGCAATTGGCAAATGGCATTTAGGCTGGGAATGGGCTGCAACAGATACCATTTCAGTAAAAAAAGTAAATGGTGAGAATGTTGATTACTCAAAAGAAATAGAAGGAGGCCCTTTGTCTCATGGGTTCGATTATTATTTCGGTGATGATGTTCCTAATTTCCCACCTTATACTTTTATCGAAAATCAGAAGGTTGTTGAAATCCCCACCATGAATAAACCTGATTCATTATTTGGCTGGGAAGGGAAAATGGTCACTGATTGGAAATTGGAAGGTGTGATGCCAACAATAACAAAAAAATCAATTGAATACATCAATCTTGCCACACAAAAAGACGAACCATTCTTTCTCTATTTCTCATTAACCGCACCACATACTCCAATTGCTCCATTAACTCAGTTTGAGGGCAAGAGTAAAGCCGGCAAATATGGTGATTTTGTATATGAAGTAGATTGGTCAGTGGGTCAGATTATGAATGCCTTAAAACAAAATGGAGTTGATGAAAATACACTTGTCATTTTCACTAGCGACAATGGTTCTCCTGCACGTAATGGTGAGAATTGGTCAGGATCAACAGCTTCCGTTACCCGAGATTATGGACATCACCCAAGCGCACATTTACGTGGTATGAAAAGTGATATTTGGGAAGGTGGTCATCGTGTGCCATTTATTGCCAAATGGATTGGAAATATTCCTAAAGGAAATGAAACATCAGCATTAATTACTTCAATGGATTTAATGCCAACTATAGCTGATATTATCGGCTTTGAAATACCAAATGATGCAGCCGAGGATAGTTATAGCATTATAAAAACCTTAAATGGTAAAGACAATATTGGTCGTGATATTCTCGTGAATCATTCAGGCAATGGCGTTTTCGCATTAAGGAAAGGAAAATGGAAGTTAATCATGTCTGATCGATCTGGTGGTTTTAGTGACGGAATTAACAAGAATGGTTATGGAATTAAAACGCCCGGGCAACTGTACAATTTAAAGAATGATCCTGGCGAAAAGAATAATCTGTATAATCAGCTTCCTGATAAAGTAAAAGAACTAAAAACTGAACTTGAGAAAGTAAAAAATAAAAATATATGAATTCGAGAGAGAGAGTTTTAGCCAGCATCAATCATATTGAGCCTGATAAAACACCGGTAGACTTAGGGAGCAATCCAAGCTCGGGCATTTCTGCAATTGCCTATTCAAACCTATTAAAGCACTTAAATAAACAACATCTTCCTGTTCAAATCTACGATGTGGTTCAGCAATTAGCACAGCCACATAATGAGGTAATTGAAGAATTGGGTTTGGATGTTGTGGATTTAGGAAGGATGTTTAATACCAGCGATGATGATTGGTACCCGATAACTATGCCAAACGGGGCAACTGCATATTATCCAAAATGGTTTAAGCCGGAACAAACGGATGATGGCTCATGGATTGGCATTGATAAAAATGGAAATCCAATTGCAAAAATGCCCAATAAAGCGACTTTCTTTGACCAGACAATTTACCCTTGGGTTGATGCTTACCCAGAAAACATGAAAGGATTAGATGAAGCAATGGATAAGGTTTTATGGTCTGCGTTTGTGCATAGCCCGTGGGACAATATGGATAAACCTAATTTCTGGGAACAGCTAAGGTCGCGTACTTTAGAGCTTCGTGCTAAATCTGATAAAGCGATTATGGTAGTTGCTGGATGTAATCTTTTCGAATGGGGAACATTTATCCGAAGAATGGATAATTTCATGATGGATCTTTACATGGAACCAGAAAATGCTGCAGCTTTGCTTGATGCATTAATGGTGAAACACATGGAGTTTCTGACTAAAGTATGTGAAGCAGTTGGAGACATAGCTGACATAATTAGATTTGGTGATGACCTGGGTGCAATGAATGGCCCGTTTATGGATGTAGACACCTATAAGCAATTCTTTAAACCCCGACATAAAATGCTTTGTGATTATGTGAAGGCAAATAGTAAAATGAAAACATTTCTACATTCATGCGGATCCATTTACATGCTCATTCCAGATCTTATTGAGGCTGGGTTCGATATATTAAATCCTATTCAGACACAATGTCGTGATATGCAACCAGAAAAACTAAAATCTGAATTTGGTAGAGAAATTACGTTCTGGGGAGGTGGAATAGAAACTGTTGGCACATTAAACATTGCCAGTCCGGAAGAAGTTCGCTCTCAAACGCTGGAGAGACTGGAGATACTTTCAAAAGGTGGTGGTTTTATTTTTAACCCAATTCACAACATTATGCCTGAAGTCCCACCACAAAATATTATGGCTATGTGTAATGCAGTGAAAGAATTTAATAAATAGAATACGGATATGAATTTTAATGTTGGAACAATCGATATAATTGTAATTGTTGTTTATTTGGTCGGAATTATTTTTCTAGGAATATATACTGTCCGAAAAACACTTAGGAATCAATCATCCGAAGATTATTTTTTAGCCAGTCGTTCGCTTAAATGGCCGATTATTGGAGCTGCACTTTTTGCGGCAAATATTTCTACTATTCACCTTATCGGTTTTGCCGAATCAGGATTTAAATACGGCCTTGTAGATGGTTTATTTGAGTGGTTAGCAATTCCTTTTCTCATTTTCTTAGGATTTGTAATTGCGCCCTATTTTTTCAGAAAAAGAGTTTCCACTATTCCTGAATTGTACGAAAGAAGATTTAACGGAGCAAGTCGAACATATATGGTCATTTTTGCCATTCTTACTGCCTTGTTAATCCATATCGGACTTAGTCTTTATGCAGGAGCTGCATTGTGTCAAAAGTTTTTCGGACTAAATGAAACCTACGGAATAATATTTATTGCAGTGCTAACCGGAATTTACACTATTGTGGGTGGACTAAAAGCAATTGCAACTGTAGAGTCTGTGCAAACAGCCTTGCTTATTTTGGGAGCCGTAATATTAACTGCTTTCGGAATTTTTGCTTTGCCTGAAGTTGGTGTTGATAGTTTTGCTGAGTTTAAAGCAAGACTCAAACCTGATACTCTTTCAATTCTACGCCCAACTGATAGTCCGGCAAACCCTGCCGAAGGTGGAATTTCATGGTACGCCGCCTTATTAGGTTATTTTGTCTTAGGCGCCTGGTATTGGTTTTCAGACCAAACTATTGTTCAACGTTCATTAGGTTCAAAAACGGAATACGACGCCAGAGTTGGCCCAATGTTTACCGGTTTACTGAAACTATTGCCGGTTCTATTCTTCTTATTGCCCGGCACATTGGCATTTGTATTATTTGGCAGTGAGATTACCGACACCAAACTAACGCTCCCATTTATGATTGATCGCCTGGTACCAGTCGGAATTAAAGGATTAATTATTGCAGCATTATTGGCTGCATTAATGAGCTCCGTGGGAGCCGCAATCAACAGTGCATCAACCTTATTTTCTATGGATATTGTGAAACGTCTTCGCCCTGAGACCAAAGACAAAGGCTTAGTTCTTGCTGGACGAATAGCCGGGATTGTAGTTATGATACTTGCGATTATGTGGTCGATAAATGCCAACAAATTTGGAGATACAATTATCTACACCGTTAATTCACTTGGAGCAATGATTGCCCCACCAATAACAGCTGTCTTTATATTAGGGATGTTCTGGAAACGAGGAACTGCAAGAGCAGCAAATGTAACATTTGCTTCAGGACTAATTATTGGAATATTTTTCTTCCTATTAGATTTTCCATATGAAAATTTAATTCCTGGATTTGATTCAATTTCAGCAGCAATAGCCAATTTTAACAACTATGAAATAACAGCCTCAACAAAAGCGATAACAAATGTTCTGGGGATTGGATTTATGATGCAAGCCTGGTGGAAGTTTGTTTTGCTTTCAGTTGTATTTATTGTGGTTAGTTATTTAACTCCTAAACCTAGCGCAGAACAAATTTCAAACTGCATAAATTTGAAAGAATTCTGGCCAAAGAAATGGGACGGCATAAAAGATTACAGAATTGTAGGAATCGGAATTGTGCTGATTTTAGTTGTGATGTGGCTTGTACTTGAAATGAATGCTTAAAAAATCATACTATGAAAATAATTTCAGCTCTTTTTGCACTTTTCCTGCTAATAGGATGTGCCAATAAAGATACAGAACCAGTTAAACGCTACGGATGGGTTATTCAGGTTAAACCTGAAAAGCTCGACTATTACAAAGAGTTGCATGCCAATCCGTGGCCACATGTTGATAAAATGCTTAAGGAATGTAATATTCAAAACTACTCCATTTACTACAGAGATGGACTTTTATTTAGTTATCTGGAATATACCGGAAGTGATTTTGATTTAGACATGAAAAAGATGGCAGCAGATTCAATAACCCAACGCTGGTGGAAAGAAACAGATCCGTGCCAGCAGCCAGTTGAATCAGCAAAAGAAGGTATTTGGTGGGCTGACATGGAAGAGGTTTATCATTTAGATTAAATGCACCACAACTTTTATATATTTAAGCATCTATTTTTTAAAAAAAAATCAGGTCTTGATTTTCTTATTCCTGAAATTTAGAAATTGCTTGTTTTAATTCAGTTTCATAATCTTTTGAACCCTCTGTAAAAACTATATTGTCAATTTTCTGAATATCCTCTTCTTTTGTATTGTTATACCGAATTGGAGGAATTCCATTACCACAAAACAAATAATTTCCTTTCACCACATTTGTATCTCCTTTATGAAAACGAAGAGGTGATTTCGCAATATTATAAATTAGGTTATTTTCAACTAAAACATCTTTGGTTCCTTCATCAAGAAACATCCCATTACTTTCAGCCCGTCCGGCATTAATTTGCACATCGTGTATATGGTTATTAAGCAATTTGCTACCGGGCTGCAATCCAAGCATATAAATGCCTCCTCCATCGCTCAGAGTTTGTAAAATATGATGAATATGATTGCCCACAATTTCATTATTCCTGCAAGGTGTTGGCTCAGGATTCCACATCCATCCAATTGATATTCCAGAATATGGAAGATTATTCAATTCATTATTCCTTATTTTTGTTTCCGCAGTTAAACCACACCAAATCCCCACAGCACCATAAAACTGTTTTCCACAATCAGACACATGGCAATTTTCAATTTCATTTGCAGTAGCAACTTGCTCTGGTGCAGCTTTCCACCATGGTTCGCCATTCACTAATCGATGTTGCCCCTCACCTATCATTATTCCATTCCCTGAAATATCTACCAGACGACATGAGTTTAACCGACAATCTTTGCTGCCTGTATCAAACCAAACCCCACTTCCTCCCAGTTCTTTAAAGGTGCATTCTGTAAAACTTATATTTTCAGCCCAAGTCGTATGAATTGCAGCAGGAACTACACCCCATCCCTTATCATTTGGTCTGGGATCAAAATGACACGCTTGAATTCCACCGTATCCCATACTCGGAATTTCCCATGCACAATGCTTAAATGTAATTCCTTCAAAAGAAATATTGGAAGCCTTTTTATCATGACTGCCTTTAATTACAACAAGTTGATTGGCAACAGGAATCTCAATTAGCATATTTTCAGCTGATTTCCCAAACTCTAATTTTAAATAAACCTTTCTCTCTTCCTTATTAAAATACCATTCATTATCAGCATCAAGAAACTCAGGGGCATTTTCTAAAAAATATCGGGGATGTGCTTCCCAGTGATCCAACTTAAAAAACTCCAAACATTTAGCTCCAATGGAATCAACAGCATAAATTCTCTGATTTCTAACATCGATCGAATTTATATTTATTCGAGTCATTGACCAATCATGTATTAATGCCAATTCTACTTCATCAACATTTTTGGGGAGTGGAAAATCTGACTTGTGATACGTAAAATTAGTTCGCTTATCTTCACCGACCTCCTTCACATTTAAATAAACTTTATTTGGATGCCTTGCACGTATCGCCCTTTCACCATCGATAAATAGTTCACGAAAATCAGAAATTCCATCAGGAACTCTTGCAACCCACATTCCATTGCCGTTCTTCTTCCATTCAAGCAACTCAACACCTCCTGATATGATTGGACTTGCATCTTTTATTGCCTTAATTTTCAGAATCACATCCTCATGCCCAAACTCTCCGGAAAAGGCAATAGGCTGATCAATTCGATACACTCCATCATTCAAGTATACTGTCAGACTATCTTCAGAGCCAAATTCTCTTTCACAAATTACACGATAAGCCTTTTGTATTGTTTTAAATGGATTCATTGCCGAACCTTCATTTAAATCTGATCCCTCAGGAGAAACAAAAATCTCATTACTTTTTTGTGAATCAATACAACTTATGGATACTAAAATAGAAAACAGACATGGAAGGAAATAAGCTTTCATCGGTTAGTTTTTAAAGTTTAGACTATTGTAAAGTTAAAAAACCAACTAACAACTATGCTATTCAATTGAAAACAGATTAAAATATAAATACACAAATATGTTTAAAAATATATTTTTCCGTGTTCGCACACGAAATCAAATTTATATTTATTAGTTTTGTTGTCAATCGAATTTGTGAAATTAAAAATTATAAGTTATCAAACCTCTAAAAAGAATAAGAATTAAAGACATTGCTGAAAAAGCAAAAGTCTCTATTGGTACAGTAGACCGGGTAATTCACAATCGAGGTGAAGTATCACCTGCAACTAAAAAACTGATCCTCAAAATCATAGAAGACATGGATTATCAGCCAAATATTCTGGCCAGCACTCTTGCTTCTAAAAAAACATATCGGTTTGCCACATTTTTCCCTGAACCTGCAAGTGAAGAATCCTACTGGAACAAGCCTGTAGTTGGTGTAAAAAGAGCTTTTCAGGAAATTCAGGAATATGGTGTTGAGATAAGTAGCTTTCAATTTAAACAATCAGAAGCAAAATCTTTCGAAAATGCTGCTGTGGAGATTATGAAGAATCCACCGGATGGTGTGGTGATGGCTCCATTTTTCTCGAGGGAAGCAAAACATTTCATTCAACAACTGAATGAAAATGAAATCCCTTTTGTATTTATTGATTCAAACATCAAGGATTGCGATAAAATTAGTTACATCGGACAAAACTCATTCCAAAGTGGATCATTGGCTGCGAAACTATTCAACTTCTCAATTCCAGGTAAAGCTTCAATTTTAGTCATTCATTTTGCGAAAGAAATGGATAACCAAAACCATCTTGCACAACGAGAAATGGGATTCTATGATTATTTCAGCAAAAATGATTCTGAAAAACAAAAGTCTTTAGTAACTCTTGAAATCACCAATCCAAACAATAAAAGTTTCTATAAACAAATTGACAAAGTATTCGATCAACACTCAGATATAAAAGGAATTTTTGTCACTAATTCTCAGGTATATCGAATAGCACAATACCTAAAGGAAAAGCAAATTGAGAACATTCGGCTGATTGGTCATGATTTAATCCGTGAGAACATTGAGTTCATAAAAGATGAAACCGTTGATTTCTTAATCTGCCAACGTCCTGAGGAACAAGGATACGATGCAATTACAACCCTCTTTCAGCATACTATTCTAAAAAAAGAAGTTCCAAGCGAAAAATTTACATCAATTGATATCGTAACAAGCGAAAACATCGATTATTATAAAGAATTTAATTAAACCAACTTATGAACCCAATTAGTTTTGAAGATTTAAAAGGTAAGGTATGCGTCATTACTGGTGGTGCTGGTGTTATTGGTGTTGAAATGGTAAATGCAATGGCATCTGTTGGTGTTAAAATTGCCATTGTTGATATTAATAAAGAAATCGCAGATAAAGTAGCAGCAGAGATATCAAATGAGTCTGGAAGCCAGGTAATCGGTTTTGAAGCGAATGTTCTTGACAAGTCGTCATTAGAGTCAGCCAAATTATCTATTAATGAAAAGTTAGGTGATATCGACATACTGATTAATGGTGCTGGAGGTAACCATCCAAAAGCAACAACAAAAGTAGAGCAAATGGATGAAAGTAGTCTTGATTCACTGGATGATACATTTTATGGTCTTGAAATGGACGCCTTTGATAAAGTATTTGCCCTTAATTTTAAAGGTACATTACTTCCAAGTATGGTTTTCACAAAAGACATGCTTAAAAATAAAAAAGGGGTTGTGCTGAATGTTTCAAGCATGAACTCATACAAACCACTCACGAAAATCCCAGCGTATTCAGCAGCAAAAGCATCTGTTAATAATTTTACGGAATGGCTATCAGTGCATTTGGCGAAGGTTGGAATTCGTGTTAATGCAATTGCTCCGGGTTTTTTCATTACTAACCAAAACCGCTTTTTAGTAATGGATGAAAAAACAGGCAAGTTCTCCCCTCGCGGTCAAAAAATTGTTGACAATACTCCAATGGGGAAATTTGGCGAACCAGAAAATCTTAAAGGTGCCACCCTGTTTTTACTATCAGATCTATCAAGCTTCATTACTGGAATAGTTATTCCTGTTGATGGTGGATACAATGCTTTTGGAGGTGTTTAAATTTTTCAAGAAAAATTAGAAAAGAATAAAATATTATGGCTTTAGAATTAAAAAAAGATTGCCAATACTCATTATTGGTTCCTACAAGCATGGGAGTTAGAATCACCCCAATTAATGGCCAACCTGTGCACAGTAGCGACACATTTAAAATGCAGGCAACAAGTGCGGAAACCAATGTGGCCAGTATTTCATCATTCCTTGGACTACCAGTAAAGGTGCTAAGTACATTTGTAAAAGGAAGCCCTGTTGCAAAATTCATTAAGAGTAACTTAAAGTCGCGTCACATGGACTATGAAGGCCCGAATGTTGATCAGGGGGATCCATGGGGATATCGTCATCAGTTTAATATTGCTGACAGTGGCTACGGTTTACGTGGCCCCAGAGTCCAAAATGACAGGGCTGGTGAAGTTGGACGTACTTTAAATGTTAAAGATTTTGATCTGGATCGTATTTTCGGTGAAGAAGGAGTCCAAATCGTTCATCTTTCTGGTTTAATTGGGGCACTTTCTCCAGAAACAAGTACTTTTTGTCTTGAGGTTGCCCGGGCTGCAAGGAAATATGGTACAAAAATATCTTTCGACCTGAATTACCGTGCTTCATTTTGGAAAGGTCGTGAGAAAGAATTAAGAGAGAACTTTACAGAGATCGCATCTGTTTCAGATATACTGATTGGCAATGAAGAGGATTTCCAACTTTGCCTAGGAATTAAAGGACCTGAGGCAGGGGGAAAAGGAATTGAAGCTGAAATTGATGGATTTAAACAGATGATTCACAGGGTAAAGGAAGCATTCCCTAATGCATCAGTTTTTGCAACAACATTAAGAGAAGTAGTCAGCGTGAATGAACATCTATGGGGCGCCATTATGCTTGAAGGCGATGATAATTGGCAAGTAATTATGCCACGTACAATTCGGGTACTAGATCGTATTGGAGGCGGTGATGGTTTTGTTGGAGGCTTACTTTATGGGATCATGAAAGACTGGAATCCAGAGAAATGGACTCAATTTGGATGGGCTACAGGAGCAATGGCTACGACTTTCCTTACAGATTATGCTCAACCTGCTGACGAAGAAATGGTCTGGAGCATCTGGGAAGGAAATGCAAGGGTTAAGCGCTAAATTGGTGTTACCATTTCCAAATCGCAACATATACATGCGGATTGAAATCTACATCACCCAATAGTTATTATTGAAAATTGAAACATCATGCTTTATTACGAGATAGGATCACCAGATCATGAACTGAGCTCCGACGACTTAAAGAAAGGTCTTTACGAAGCTCTTGATCAATTAAAGGATATTGACAAAGTATTAGCAATTCCGCCTGATTATACGCGTCTTCCAAGTCGTGCAGGAGAATTGACTGAGTTTACCTGGCAATATTACAAGGACAAGCTTACTGATGTTCTTCCAGCCTTGGGCACACACACTCCAATGACTGACGGGCAAATTGATCACATGTTTGGTACCATGCCAGCATCATTAATCCGCGAGCATGATTGGCGAAATGATGTTGTAACTGTTGGTGAAGTTCCTGCAAAGTTTGTAAATGATGTTTCAGAAGGAGCTGTTGATTTCACATGGCCAGCACAGGTAAACAAACTTCTTTTGGATGATAATTTTGATCTGATTCTATCCATTGGGCAGGTTGTTCCTCATGAAGTTGTTGGAATGGCGAATTACAATAAAAATGTTTTTGTTGGAACCGGAGGAACTGAAGGAATCAATAAAAGTCACTTTGTTGGTGCGGCATATGGAATGGAGCGAATGATGGGGCATGCAGATACACCTGTTCGCAGGATATTTAATTACGCCTCTGATAATTTCACCAATCATCTTCCTATTTTGTATGTTCAAACCGTTGTTGGATTAGACAAAACAGATGGAAAAGTAAAAACCCGAGGTTTGTTTATTGGCGATGATTATGAAGTTTTTGATAAAGCTGCCAAGCTATCCTTAAAGGTTAATTTTGAAATGCTTGCCAAACCACTAAAAAAAGTAGTTGTTTGGCTTGACCCTACTGAATTTAAATCAACCTGGCTGGGAAACAAATCAATATACCGTACAAGGATGGCCATTGACGATGATGGTGAATTAATCGTTTTGGCTCCAGCTCTAAAGGAATTCGGAGAGGATAGAGAAATTGATCGTCTGATACGTAAATATGGCTATTTTGGAACACCAGCAACATTGAAGGCATGTGATGAACATGAAGAACTCCGAGATAACCTAAGTGCTGCGGCACACCTTATCCATGGTTCTTCCGAAGGGCGTTTTAGCATCACTTATTGCCCTGGAAAAGGCAAAGAAAATCTCACAAAAGAAGAAATAGAAAGTGTTGGGTTCAAGTATGCAGATATTGATGAAGTTTCTGCAAAATATGATCCGAAGAAACTAAAAGACGGTTACAATACAGTTGATGGTGAAGAAGTCTTTTACATTTCAAACCCGGCAATTGGATTGTGGGCATTTAAAGATCGTTTCAAATATTAAAAAAGTGCGATTAGAGGAAATCAATTGGGGAATTATTGGATGTGGTGATGTGACTGAAATTAAAAGCGGTCCCCCACTCTACAAGTTGGAGCATTCAAACCTGGTTGCAGTAATGCGTCGTGATGCTGAAAAGGCTGCGGATTATGCAAAAAGGCATCATGTTCCTAAATGGTATTCCAATGCAGATGATTTAATTAATGACCCTGAGGTAAATGCTGTTTATATAGCAACACCCCCAAACACACATGCCCAATATGCTATTCAGGCAATGAAAGCTGGCAAGGTTGCCTATGTGGAAAAGCCAATGGCCAGAAACTATACTGAGTGTTTGGAAATGATAAAAGTCTCTGAAGAAACAGAAGTACCACTTTTTACGGCTTATTACAGAAGGGCTTTGGCAAAATTCTTAAAAGCAAAAGAAATTATCAATTCAGGCGCAATTGGGAAAATACTGACTGTCAATATTCAACTTTACAAAACAGCAACTGAAAAAGGTCAATCAATAGAAGAAATGCACTGGCATGTTTTTCCAGAAATAGCTGGTGCAGGATATTTTTACGATCTGGCATCTCATCAGTTCGATTTTCTTGATTTTGTTTTTGGCGCAATTAAATCTGTTTCCGGACATGCAGAAAACAGAGCAGGCTATTACCCTGCTGAAGATACTGTTTCTGCATCTTTCAAATTTGAATCAGGAGTTATCGGTAATGGAAGTTGGTGTTTTGTTGCAGAAAAAACCTCAGAGAAAGATACTATCGAAATTATTGGTACGAAGGGTAAATTGAGCCTTCCATGTTTTGCTGTAGGAAACCTAATTCTAGAAAATACGAATGGAAAATTGGAATTTCCTTTTGAGAAACCAGAGCATGTTGCAGGAGGATTAATCCAACTGGTTATAGATGAATTAAGAGGAACGGGAAGATGTCCCAGCACAGGGATATCAGGTGCAAGAACAAGCTGGGTAATGGAGGAAATTGTAAAAGGATATTATAATGGTTAGTTATTGAATGGTTATATGGTTAAAATTGATGGTTATGTTAGTTTCAATAAATATTCACCTCTAAAAAAACTGTTATGAATTATTTAAAAGTTACAGACATTGAAGCATATAATATCTCATTTGAACTTAGCAATCAGGTTTGGGATACAGTTTTACCATTGAATTACCTGGCACAAAGAACAATTGGCATTCAAATCATTCGTGCAATGGATAGTGTATCAGCAAATATTGCAGAAGGTTTTGGACGCTATCATAAAAAGGATAAAATAAAATTCTATCATTATGCCAGAGCCTCAACAATTGAAAGCTCGGACTGGCTGGAAAAATTGATCAAACGAGATTTAATAAATCAACAGCAATATAATTCTTTAAGAAAAGAACTTGAAAAATTACCAAAATCTATCAATGGATTAATAAAGTACACAAACTCCAAGTTAACCATTTAACAACTAAACAATACAACCATATATTTCAAATGAAATTTATAATCGACGATAAAATCCCATACATAAAAGGAGCACTTGAACCATTTGGAGAAGTTGTCTATTTGGCTGGGGCGAAAACTACTCCTGAGATTGTAAAAGATGCTGACGCTATTATTACAAGAACACGTACAATCTGCAATGAAGAATTACTGAAAAATTCAAAAGTAAAATTCATTGCGACAGCAACAATTGGGTACGATCATATCGATACGAATTACTGCAAAGAAGCAGGTATAGAATGGACAAATGCTCCCGGCTGCAACAGCAAATCAGTGGAGCAATATATCCTTTCAACAATTTTCGTTCTGGCAGAAAAACACCACTTCAATCTGAAAGATAAAACAATTGGAGTTGTTGGAGTTGGTCATGTAGGGTCTAAAGTTGCCAAAGTCTGTGAGCTTTTAGGAATGAATGTTTTATTGAATGATCCACCGCGTGAAAGAGATGAAGGTTCAGATCAATTTGTAAGCTTGGAAACAATCAAGCAAGAAGCTGATTTTATCACCCTCCACGTACCGCTTAATATGCGTGGTGAGGATGCGACTTTTCAATTAGCAGATACTATTTTCTTTCAGGGATTAGAAAAACGTCCATATCTAATTAATTCATGCCGTGGAGAAGTGGTTGATTCATTTGCAGTTGATTCGGCGCTGCAAATGGGGATGATTTCAGGATTGATTCTGGACTGCTGGGAAAATGAACCAAACATTGATCTCAAGTTGCTTAGTAAATGTGAACTAGCAACTCCGCACATTGCAGGCTATTCAAAAGATGGAAAAGCAAATGGTACCAGCATGAGCATTCAGGTTATCAGTAGATTTTTCAATTTAGGAATTGATAACTGGCAAGCCATTAATATTGATACTCCTGAATTTACCACGATTGAAATTGATGGTTCTGATTTATCTGAAGAAGAAACTATTTCCAAAGCAGTTCTTACAACTTATGATATCAGAAATGATGACAAAAGACTGAGAGAGAATACTGCGGAATTTGAGAAACAACGGGGAGATTATCCTGTTAGGAGGGAATTCCCAGCTTATACAATTGCAGCAAAAAATATTAATACTGAAACCATAGAAAAGCTAAAAGAGCTAGGCTTTAATATTGAATAAAGACGCATAGTCATGCGTCTCAACAGCGAATAAAAATCAAATTAAATATTATATCATGAAGAAATTAGCAGACATTGGATTAATTGGGTTAGCCGTGATGGGCGAAAACCTGGTTTTAAATATGGAAAGCAAAGGTTACACAGTGGCCGTATACAACCGCACAGTTGAGAAAGTTAACAAGTTTGTAAATGGCCGTGGAGCTAATAAAAACTTTATTGGCGCTCAATCAATTGAAGAGCTTTGTGCTTCTTTGGAAAAACCACGTAAAGTAATGATGTTGGTAAAGGCTGGCCAGCCTGTCGATACGTTTATCGACCTGATCATTCCTCATCTTGAAGAAGGCGATATTATTATTGACGGTGGAAACTCTCACTTCCCAGATACCATTCGACGTGCTGAGTATGTTGAGAGTAAAGGATTGCTTTATATCGGAACAGGTGTTTCAGGTGGTGAAGAAGGTGCTCTTTTAGGACCTTCAATTATGCCAGGTGGATCTCCAGCAGCCTGGCCAGCCGTTAAAGATATTTTCCAGGCTATTTCAGCTAAAGTTGAAGATGGCTCTCCTTGTTGCGACTGGGTTGGCGAAGGTGGTGCTGGTCACTTCGTAAAAATGGTTCACAACGGTATTGAGTATGGTGACATGCAGATTATTTGTGAAGCATACCAGATAATGAAAGAAATGCTGGGCATGTCAGCTGACGAGATGCATGAAGTATTTAAAGAATGGAATGAAGGTGATCTGGATTCGTATCTAATTGAAATTACTCGTGATATTTTGGGTTATAAAGAAGACGGTGAAGCTTTGGTTGAAAAGATTCTGGATACAGCCGGACAAAAAGGTACTGGTAAATGGACTGGTGTTTCTGCATTAGATATGGGTATTCCATTAACTCTGATTGGTGAGTCAGTATTTGCCCGTTGTTTGTCTGCTCAAAAAGATCTTCGTGTTGAAGCGTCAAAAGTGATTTCTGGTCCTGAAGTAAAATTTGATGGCGACAAAGCACAAATGATAAGTGATTTAAAAGATGCATTATTTGGAGCTAAAATCATTTCCTACGCTCAGGGTTACAACTTAATGATGGAAGCAGCCAGTGAATATGACTGGAACTTGAACTATGGCGGCATTGCACTAATGTGGCGTGGTGGATGTATCATCCGCTCAGTATTCCTTGCTGATATTAAAAAGGCTTTCGATCAAAATCCAACTTTAGCAAACTTACTGCTTGATCCTTACTTCACAGAGAAAGTGGAAGCTGCTCAGGCAGGTTGGAGAAGAGTATGTGCGAAAGCACTTGATAATGGAATTCCTGTTCCTGCGTTAACATCAGCTCTTTGTTATTTCGATGGTTTCCGTAGCGAACGACTACCTGCCAATTTACTGCAAGCACAACGTGACTACTTCGGAGCTCACACCTACGAACGTATTGACAAACCACGTGGAGAATTCTTCCACACCAACTGGACTGGTCGCGGTGGAGACACTGCATCTTCGACTTATATTGTGTAAGTTATTATTACCAAATATAAAAAAATGGCATTCTTCTATTGATGGATGCCATTTTTTTGTTTTTGCACCTTGGAGAAACCTCTAAACCCAACTTTTCATTATAGCAAGCAATGGAGACATCTCCATACACTCCCTTTTTGTTTGGACAAGCTTTAAACAAATCTCCATACCTCCACTTTTTAATTGGACGACCTTTGGAGAAACCTCCATCGCTCCCCTTTTTGTTTGGAGATGCTTTGGAGATACCTCTAAAGCTTCACTTTTGATTTGGGCAAGCCATGGAGAAACCTCCACGCCCTCCTTTTTCATTTTTCCAGCTTTGGAGGTTTCTCCACGGCATTTTATGAAGCTTTAAAATAATCCTTCCCTGCATTGCAAATCGGGCACTTGTACCTACCCTCACTCTTCAATATTTGTTTTACAGCATACTCATTTAAAAACACAACGAATCAACACGCAAAAAAACTGACTAGCTACCACTTGAACACCCATTGTGTCAGATTAAGATACTATTTTAAGGACATAAATTAGCATAGGTGCACCAAAATAAATTTATTACAGTTATAAATTGTACATTTAATTTTTGTGGATTTGTGAATTTCAAAAGGCAATTATGAGATATGTAATTTTAGGTCATCTATTTCTATTATCTAGTTTTTTGTTTGCTCAAACAAATATTGACAGCCTTGAAAACTTACTTGATAAAAAATATGGAATTGAAAAAGCAATCCTGCAAAATGAATTAGCTAATATTTATTGGAACATATCGCCTGACAAAGGACTTAAATACGCAGAAGAAGCGTATACAATTGCTCTTGTAGAAAAAAATGATACAGTTCTAGCAGAGGCCTTAAGGAATAAAGGAGTTATGTATTGGGCTAAAAGTGAATATTCCCAATCTCTTGAAAATTATCAAAAAGCCCTTAGTATTTGGGAAAAGACTAAGAATAATAGGCAAATTGGGAACACACTATCTGGCATTGGATTGGTTTATGATAATCTCTCAGATTACGACAAGGCATTAGCTTCTTACTTAAAAAGTTTAAAAATAGCAGAAGACAATAAGCTTACCACGTTACAATCAACAACATTAAGTAACATTAGCGTGGTGTACCTTGCACTAACTAATTATGAAAAAGCCTTAGAAACTATTCAGAAATCCATCAACATTTGTCTAGAAACAAATAACACTCAAAACCTATCAGCCCATTTTAATAACCTTGGACTTATTTATGAAGAACAGAAAGCTTTTACAAAAGCAATTGAAACCTATAAAAAAGCTTTACAATTAAATGAGAAAAAAAATAGCCTTTTCGGTATCACAATTTCATTATATAACATTGGCAATTGTGAATATAACTTAACAAACTATGATGAGTCAATGATCTGCTTTCAACGATCGCTGGAGATAAGTGAAGAAATTGATGACAAATTCGGCATATTGCTTGCGCAGAAAGGCATTGGTAAAATTCATAAAGAACAAAAAAAATACAAAACAGCTCTTGATTATTTTTCAAGGAGTCTTGAATTGGCTAATGCTTTAAAAGCAAAAGATGAAATAGTTTTAATTTATAAGGAATATT
The DNA here is from genome assembly GCA_965372405.1 of uncultured Sunxiuqinia sp. GTDB lineage: Bacteria > Bacteroidota > Bacteroidia > Bacteroidales > Prolixibacteraceae > Sunxiuqinia. Next base: position 36,577 of record CBDVCE010000043.1, read on the forward strand.
CAGAATTATATAAAGAAATGGGGACTTTAGATAAATCTTTGGAATATTTAGAGCTATATATTTCATTAAAAGATACAATCTATTCAGACAAGAGCTTGAAACAGATTGCTGAAATGCAAACCAAATATGATACAAAAAAGAAAGTACATGAAAATGAATTATTGAGGAAAGAGAATCAACTTCAAACTAACATTAAAAACTCATTCATCGTATTTTCTGCTTTAATATTAATAATTGTTTTAATTCTGCTGAACAGGTTCCGAATAAAGAAAAAAGTGAATATTGAGCTCACAAAAAAGAATGAAATAATTTCAATCCAAAAAGATAAACTTGAAGAAGCCATTGCAACGAAAGATAAATTTTTCACCATTATATCACATGATCTTAGAAGCCCATTTAATAACATTCTGGGCTTTTCCGACTTATTACATAAGGAATATCATAATTTTAATGACTCTGAGATTATTGATTTTCTGAAGCGAATTCATGAATCATCTCAGTCTGCCTACAATTTATTAGATAATCTTCTTATCTGGGCACGTACACAAGTAGGTGAACTAACTTTACAAAAAGAAACTGTAAACTTAAAGGAACTTGTTGAAAACAGCATTGCCCCTTATCAACTTAATGCCACGAATAAGAAAATTGATATTGAAGTTAATATCCCTCTTGACGTCACAATCTCAATTGATATTAATACTTCCGTTACCATTATTGGAAACTTAGTTAACAACGCTATTAAGTTTACTCCTGAAGATGGGCAAATTTCAATTAATTTCGACTCTAACAATGATTACATTGAATTACACGTTATTGACACGGGCGTAGGAATGACTCAAGAAATATTGAATAAGCTTTTTAACCCTGACGAAATCATTTCAACAATCGGTACTAAGGATGAAAAAGGAACGGGACTTGGATTAATGCTTTGCCATGAGTTTGTCAAAAAAAATGGGGGCAATATATCGGTTAAAAGTGAAGTTGGCAAAGGTAGCGAATTCATTATTTCACTACCAAATATATAAAAATGGCATTCTTCTATTGATGGATGCCATTTTTTTGTTTTTGCAACTTGGAGAAACCTCTAAACTCAACTTTTCATTATGGCAAGCAATGGAGACATCTCCATACACTCCCTTTTTGTTTAGACAAGCTTTAAACAAATCTCCATACCTCCATTTTAATTGGACGACCTTTGGAGAAACCTCCATCGCTCCCCCTACTGGTCGGAGACCCTTTGGAGATATCTCCACGACTTCACTTTTTGTTTGGGCAAGCCATGGAGAAACCTCCACGCCCTCCTTTTTCATTTTTCCAGCTTTGGAGGTTTCTCCACGACAATCTATGAAGCATTAAAATAATCCTTCCCGGCATTACAAATCGGACATTTATAATCTTCAGTCAAATCTTCAAATGGTGTTCCGGGAGGAATACCCATAGATGGGTCACCAACTTCAGGATCATAGGTGTAACCACATATTTGGCAAACATGAGGTGCTGCTTCATCTTGAATTTGGAGGAATACAACTACCCCGTCCGTCTGTTGCCAGACACCCCTTCTGACCCGGAATGCTACCTCCTATCATAACTCAGCAACAGATTGTTAATCATATTGAAAAAGAACAAGAATTGGTAAATGCCAATAAAAAACTCATTGAAATTTTCGAGCAAAAAATATAGAATAGAATAGCTAAAGTTTGGGGAGAGAATAAAGAGGGCAAATAACCGAGGTGAAGATCATGAAACAACAGGCTGTGTTGCAATGATCATTTTGCTGAGAATACTCGGATAGGTACCTATAGAGAATCTCAAATATTGAAGTCTCCAGTGTATATTTTGAATTATGACACAGCCTGCAAGTTCAGGATGACATAGCTGTCTTTTGGGGACGGAATGACGGTTTCTATATGGCGGTAGTGGCAACATGCTTCAATAGATGGATGCAAGCTCTCATATTTTGATTATTGAGGTAAACTGTTAATTTATCAGAATACTGATTGTTAATAATTTATGAATTTGTAAATTTACCTTATATCAGAATTTAACTGATCTGAAAAAGAACTTAATCTAAAACTCGATGAATATAAACTTGGCTGTACTTATTGATGGAGACAATATACCATCGGCACATGTAAAAGAGATGATGGAAGAAATTGCCAAATATGGTAATCCAACAATCAAACGAATATATGGCGACTGGACAAAGCCAGAATTGTCTAAATGGAAAAATATGTTGCTTGAGAATGCGATTACTCCAGTACAGCAGTATGCCTATACAAAGGGAAAGAATGCTACCGATTCAGCCATGATAATTGATGCGATGGACATTCTGTATTCTGAAAAAGTAACCGGATTCTGTTTAGTATCAAGCGACAGTGACTTTACCCGGTTAGCAACCCGATTAAGAGAGGCCGGAATGCAAGTAATTGGAATTGGTGAGAAAAAAACACCAACCCCTTTTATTGTTGCATGCGACAAATTTATTTACATCGAGATTTTGAAAACGAAATCGAAAGAAAAAGAATTTGAAGAAGATAAAGATGTGGAGAAGGAAACATTTGATAAAATTACAGCAAAGGATATCAAATTAATTGCTGCCACAATTACGGATTTGTCAGATGATGAAGGATGGGCCTTTTTGGGTGATGTTGGAAGTTTGCTGCAAAAGAAGAAACCAAATTTTGATCCTAGAAATTATGGTTTTCAAAAATTGACCCCTTTAATAAACTCAACTGATAAGTTTGAGATAGAGCAAAGGGAAAGCCCTAAGAGTAGGCATAAGCTAATATTTGTAAAAAATAAAGAAAAGCGCATATCACGCGGTCATAAAACAATGCGCGGTAAATAGTATTTTGAAGATTACAACATTTAGCAACGATTCAGCGGACATAAAGTAAGGTACTCAGAATGTGCAACGGTTCAAGCACATTCAGCTCTCGCAGACTTTCTATCTTTTTGATAATAATGAAACAGATCCCGATCTACATTTGGATGATGAATTTCTTATGGGTATAGAGTTAAATGACGGAGATTCCGGACTTCCACTTCGTTTCATCCGGAATGACGTTTTTTTTTATGGACGATTCAGATACTGAAAGTCAAATAAGATAGAGGTTTACTATGGATATCCTGAAATAACAGGCTGTGTCATAATTCAAAATATACTCTGGAGACTTCAATATTTGAGATTCTCAATAGATACCTACCCGAATATTTCCAGCAAAATGATCATTACGACACAACCTGTAAATTCGGGATGACGTACATTTATTGTACTATGCCAGATTCCCGATTAGATCAAACTCGTTGCAGTCGTTAATTTCAATTTGATAGTAATTCCCAATTTGAATATTATCTGATTTTTTGATCAATACTTCCCCATCTACTTCAGGTGAATCAAATTCAGTTCGGCCTACAAAGAATTCTTTTTCTTCACGATCAACCAGCACCTTTACCGTTTTACCAATAAAGCTTCGGTTGCGTTCTTCTGAAATTCCCTGCTGAAGATCCATTAAGTCGGCAGCACGCTCATGTTTTGTTTCTTGAGGAACATCGTCTTCATACATTTTGAAAGCATAGGTATCATCTTCATCAGAGTAAGGGAAAACGCCAAGGCGGTCAAATTTATATTCGGCAACAAAAGCTTTTAGTTCTTCAAAATCTTCATCGGTCTCACCCGGATGCCCAACCAAGAAGGTAGTTCGCAATGCAATTCCGGGAACTTCTTTCCGAATGGTTTCCACAAGCTTAATGGTTTCTTCTTTGGTAATTTTACGGCGCATTTTGCCAAGCATACTGTTGGTAATATGCTGCAAAGGCAAATCGAGGTAATTGGCTACATTATCACGTTCACGAATTACTTTTAGCAAGTTCATCGGAAATTTTGATGGGTAGGCATAATGCAGACGAATCCATTCCAGCCCTTCAATATCAGCCAATTTATCAACCAGCTCAGCCAGCTTGCTTTCGCCATACATGTCAATTCCATAGTACGATAAGTCCTGGGCAATAATAAGCAACTCTTTTACACCACCTGCAACCAGTGCTTTGGCTTCATCCAAAAGGCTCTCAATGCTTCTTGACTTGTGAATTCCGGTAAATTGAGGGATGGCACAAAACGAACAATGGCGGTTACAGCCTTCGCTTATTTTTAGATGTGAATAGTGTTTGGGGGTAGTTTTCCAACGGTGATACATTTTGCTTTCAAAGAAGTCGGCATTCAGATCTTTTATGATTTCCTTGTAATCAAACTTACCGTAAAACTTATCGACCTCTGGAATTTCCTTTTGCAAATCTTCTTTATAACGGGCAGAAAGGCATCCCATTACCAAAAGCTTATCAAGTTTGCCCTTTTTCCGGTCTTCAACGTAGCTTAAAATGGAACTAATCGATTCATCTTTAGCATCCATAATAAAGCCACATGTATTTAAAATAACAATATTGGAATCGTTATCCAGACTATCGTGAACTACTTCAAAACCATTCAGGTCAAGCTGATTAAGTAACATCTCAGAATCAACCAGATTTTTAGAACAACCTAAAGTTGTAATATTTACTTTTCCTCTTTTCATTGTAATTTTTGCATTGTGATTTTAACCTCTTATAAAACAAACAATGTTGCTAGTAGTTTATAAAAGTACAATTTTGCTCAAGTCATACTGAACACGTTTCAGCATCTTTACTTGAAACAGATCCCGAAACAAGTTCGGGATGACTTTATTAAGGAGGGATTGTTTTTATGAAAACAGCGTATCAATAAATTCCTTGCGGCGAAAGATTTGTAAATCTTCCACTTTTTCACCGATACCAATGTATTTTACAGGAATCTTAAACTGATCAGAAATTCCAAGTACCACGCCACCTTTTGCAGTACCATCAAGCTTTGTTAGTGCCAAAGCTGAAACCTCAGTAGCTTTAGTAAACTGCTTGGCTTGCTCAAATGCATTTTGTCCTGTTGAGCCATCCAGAATAAGCAACACTTCATGTGGAGCATTAGGAACAACCTTTTGCATCACATTCTTAATTTTGGAAAGCTCATTCATCAGGTTGACTTTATTATGCAACCTACCGGCGGTATCAATAATCGCCACATCACAATTGGTTGCTTTGGCAGAGGCAAGTGTATCAAAGGCTACAGATGCAGGATCAGAGCCCATCTTTTGCTTTATAACAGGCACATCAACACGTTCGGCCCATATTTCAAGCTGTTCAATCGCTGCAGCACGAAATGTATCAGCAGCACCTAGCACAACCTTTTTGCCAGCCTTTTTAAAATTGTAAGCCAATTTGCCAATGGTAGTCGTTTTTCCAACACCATTAACTCCTACCACCATAATTACATAGGGGCCATCGGTTTCAGGAAGGTCAAAATCAGCAACATCTTCCGTGTTGTTTTCTTCCAGCATTTCGGCAATCTCTTCCTTCAATATGCGGTTCAGTTCAGCTACACCCAGATATTTATCCTGAGCAACACGAGACTCAATTCGTTCAATAATTTTGAGAGTAGTATCTACGCCAACATCTGAAGTAATCAATACTTCTTCCAGATTATCAAGGACTTCATCATCAACTTTAGCTTTACCAACAACGGCACGACCAAGTTTTTTGAATACGCTTTCTTTAGTTTTGCTCAGCCCTTTATCAAGACTTTCTTTTTTTGTTTTCGTAAACGATCCGAAAAGAGCCATAATCATAATTTTTAAGGACGCGCAATTTACAAATTTTAGGTGAGAACTAACGCTTTAAAATCCTTATTTGATTGAATATGAAATATGCAAATCAGATTTACTTTTTCAAGTCGCGAATTTCATTTCGAAGCTCATGGATAAGACCTGGTAATTGAGAAATATTTGCCTGTTCAGGGCTTGGCAGCTCAAAGCTTAAAACCCCTTTGGCTTTCCATATTTCAAGAACAGACTCACTGCTGACAGAATAAGGTTCATACTCAACATTATCAGATTTCAAAAGCAATTGATTATTGCCTTTTTTAAAAACGCGTTTGTACACCAAGCCTTCTTCTTTTGTAATTAATATGTAAGTCAGTCCGTCTTTAATCTCATCAAATCCGGCAATGTATTCGCTAAAAACATATGAGCCCGCTAGAACCGGCAACATGCTATCGCCTTTTATTTGAAAAACACGGTAGCTCCGTTCTTTTGACAATTCAGGCACTGGCATTTCAAAGCGCGGTAATGACTCGATAAACTCTGGATCGGCATGCCCATTTAAATAACCTGCAGAAGCTTTAACAGGAACTATTGGTATTTGCTCCTTATTCTTATCATTAACAACAATTGGTAAAACCTTTAATTCAGCTTTTACATTCGATTTAAGTTCAATCCCCTTTTCAAGATCCGCTCCAATCAAATGATCAACCGACAATTGAAACAATGCAGCTATATCTTGAAGGACAGCAAGTTTAGGAGTTGCCCTACCCTCTTCATATGAACCAACTAAAGCCCTTTTAACATTCAATTTATCGGCCAGTTTTTGTTGGGTCCAACTCTGTTGACTCCGTAAATATTTGATATTCTGCGATAATAAGATCATAACAACAAACCTATCTAATAATATTAGTAATTACTAATTAAATTAGTAATTTTGAATAATTAATTGTCTCAAGCCATGAGAAAAACAGTTAAAGATAAGGTGCAATGAATGAAAAAGTACAGGAAAAGCTAAAAATATTAGCAGATGCAGCCAAATATGATGTTTCGTGTTCATCAAGTGGTAATAATCGCTCAAATACAAGCGGTGGAATTGGCAATGCTGTTGCCAGTGGAATTTGCCATAGCTTTACGGAAGACGGACGATGCGTAAGTCTGCTAAAAATCCTAATGACCAATCATTGCATCTATGATTGTGCCTATTGTATCAACCGAAAAAGCAATGATCTTCCGCGTGCAACTTTTACCGTTAATGAGATTGTTGACCTAACTATTGGCTTTTACCGCCGGAATTATATCGAAGGACTATTTCTAAGTTCTGGAGTAATTAAAAGCCCTGATCATACGATGGAACGGCTAATGCTGGTTACCAAAAAGCTTCGTAAAGAATATCGATACAATGGATACATTCATTTAAAAGCGATTCCAGGAGCGAGTCAGGAATTAATACGATCGGCTGGTTTATATGCAGACCGGCTTAGTGTAAATATTGAAATCCCAACCGAACAACAACTAAAACGATTAGCACCAGAAAAAGATTACAAAGGCGTATTACAGCCAATGAACCAAATAGCTGAAGGAATTCAGATTTACAAAGAAGAACGCAAGAAGTTTCGAAAAACGCCTGTCTTCACTCCTGCAGGACAAAGCACTCAGCTCATTGTTGGTGCATCACCTGAAAGTGATCGGCAAATACTACAGCTATCTTCTAACTTTTATAAAAAGCAACAACTAAAGCGAGTTTACTTTTCTAGTTACCTCCCTGTAAATGAATATGACAAGCGACTACCAGCCTTGCAAGCCCCTCCTCTTGTTCGCGAGAACCGCCTTTACCAAAGCGACTGGCTAATGCGTTTTTACCATTTTAATGCTGATGAAATTCTAACACCAGAGCAACCCTTTCTGGATTTAGACATTGACCCCAAGCTGGCCTATGCCCTTCGCAACCTTCATTTATTTCCTGTTGATATTAATAAAGCTGATTACGAAATGATTTTGCGCGTTCCTGGGATTGGGGTGCAATCTGCCAAAATGATTATTGATGCACGCCGCTTTCGAAGACTTACTTCTTATCATCTAAAAAAAATTGGAGTGGTACTTAAACGTGCTCAATATTTCATTACCTGCAATGAATTACCTTCCGCATTAAGACACTGGGAGCCTGAGCGACTACGAAGCCATATCATTTATGAAAGTCATACTAAAAACAGGAAACCGGGTGACACGCAACTTAGTTTATTCTCATTTGCACCTATTAAGAAAACCCCTGCACTTCAATCTCATTATAAGAATTAATGCCATGCCCTATTTAATTTACGATAATAGCTTTGAAGGTTTTTTGACTGCAGTATTTGAATGCTATGCCCATAAGATTACACCAATAGATATATGCAGAGATCGTGACTTTCAGGAAGTGCTGTTCGCTGAAAAAATGACCATTGCAACCGATGAACAAAAAGCTGATCGTGTATGGAAAGCTCTTCGGAAGAAATTGCATAGCAGAAATAAAGAGCTGCCTTTCTATGCCTTTTTATCGGAAGAAGATGGTATTGAAATGAAACTGTATCGTTTTATGAAACGGATTTTTGAATCAAGCTATAGCATTGAAACCGATTATGGGGATCGTGATGTACTGGACTTGAAAAAGATTGAGCGACAAGTGATGCGTGAAGCCATGCGCATGTTGCAGTTTGTACGCTTCCAGAAGACAAAAGAAGACATATACTTTTCACCTATCGAACCCAGATACAATGTACTACCATTTACAATTAAGCATTTTAAAGATCGATTTGCCGACCAACCCTGGCTTATTTATGACATTAGGCGCGACTATGGCATTTACTATAACCTGAAGACAACAGAAGAGGTTGTGCTGACCGAAAAAGGGTTTAATGGAGGAAATGGGAAGTTAAACCCAAACATCCTCGAAGAAAGCGAAACAAGCTATCAAGCTCTTTGGAAAGACTATTTTGACAACATCAATATCAAGGAGCGTAAGAATCTAAAACTTCAACGACAACACATGCCACAGCGCTTCTGGAAGTTCTTACCGGAGAAGGCAATAATATAATCATCAAAAGACTACCGTCATCCTATCTTTCCTGGGAATGGATATTTGATTTTTTAGCACAAAAAAACGGACAACCACTAAGGCTATCCGCTTCTCTTTTCTGCAAGAAAATATCTTTATTTCTTAAAATAATCTTTAACCATTTCGTTAGGCACAACATCGTCCTGAAATGTATAAGCTCCGGTTTTATCAGACTTGACCATTTTGATCACTTTTGAATAACCTTTACCAGCTCCTTTTTGCAATGATGCAACTGCTTTCTTAGCCATATCTAAATATTATTTAATTTCTCTGTGAACAGTTACTTTCTTCAAAGTTGCGTTGAATTTCTTCAACTCCAAACGATCAGGAGAATTCTTCCTGTTCTTGGTAGTAATATACCTTGAAGTACCTGGTACTCCACTTTCTTTATGCTCGGTACATTCTAATATAACTTGGACTCTATTACCTTTTTTAGCCATTGTTTACGCTTTTAAATATTCTTTACGAATCCTTTATTTTTTGCTTCTTTTAAGCAAACCATCAATCCTTTTTTATTGATTGTACGGATACCTGCTGCAGAAACAATTAATGAAATCCAACGATCTTCTTCAGGAAGATAGAATTTCTTCTTGAACAAATTCGGCAAAAACCGACGCTTTGTTCTTCTTTTTGAGTGAGAAACATTATTTCCCACCATCATTTTTTTTCCAGTAATTTGACAAACTCTTGACATTGTCTTATATTTTTATTCAGAATCACACATTTTTCAAACAGTTCGCAAAATAAGCACATTATTTTCAAATTATCAAGAACTAGCGCAAGTTTTTTCTTTAGATTTCAACAACTTAATGTTTATAACCTGATTTTTAAAAGGAGTAAATAATGCAACAGAAGAAACTGCCTTCTAAAAACAATCCGCAACTTCTGTTATTCTATAAATCGAAAACACAATTCATGATATTCAAATCACAATTACTAAAGAACAAATGTTCTAATAAAATAAATAGGTATAGGCGTTTAAGTCGCGACTGTTAAATATGGATTTTTATCATATTTT
>CBDVCE010000044.1:0-45195 GCA_965372405.1 uncultured Sunxiuqinia sp.
TCAATCAAAATTTGACGGGCTTTTTTTAACAACCTTATTGTGGAGACGCTTACGCTGAGTTGTATTTCGCTATTTATTTGCCAGGAAAAGTAAAAAAAATCCATACTATTAAAAAAGCCCTGCCAAAATTAATTGACAGAGCTTCTAATTATAGTAGAGTGTTTTTTATTATTTCACTTCTTCAAAATCAACATCAGTTACTTCGCCATCTTGTGAAGCATCTGCTGATTGACCGTTTCCTCCTTGAGGATCTGCATCAGGACCAGGTTGAGCACCACCTTCAGCTTGTGTCTGAGCATTGTACATTTCTTGAGAAGCAGCCTGAAAAACCTGGTTTAACTCTGCGGATGCAGTGTCAATTGCCTCAATATCCTGAGCTTTGTGAGCTTCTTTAAGTTTGTTTAATGCCTCTTCAATTGGACCTTTTTTATCAGCTGGTAATTTGTCGCCAAATTCTGTCAGTTGTTTTTCTGTTTGGAAAATCAGACTGTCGGCTTGGTTCAATTTGTCAACTTTTTCACGAGCGTCTTTGTCAGCATCCGCATTTGCTTCTGCCTCTTCCTTCATACGCTTGATCTCATCATCGCTTAAGCCTGAAGAAGCTTCAATACGAATTGATTGTGATTTCCCAGTCGCTTTATCTTTTGCATTTACGTGAAGTATACCATTAGCGTCAATATCAAAAGAAACTTCAACTTGAGGAACTCCACGTGGTGATGGAGGAATACCATCCAGGTGAAATTTACCAATAGTTTTGTTACCAGCTGCCATTGGACGTTCACCTTGCAATACGTGAATTTCTACTGATGGCTGGTTGTCGGCAGCAGTTGTAAATGTTTCTGCCTTTTTGGTTGGTATAGTTGTATTTGCTTCAATCAATTTAGTCATAACACCACCCATGGTTTCAATACCCAAAGAAAGAGGTGTAACATCAAGAAGTAATACATCTTTTACTTCTCCGGATAAAACACCACCCTGAATAGCTGCCCCAACTGCAACAACCTCATCAGGATTAACTCCTTTTGATGCCTCTTTCCCAAAGAACGCTTTAACTTTCTCCTGTATGGCAGGAATACGAGTTGAACCACCAACTAGGATCACTTCATCAATATCAGAAGGAGTCATGCCAGCACTCTTTAATGCTGTTTTACATGGTTCCATTGTTGCATTGATTAAGCTGTCAGCAAGCTGTTCGAATTTCGCACGAGTCAATGTTTTAACCAAGTGTTTTGGAATTCCATCAACTGGCATAATGTATGGTAAATTGATTTCAGTTTGAGTTGAACTTGACAGCTCGATCTTAGCTTTTTCAGCAGCTTCTTTCAAACGTTGAAGTGCCATTGGATCTTTTTTCAGATTAATACCTTCATCTTTTTTGAATTCTGAAGATAACCAATCAATAATTACCTGATCAAAGTCGTCACCACCTAAGTGAGTGTCACCATCGGTTGATTTTACTTCGAAAACACCGTCACCCAATTCAAGTACTGAGATATCAAAAGTACCACCACCAAGATCAAATACTGCGATCTTGATGTCCTTGTCCATTTTGTCAAGGCCATATGCCAAAGAGGCAGCAGTTGGTTCGTTAATGATACGACGAACTTGCAATCCAGCAATTTCACCAGCTTCTTTAGTAGCTTGGCGCTGTGAGTCGTTAAAATAAGCAGGAACAGTAATTACTGCTTCAGTTACTTCCTGACCAAGATAATCTTCAGCAGTTTTCTTCATTTTTTGAAGAGTCATTGCTGAAATCTCCTGAGGAGAATATTTGCGATCGTCTATTTGTACACGTGGTGTATCGTTGTCTCCTTTAATTACTTTGTAAGGAACACGACCAACTTCTTTACTTACACTAGAGAAGCTCTCGCCCATAAAACGTTTAATCGAATAAACTGTTTTCTCAGGGTTAGTAATTGCCTGACGTTTGGCAGGATCACCAATTTTGCGTTCACCATTGTCAATGAATGCAACAATAGATGGAGTTGTTCTTTTTCCTTCGCTGTTTGGAATTACAACAGGCTCGTTACCTTCCATTACGGAAACGCATGAGTTTGTTGTTCCTAAATCGATTCCAATAATTTTTCCCATTGTATCTATTTTTTATGATTTATTTTCTTTTTACAATAACCTGAACGGATCAATGATTATGCCATAGCTTTTGTGCCGCATTTTTGTGAAAATATGGCATAACTGTTTTTCAGAATATAAAAATCCTGTCATTTTTGGTGACAAAAAGACAGCAAAGAGGATATTTGAAATGCAAGATTTTATATAGAAATCAGAAATAAAACAAATAATCTGTCATTTGAAATTCTATTCATTCTGCATAATTACCAATGTTTTTTCTGAAAAATCATTTTTTGTTTCTGACTAATTTTTTTGAGGTTAGATGTGTAATGTCAATTCAAGAATGTAATTGTCAAAAAAGCCTTATTATTGTGTTCGATTTTTTCAATTAACTATTATACTCTTCTCAAATGAAAAAGAATACTCAACGAACAGAATCAAAAGATCGCTTGTATTCCTTAGACGTACTTCGTGGATTTGATATGTTTTGGATTACCGGAGGTAGTGCCTTTGCTATTATTTTCTCAAAATTGACTGGTGCTGAGTGGCTTGCTGGTCAGATGCATCATGTAAAATGGGCAGGGTTTCATTTTTACGACTTAATTTTTCCACTTTTCATGTTTATTGCTGGTGTTGCAATTCCATTTGCAGTTAAAGCGAAGCTGAATAAAAGTGTACCTAAGCGCAAACTTTTGCAAAAAGTGTTTACACGAATGATCGTATTGATTCTTTTAGGAATAATATACAATGGTGCTCTGAAAAATGAACTTGGAGGAGGAAGATATGCTAGTGTTTTAGGACAAATTGGGATTGCCTATTTCTTAGCATCTCTCATCGTTATCTATTTTGAATCATTTAGAGCTAGAGTAATTTGGTTGGCTGGAATCTTATTTGGCTATGCCGCAATTCAATTATTAATACCAGTTCCAGGTTTTGGTGCCGGAGTTTTAACACAGGAAGCTTGTATTAATGGTTATATTGACAGATTGTTCCTACCGGGTAGACTTCATGGTGGAACATTTGATCCAGAAGGTATTTTATGTGCAATTTCGGCTACCGGAATAACTTTAATGGGAACTATTGCCGGAAATATTTTAAAGAGGAAGGAGAAAACCGGTTGGCAGAAAATTGGTAACCTTTCTGCTACTGGAGTTGGATTGATTGTCTTGGCGCTAATTCTTTCGCCTTACTATCCCGTTATTAAAAGTTGCTGGACTTCCACTTTCAATTTATTAGCTGGAGGAATTTCCTTTCTATTAATGGCACTCTTTTACCTGATAATTGACCATTTGGGTTTTAAGCGTTGGTCATTTTATTTCAGAGTTATTGGTATGAATTCAATATTTATCTATCTGTTTGCAAGATTTGTAAACATTAAACAACTAAGCGAAAATATTTTAGGTTGGGTTGCTATACCTCTTGGTGAAATTGGGAGCTTAGTAATTGCTGTAGGAGTACTTGTAATAAGCTGGGTACTTCTTTATTACATGTATAAGAAAAAAATCTTTTTGAGGGTTTAGTCAGCAATCAATAAAATAAAGAATTTTTCGAAAAAGCCACTCCAAACATTTTCTTACTTTTGTAGCCATAAAAGAAGATAAATCATGTCCGTACATAAAGAAATACGAAAAGTAACCACCCATGTCCTTTCTGAAATGAAATTGAAAGGAGAGAAAATTTCGATGTTGACCAGCTATGATTATAGCATGGCTAAACTTGTTGATGAAGCAGGAATTGATGTGATTCTGGTTGGAGACTCCGCATCCAATGTGATGGCAGGAAATGAAACGACCTTGCCAATTACGCTTGATCAGATGGTTTATCACGGAACATCGGTTGTTAAAGCTGTGAATAGAGCTTTAACAGTGGTTGATATGCCTTTTGGAACTTATCAGGGAAACAGTAAAGAGGCATTAAGTTCTGCTATTCGAATAATGAAAGAAACTGCAGCTGATGCTGTGAAGTTAGAAGGAGGAAGTGAAGTGATAGAGTCAGTAGATCGTATTTTATCTGCTGGCATCCCCGTTATGGGGCATCTTGGGTTAATGCCACAATCTATTCATAAATATGGAACTTATACAGTTCGGGCAAGGCAAGATGAAGAAGCTGAAAAGCTGATTGAAGATGCGAAATTGCTTGAAAACGCAGGCTGTTTTGCAATTGTACTGGAAAAGATTCCGGCTGAATTAGGAAAAAGAGCTGCTGAGTCTGTTAAAATACCGATTATTGGGATTGGTGCAGGTAGCGGTGTTGATGGGCAAGTATTGGTAATTCATGATATGCTTGGAATTACACAGGAATTTTCGCCTCGTTTTTTAAGACGTTATCACAATTTGGCAGCTGAAATAAAAGGTGCTGTTGGTACTTATATTGAAGATGTAAAGTCAGTGAGTTTCCCAAGTGAAAGGGAACAATACTAATTATTATTCAAAAAGAATATGCAGGTAATTTACGAAGACAATCATATTATCGCTGTCAATAAAGCTTGTGGCGAAATTGTACAGGGAGATAAAACAGGTGACACACATTTGATTGATAAGGTGAAAGCCTATGTCAAAAAGAAATACAATAAGCTCGGGGATGTTTATCTTGGTTCTCCTCATCGTCTGGACAGACCAACAAGTGGGGTTATTCTTTTTGCTCGGACAAGCAAAGCACTTACTCGCTTAAATGAGATGTTTCAGGAGAAAGATGCTATCAAGAAAACGTATTGGGCAGTTGTGGATGTACTTCCTGAAAATGAAGAAGACACGCTTGAACATTACCTTTGGAAGGATGGGGGAAAAAACAAAAGTTTTACTTCTCCTAAAAAGAAGAAAGGTGCTCGATTTTCAAGTCTTTCCTACAAGCATCGGGCAAGTTTGAATCGTTATCACCTGCTTGAAGTGAATTTGCAAACTGGCAGGCATCATCAAATAAGAGTACAGCTTTCTAAAATTGGTTGTCACATAAAAGGTGATCTTAAATATGGTGCTGCGCGTAGTAATGAAAACGGCGGAATTCACCTGCATGCCCGGAAGCTGGAGTTTATTCATCCGGTAAAAAAAGAACCAATAAAGATTGTTGCCAGCCCACCAAAAGGTGATCCTATTTGGGCTGAACTTGTGAAAATAAACGAGTTGAAGGATTAAATCTAAAACTATTTATTTAAAGAATCGGGAGTGAAAGAAAATGGCAGCAAGCTTTTGGCGCTCTTGAAAACAACGATACTATTTTGTCCATCTAGAATAACTCGAATGTCTTGCTTGTAGCGCGATTCTGTTTCTACCATCACCTGTCTGCATGATCCACATGGTGCAACTGTTTCTAATACCATTCGACCATTATTTGAGGCCGTAACGGCTAACGTTTTAACTTTTGCCTCAGGGAATCGGGAGTTGGCATAAAAGAGAGCTACACGCTCAGCGCATAGTCCTGAAGGGAAAGCTGCATTTTCCTGATTACTTCCGGTAACAACTTCTCCATTATCCAATTCTATTGCAGCTCCAACATGAAAATTAGAATAAGGAGCATAGGCATCTTTTGATATTTCCCGAGCAGCCTTAATCAGTTTTTGATCGGTATGACTAAGTTCAGAAATGTATTTATATTCTGATATAACAATCTGTATTTCTTTCGTTTGCATAAAAGAGTCTTTTCAATCATTTCAAAAGTACAGTTTTCTGGGCTGAAAAATGATGGCTTTTCTTATTTTTGCTAAAATTTTGATTTTATGTACAAGAAACTACTGGCCGTTTTGGCCATTTCTATAATCACTCTTAATAGTTTTTCACAACGAATTATTACTCGTGATCATTATATTGAAACCTATCGCGATCTTGCAATAAGTGAAATGTTACGAAGTGGCGTTCCAGCAAGCATTACACTTGCCCAAGGATGCCTTGAATCTGGAAATGGAAATAGTAGGCTTAGTATTAAATCGAATAATCATTTTGGGATAAAATGCAAAAGCTCATGGAGAGGGAAGCGGGTTTATCATGATGATGATCGTAAGAACGAATGCTTTCGTCATTACCGAACGGTGAAGGAGTCTTACATTGATCATTCTAATTTTTTGATGGCAAATCCACGGTATGGAAGCCTTTTTGAATTAGACTTGACTAATTATAAGGGATGGGCCAAAGGACTTAAAAAGGCTGGGTATGCCACGTCATCTCATTATGCCACCGAGTTGATCCGGATAATTGAAGAGAATAAGCTCTACTTGTATGATCAAGGACTTGATAAAAGGGAATTAGCACGTTTGGATAAAAATGGATTGAAGGGCAAGAAAGTTGAAAACGGTAATCTAATTAACCCATACAAAAAACGGAAAGTAGTTTTTCGAAATGGATTAAAATCGGTTGTTGTAAAAGCTGGGGATAGTTTTGAGTCAATTGCTAACGAATTTGGAATGAAAGCTTGGGAAATATATACTTACAATGATTATTCTTCAGGTCGTAAGCTTCGTGTAAATGAAGTTTTATACATTGAACCTAAAAGAAAGAAGGCACATAAAAAACATTCGACACACCGGTTTCAGGGAGACGATAGCATGCACTTTATTTCTCAGCGATATGGAGTGAAATTAAAACCATTGTTTCGACGAAATCGAATGAAAAAAGATGAAAGACCAGTGGTTGGATCTGTTATTTATCTGCGAAAAAAGAAACCTAGAAATTAATTTTAACGAATTCAGGTTCTGTTGAATTTCCGCATTTCTGTTTTTATTTTAGCTTGAATTTTTGAATGTCTTGAAAACCTCGGAGGAGATCTTCTGTTTTCATTCTTTTTTTTCCGGCAAGTTGAAGTTCATTTATTTTTATCCAGTAGTCTGACGTTGAAACCTTCAAATAAGTTTTTCCATCTGATTCAATTTCGCCAGGGGAGGAACTTGTATTTTTATTAATCTCAGTTGAAAAAACTTTTAAGCCAAGTGTCTCTCCATTTTCTTTTTCTAATTCTGTCCAAGCGGCAGGGTAGGGAGATAGTCCTCTAATTAAGTTGTGAACTTCGCTCGCTGATTTTGACCAATCAATTCTGCAGTCATCTTTGAAAATTTTTGGAGCATGTTTCCGATTTCTGGATTCTTTCATCTCAGCCTGATCGATAGCTTGAAAGTTTCCTGTAGCTAGCGAATCAACCGTTTTTACAACCAATCCGGAGCCAATATTCATCAGTTTATCATGTAGGTCACCAACATTGTCATTATTGCCAATGTCCACTTTTTCTTTAAACAGAATTTTTCCAGTATCAATTTCCTGATCCAACAAGAAGGTGGTTACTCCTGTTTCTTTTTCTCCATTTATAATTGCCCAGTTTAAAGGTGCAGCACCTCTGTATTGTGGCAATAATGAAGCATGTAAGTTAAATGTTCCTAATCGGGGCATATTCCAAACAATCTCTGGGAGCATCCGAAAAGCAACTACAACCTGAAGGTCTGCTTTTAACGATTTTAGCTCAGCAATAAATTCAGTATTTTTCAATTTCTCCGGCTGAAGAACATGTAGATTATTGTCTGTGGCGTATTTTTTAACAGCAGATTCATGTAGTTTTCTTCCGCGCCCCGCAAGCTTATCTGGAGATGTAATAACTCCAACAACTTGATAGCCTCCATCAACTAGTGCTTTAAGATTGGCAACGGCAAAATCAGGCGTTCCCATAAAAACAATACGCAAATCTTTTCCTGTCATGCTTCAATGATTTTTCACAAAGATAGATAAAAGAATGGGGTGCATTTAAAATTAATTATTGCTGATATTTTTTGGCTATGTCGGGTCTTAGCTTTCTGTTTCCCTTTTGAGCTTTTGGGTCGTATGGGCAGTGTTTGCATCCATTTGAACAGCAATATCCTCTTTTTACAAGGTAGCTCTCTGTCATCACACGATATCCTTTTTGAAGGTAATAATCTTCTCCTTCAACCAAATTGTCATAACCCTCATCAAAAAGATGGTCGAACATGCCCATAGTTGGCTAATTAATCGTATTTAAATCGTTGGAGAAAGTGACCCATTTTATCGCGCTTTGTTTTCATATAGCGCTGGTTAAATTCATTAGGTTCAACTTCAATCGGAATAATAGAATCAACCTCTAGGCCGTATGCTTCAAGCCCTACACGTTTGACAGGGTTGTTTGTAATTAACTTCATTTTTTTCACGCCTAAGTTGCGAAGTATTTGAGCTCCAACGCCATAGTCGCGTTCGTCAGCGTCAAATCCAAGGTGGACATTCGCTTCAATGGTATCCATGCCTTCATCCTGAAGTTTATAGGCTGCAATCTTATTCATTAGTCCAATGCCTCTACCTTCCTGGATCATGTAGACTACAATTCCTCGTCCCTCATTCTCAATGAGTTCCATTGATTTTTGTAGTTGATCTCCACATTCACACCGAAAAGAGCCAAAAATATCACCAGTCATACATGAAGAGTGCATCCTTACAGGGATTGGATCATCCATATTCCACTTTCCTTTAATCAATGCAACATGTTCAGCTCCATTTGATTTTTGACGGAAAGGAACAACACGGAAATCTCCAAATTTAGTTGGTAAACTAACTTCTTCACCTTGCTCAATTAAACTTTCGGATTTAAGTCGATATTCAATAAGGTCTTTTATTGTAATTATTTTCAGGTCGAATTTTTCAGCAATTTTAACCAGCTCTGGCAATCGAGCCATGCTTCCATCTTCATTCATGATTTCAATCAACACTCCAACTGGTTTTAATCCAGCCATACGGGCAAGATCAACTGCGGCTTCGGTGTGTCCTGAGCGACGTAAAACACCACGATTCTTTGCTTTAAGCGGGAATATGTGTCCTGGCCTTCCTAGTTCTTCATGATTAGTGTTATAATCAGCCAATGCTTTGATGGTTTTTGCCCTGTCACTTGCTGAAATTCCTGTAGTGCATCCATGCCCAATTAAGTCAACAGATACGGTAAATGGTGTTTCGTGGGATGAAGTGTTTTTCCCAACCATCAGATCCAGATCAAGTTCTTCACAACGCTGCTCTGTAATTGGAGCGCAAATAAGTCCACGTCCATGAGTCACCATGAAGTTTACTTTCTCAGGTGTAATGAGTTCAGCAGCAGCAATAAAGTCACCCTCGTTTTCTCTATCCTCATCATCAACAACGATTATTAACTCGCCGTTTTTTATAGCAGAAACTGCTTCCTGAATTGTATTTAATTTGAATTTGGTCATTATAATTCTCTGGTTTTCAAATGCCGTTGCAAAACTAAAGAAAATATTCAAATTACAAATGATATTACGCAACTATGCACGTTTGGATTTCTCCCAAAGTACAGACTGCCTTCCCTTGAAATAACGGAAGAAGCCTTTTATTGAGGCATAATTCATGGCAACAAAGTAATAAGGAACAAAAAAAGTCTTGATTCTGATTTTTTTATTCTCAAAAAACCAGCCAGTTATGGCAATTATGTACATAAAGGATTGAATGTAAAAGAATAATGAAAAGAATGAAAGGGTTTGCCAACTACTGCTTTGAACTAAAATTAAAAAATTGATAAAAAATAGCAGGAAAAGTGCGAAAGGTGCAAGAGTCCATCGTAAAACTTTGTGTGAAAAGTACTGAATGCTTAATATTCCAAATCGAAAAGGGTTGAGAAGTTCAGGTAATCTGAAAATTGTTTGAAGTCCACCTGCTGCAATCCTTGTTTTTCTTTTTAGTTCCTCTTTTACATTTACCGAAGCAGTTTCAACAGCGAAGGCTTTCGGTGCATAAGCAATTTTGTGACCTTCTGTTGCTATTCTTAATGAGATAATAAAGTCATCAAGCAAAGTGTCTTTTTCTACTTCTTTATAAAGCTCTTTTCTGATTGCGAAAAGTTCGCCAGCAGCACCTATGGCAGAGCTTAGTTCAGCATCCATTTCTTTTATGAATGACTCAATTTTCCAATAAATCCCCTCTCCTGAGCCAGCCGCTGTGTCATTCTTTAGATCCATAATGCGTTTTTCTCCGGCTACGCATCCAACTTTTGGATCTTGAAATTTCTCAACAATTTCTAAAACTGAATTTTGGTTTAAAAGGGTATTGCTATCAGAGAAAATGACAATTGGAGCTTGAACCAACTGCATCCCTCTGTTCATTGCGTCAATCTTACCTCGTCTTTCAGGCTGATGGGCAACTTGCTGATGAGGATATTTTTTTAACAGCTCAGGTGTGCCATCATTGGATCCATCAGTTAGCCAGAGGTATTGTATTTTTTCTTTCGGGTAATTTAAATCAAATGTATTCTTTACCTTTTGATCAATGTAGTCCGCTTCATTATAAGCGGTGACAAATAAGCATACGCGTGGAAGCTTCGTTAGATCAAGCTCCGTTTTCAAGTCTGCATTTGTGCGAAATCGTTTGATTAGAACTAATATCCAAAGTATAACTGCATATCCAGCATAGGTGTAGAAAACAATTAAGAATAATATCAGAAAGAGAATTTCAATCATCAATTTGCTGCTTATAAAAGTCGATTAGTGAACCTGTGATGGACAAGTTATCAAATTTTTCGTGAATGAGGCTGACAGAGTTCCGGCAAATTGTATCAAAAAGTGAACGATCTTGAATAAGTTCGAAGATTGCCGCAATAAAAGTGTCGGGATCGTTAGCAACCATAATGTTTTCCCTGTTTGTTGTAGAAATTCCTTCAGTGCCAATATCTGTGGAAACAATTGCTTTTCCTAAAGCCATGCCTTCCACAATTTTTACACGCATTCCGCTACCTGAATGCAGAGGAACAACCATAATTGCTTTCGAATTCATAAACTCATAGGCGTCTTCAATCTCTCCTAAATAATGGACATCGTTAATTTTAATAAGTTTCTCAAACCAGTCTGGAGCATTTCTGCCAGCAAGATAAAACTTCAGTTCGGGGTGAAGTAATTTAATTTTAGGCCAGCATTTGTCAAAAAACCATAATAAGCCTTCCTGGTTTGGTGCCCAATCCAATGCGCCAATATGAAATAGCGATGGGTACTCCATCCCTTTTGCTTTAGGAACTAGTGAAGAGAGATCAATTCCTGTTTGTGTAGTGTGCCGGGGGAGTTTATTTCCAAGTTTATCAAGAATTTTCCCGTCACGTTCTGTAATTGAAACAAGAGCATCGTATTCATTTAAATAACTAAGCTCAAATTTTTTGATTCTTTTTGAAAGTAACTTCAAGTAAATTCGTTTAAAACCGCTTGCTAATTTTATGCTGCGATTCCATATTTCAAATTCAATATTATGTGCACGGTAGGCAATTAGGGCATCACTGTATTGGCGAATTAAAGAGATATACGGACAGAGATATAAACCTTCTAATTGAATAACATCAAACTTTTCTCTTTTTAGAATCTCAATAAGTTTTCGACTGTAGTTTTCATCTAGAAACCGGACTGCATTATATGGTAGTTTCGAAAAAAGAAGATTGGTTAAAAGCCCTGCAATAGTTATTTCTGCTGGCACATCAATTAAATTAATGCTAACAGATGATTTTAGACTTTCTGGAATATCCTCGAACGATATTTTATGTTTTTGGGTATTCATAGCCAATAAAGTAACCTCAATCCCTTGCATTGAAAAACCTTTAGTTAGTGCAAGTGTGGCGATTGCTCCACCGTCTTTTGGTGGCCAGGGTATTTTATTGGTCAGTTGAAGAATCTTCATTTGTTATTTCTTCTTGACTTTTTTTTCGAAAGAATAAAAAATTGATCAATCGTTTGAAGTTATTCTGGTAAGTTTCAATATTCATCATTCCCGAATCATTAGCTGCTTTGTAGGTCAGATAAATGCCAATTGGCATAAATATCATCGTTGAGAACCACATTCCTTTGAACATCGTCCACATGTCTTCACGAGCAAATTTTTCACCCGAAATGGAAATCATGTAATAGGTTATAAATAGTAAGATTGAAACAACGACAGGCATGCCAAGCCCACCTTTTCGAATGATAGCACCAAGTGGAGCTCCTATAAAAAAGAAGATTAAACATGCGATGGATAACGTGAATTTTCGATGCTTTTCCATCGTGTATTTATTCAGATTCTTTTTGACATTGTAAAGGGTTATTATATTTTGGTCAATAGTTTGAATATTCCCCCTGGCTTCAGCAACAGCTTGTTGGATGCTCTCATTTTTTTCCATCGGATCCAATGAACTTAACAAGCTTGTGTAATTGATAATTGTATCTGCCGTGAAATTATATACCTTTTTTAATGAATCATGTCGATGGGTGATATTTATAAGCTCTTTATTGGTAATTGAGTTGTAGTGCATGTTAATAGCAAATCTTCTGACACGTGTTTTGTAGTCAAAATCAAGTGAATCTTCAAAATGAGTGAGTTGGGCGATATTCATCATTCTGTAATTTGGCCTCATCATGTCTTCGTCAGTTCGTTTGAAGTCAAAACCTTTTAAGCTAATATTTATCACTTGTTTCTTAAATCTTTCCCGACGAAAAGGATATCTTTTATTTCGTCTACGTTCTCGTGGTTTTGCATTTGTATTTGATTCTCCGTTAAAAAGTGTCATAGTCATGAACTTTTTATCTTCGGATATCTTCATATGACCTGAATCGGCAACTGTTACCTGAACGTTCCCGTTATTTTTTCGGTGGTCATATATCATGATATTGTAAAGCATGTTATCCGTTCTGCTTTTCTCTTCAACACGAATGCTAAACCCATCAATATCATTTGTAAAAACGCCTTCGTTAATTATCATCTCAGGTTTTTGACGTTTAACGCTTGCTAATAGATACCCAAATTTTGTGTTTGTAAATGGAAGAATATTATTGGCGAAATAGAATGCAAATCCGGCAAGTGTAATAGCAACAATAAACAATGGGCGCATGATGCGAAATAAGGATATGCCTGATGCTTTAATGGCAACTAGCTCATAATTCTCACCCAGTGCCCCAAATGTCATAATTGAGGCGAGTAACACTGATAAAGGGAAGGCCATAGGAACCAAGGCGAGCGAAGCATAAAAAAGGAGCTCAACGATGATATTCCATTCAAGTCCTTTTCCTACTAAATCATCAATGTATTTCCATAAAAACTGCATCAACAGAATGAAAACACAGATAAAAAAGGTCATGAAAAAAGGACCTAAAAAGCTTTTTAGTATAAATGTGTGTAAACGCTTCATTTTTCTTCTTTGAAAACGATTACAAAGCTAAGTTATTTTAGAGAAATTAAAAGTTAAAAAAGCTTAGCAGCCTAAGATGTGTTTTAAGTCAGAGATTTGACTATTCCATAGGTTTGAGGTTTCTTCCTCCTCGTCTTCATCAGAAAAATCAATTATAATTAATGAAACGTCTCCTGTGAGTTCATCTTTATTAATGCGGAATTCGAAATATGTTCCTTTAAGTTCATCTTCTAGCCAAGTAAAGCGGACTAGTTTATTTTCTTTATGAAGTGTTTTTTCTGATTCTTGTTCTGTTCCTTCCCACACGAATATAAAATTTTTCCCCTTTACGCGAACATCATCTGCAAACCACTCAGCAAGTCCTGATGCAGTGCTTAAACGATTAAATAAAACTTTAGGTGAGCAATTTAAGGGGAACTCGAGCTGTATCTTGGTTTTTGTATCCATTTTCGATCAATTTTTAGCAATATAAGGATAATCAGGTAATAAATCAATCTCACTTAAAAACGCGAAGTAAAAAATGTATTTATTTTAGAAGGCTGCTAAAAAATAAATACTATATTTGCACCGCAATTTTGAGAATTCAGTGTGATAATTGTTGCATGAAAGTTCGAAGAAAAGTACAAGAATTATGATGGCGAGGTAGCTCAGCTGGTTAGAGCGCGTGATTCATAATCACGAGGTCGGCGGTTCAAGCCCGCCTCTCGCTACAGAGAAATGAGGGTTAAAGGTTTGTAATGATAATGTATTACAAACCTTTTTTCGTTTTTGAGAGATATGTTCAAGTGATATTCCGATACTTCGTAGAAGTTAATAATCCTAATAATATATATATTAGTTCTGCAGACAAGTAGGAGTTGGGTATCTTAGGCAACCTTTTATGCGTAAGCTGTATGATAAAATTGCAACTTCAAGTAATAATTCAAAATATTCGCTATGTCCTTCAAATCCGGCTCCTAGTGCCAGTGCAAATAAGAAGAATGAACTGGGGTGAGGGGTGAATAGCTTGAGTAGGTAAGTTTTATTCTTCGTAGGAAATAACCAAGCAAAGAATAGTGCGAAAAATACACCAGTGCCAACAATTGGATAGGCAAATTTAAAAATAGGATTCATGAAATTGTGTACATTCGTCTCTCTCTGATAATTATATTCTTTAAATACTCCCGTAGATTCCCATCCAAAAATTCGTTGACCCCAACTCATTTCTTCTCCAAAAACGACAAGAAGAATAATTGAAAATAATATAAGTATCGTAATAATCTTTTTTGAGTTATGAAATTGATGTGGTGTTTTGTATAAAACGATGGCTGCTGAAAATAGAATTATTCCAGAAAGAAGAAATAACAAAGAGCTTAATTCTTCGATATATCCTTCCTGTATTGGGGCTCCGATTATCATGAACACGAAGAATGAGATAAAAGCAAATGAGGTGCCATACGCAAAAAGATCAGCTGGAAGTTCTTTTTTGTTGCAAAGTTTATCATCCACGAAAAACTGTATTGACTTTTTCCTGTCAATAAATAAGTCTATGAATCTTCGCAATAGATTTTTTAATGGGGTATAGATTAATACATTGAAAATTACACTTGCAGATATGAATGCAACAATAACAATCTTTAGATCAAAAGCCGTTCGTCGAGAGATTTCACCATCAGAACTTATTTTGTTTTCTACAAAGAAAGTAATCATGTCAACAACATGATTAAAAAACAAAACTAGGGCAAGCGTAACGATAGACTGAAATATCCCGAAATAAATCTTCCAAAATTTTTGATTTTTGATAGATGAAGAATTAGGGAAAGAAGTATTTGTATTCATGGTAAAACACTTTGAGTATAAGGATAATCCAAAACTATGAAATAAATTCTAGCTTCCAAGAGAGTAGAATATTTTTTAGATGGGAAATAGATGTCTTTTTAGTATTGTAATTGGCGTAATTTAGAATTGAGATGAATTTGAAATGGCTTCATTAATTTCAATGATATTAATTTGATGTCTCTAATTCTAAAATTAAAGAATCTTTCATGCATAAAAAAACTGAGATTATAAATGAATAATTTATAATCTCAGTTTTTAGTATATGTCATTAAGTTTAATGTTCGATTAGAAGTAATTTCTAATAACAAGAGTCGAAATTAATCGTCGCTACTGCCACCGCTTCCCCAGTCACCAGAGCCACTAGATCCACTGCTGCCAGCTGCAGAACAATGTCCACCACCTCCTCTTCGTCTTCTTCCTCCGCCTCTGTGTGCAGTGGCTTCTTCGCTAAGTAAAACCATTAAAGTTGCTGCTGAGAATGCACCTAGACCAGCCTTTTTTATGGCTTCTTTACGCGTAATCTTTTTCCCTTTTAACTCGTTTGATAAAATGTTATCTTTTTTCATATCTAAAGGATTTTATTTCCAATAATATTTATAAATCAATTCAAATAATAGAAATTCTTCAATACAAATGTATATATAGAAAATACTGCATACAATGGGGGATTTTACCTAATTATGTTATTGTGGAAATTACGCATAGACGTTAGTGTATTGATTAAGAGGTTGGTGGTAGGCTAGTTCTAGGTTTATTATTCTTGTAAATAGTTTTATATTTACCACTTTTGTTATATTAAAATTATAAATAATGTCTATGCTTGTAGTTCCACATGTAGTTCTAGGATTAAAAAAGAAGAAGCTAGTATGGTTTGAAAATAGTGATTTGTTTTTTCAAATGGAGGATCCTGCCTGGTTTGTTTTTGATAAATTACAGATGTCAAACTCTCTAGATGAGATCGCTAAGGAGTTTTCAAGTTTTTATGCTCTGGATATTAAGGAAAGTTTTGCTTTTGTTCAAGACATGTTTTTGCGCATTGAAAAGATGAATCAACCTTTAGAGTATGATGAAACTCTTGAGAGAATAAAAATAAGTGTAGTTGATTCTAGTTTTGATATTTTTTCTGTTTATACCTATAAGTTGGGTGATAAGTTGATAAAATTCTCTTATGGATCTTTTTGGCTTGAAGAATACATTCATCCTTTAATTATGCATCTTCTTACAAAAGAAGATGAGGTGCCAGAAAAGGCCTGTTTCGAATTATTTAGTTATGAAGATAAGGTTGTATTTCGCATAGATGGAGAAGTTAAAGGGGTATGGTATAACGATGAAAGTTCTTATGTAAAGGGTGCTGTTTTTTATCAGTTAATAAATAAACTTCACAATAAACTTGATGAAGATTGGCTGATGACTGTTCATGCCTCTGCAATAACAAATGGAAATAAAACAATTTTGTTTTCAGCCGCGCCTGGAAGTGGAAAAACAACAATGGCAGCTTTACTCCAGGCTAGAGGATATAGTTTGATTTCGGACGACTATGTCCCATTTGGCAAGCATTGCTTAAATGCCTATCCTTTCCCTATCGCTATGTCTATTAAAGAGGGATCGATGGAACTCCTGTCAGCTCATTATCCAGAATTGACAGAAAAAACAGCAGTATATATTAATTCAGAGAAAACGGTTCGGTATTTACCTATTTTAAATGATAAAATGGGAATGGTGCACCCTGCTCAAGATTTTGTATTTGTTAATTACAATAAAGATGTTGATTTCGATCTTGAAAAGTTAGAGTTGACTGATGCTATAAAACTTTGTTTGGATCAGATCTGGGTGCCACCGAATAAAGAGACTGTTGGAATGTTTTTTGATCGTTTGAAGAAACTTTCATTTTATAGATTAACATATTCGAATAATGATAAAGCTCTTGATGCAATAACTAACTTATTTGAACATGACTGATTTGGATCTTTTGTATTTTGCAGGTCGTTGTTTGTCACTGGATGATAATCTTGATTTTCGAAATGAAGCGATACGAGTTATTAATTCAGGAACTTTTGAATTAGAACGATTTGTTTTTGTTTGTAGTGGGCATCTTGTGTTGCAAACAATTTATGTGAAGTTTAAAGCTCATGATATACTTGATCGTATTCCAATTGAATTGTCAAAACATTTGAGATATGTCTATGAATTAAATGCAAAAAGAAATCAAGGGTTGTTGCTGCAAACCAAACAGATTGCTGATATATTGGAGATGGGCGGAGTGAAACCAATCTTTTTAAAAGGTTCAGCGAATTTATTGGATGGAGTTTATGGTGATATTGGTGAGAGATTGATGGGAGATATTGATTTTTTGGTAGCAGATAATGATTTTTTGAAATCAGCTGAACTGCTTATGAATGCTGGTTATGAAAAGGCATATGAAGTATCTCAGTGGAGTGATGTAAAAAAGGCCAAGCATTATCCTGGTATGAGTCATCCAGACCATCCTGCATATATTGAGTTGCATCGGTTGCCAACCGATCATAAATACCTACACATCTTTAACTTTAAAATGATTCAAGAAGAAGTTAATGACGCAAGTAGCTATTCATGGGGATTTGTTCCTTCGAACCGACATAAGATTATGCATAATTTTGTGCATGGACAACTTGCTAACAATGGCAATGTGCTCGGTGTCGTCTCATTACGTGATGTTTATGATTTGTATTTATTGTCAAAACGGTTTTCACCTGCTGAAGTTTTAACCTGTTTTAAAAAACAAGAAAAAGTAAAGGCATATTTTACTATTTGTGGAGAGATTCTTGGTCTAAAAGGGTTTTATTCAAGGGAGAATTATGCATATAAAGTGTTTAATTTTAAGCAAAAACTTTCTCTCACAACAAAATACTTTTATAAAGTATTTCACACTTTGTATTTTTTATATCAGAGAGTAATTGTTGGTTATATCTTTTTGGTTATTCGAGCAATTTATTCAAAAGAAAAGCGGAGGTATTTGTTTAGTCGTTTATTCAATCGGAAATGGTATGGGAATCATGTAACGTTATATACACGATTCTTCAATAAGGATGAATAGTATTTTTATTGTGGATTGATATTCTTATTTAGAACGAAACAAATTTATCATATAGAGAGAAGGATGAGAAAAACATTCAGTTTTAAGGAAATCAAACTTACCAAGGCGGAAGTTTGCTAATTCTGATCTTATGGTTTCTTGTTCCTTTTCATTGGCAAATACTTCCTCCCAATAAATTGCCCTAGAAAGAAAGCTCCTACAAGAATAGGATAGGTGTAGAACGCAAACCCAATGTCACTATAAATTCTAATTAGGATCACAATTGGTACAGGTAGGTGAATATATAAAAACCACATAAAAGAGAATTTCTTGTGCTTTGCACGCAATGCTCCGAATGGGAGATTGATTAGAAATACGATAATAGCAACCAGAAGAAGTTTCATTTGGGTAGTGTTTGTTAAATGTAAAGAAAAGCTTTTTATTGGAAAATTAAATATTCGATCTAATTCCAAAGCACTAACTCTTTATTTTTTTTAAATCGCTTGCTTTTGCACTTAGGGCAAATTGCGTATTTCAGACTGTGAATATTGGTGTGGGTTAAAGTAATTTTGCAAGCAGCGCATTTAAAACGGGTTTTATGCAAAATTTTATCATCAAGCATAACCTGAACGAAAAGGCGATCAGAAACTTGTAAGCATCGTCTGCATCTGTAAATGCGGTATTCCATTTTTAGATGCAAATCATTGTGTTTTTTGCTTAGCTGAAGTATTTTTTGATGAGTCTTATAGTGGAGTTTCCCCTTTTTTCTTTGGAGATATTCGGATACTGACTGGTCATGAACCATAAACCCCCAGCCTTCGTACAGTTGTTGTGTTGTTTTGCAATCGTTGCAAATAAAGTGGTATGAATGTCCCATAGAAGAGATTTTAATCTAATCAAGTTACGAATAAATCACTTTTTTATCTCAATCTCAGTTCATTAAAACTATGTTGTTGAGCGATGCTTTTTATGTGAATATAATCTTAAGCTTTTGGGATTGTCCTGAGCATGAGTATAGTCCAATTAGGTGGCGAGGGAAATAAAATTACCTTTGCAGCTCAATTTTTCGCATCGATGGCATAGGGGTATTTTTTTAAGTAATTTTTATTGTCATCAGTGCTTATTGGGTTCAAAGGGCATGTTGCTCTTTGATTAAAATAATAACAATGATGACATTTGAACAAACGGGTATTAAGCCCGAATTGCTCAGCGCTATTACTGAAATGGGCTTTGAGCAACCTACTCCTATTCAGGAGAAAACAATTCCACATTTAATTAATAATAAAAATGACCTGATTGCTTTAGCGCAAACAGGTACTGGAAAAACTGCAGCTTTTGGATTGCCAATTTTGCATAACTGCGACATTAACAACAAAAATATTCAGGCATTAATTTTATGTCCAACGCGTGAGTTGTGTTTGCAAATTACGCGAGATCTCGATGCTTTTTCTAAAAACCTTCGGGGAGCTAAAAATATTGCGGTATATGGAGGAGCTGATATTGGCAAACAGATTAGAGACTTAAGGAGTGGAGGTCAGGTAGTGGTTGGAACTCCGGGAAGGGTTCATGATTTAATTCGAAGGAGAGTACTCAATGTAAGTCAAATTCGCTGGATGGTTTTGGATGAAGCTGACGAAATGTTGAATATGGGTTTCAAAGAAGAGTTGGATTCAATTTTAGCAGAAACTCCAGCAATCAAACAAACACTTCTGTTCTCGGCGACAATGCCTAGAGAGATTGCAAACTTGACAAAGAAGTATCTTCATTCACCTGAAGAAATTGCCGTAGGGCGAAAAAACGAAGGTGCTGCAAATGTGATTCACCACTATTATACTGTACAGGCCAGAGATAAATATGCCACCTTAAAACGTGTTGCCGACAATTATCCGAATTGCTATGCGATTGTTTTTTGTCGTACTCGAATGGAAACCAGAGATATTGCCGAGAAATTAATGGCAGATGGTTACAATGCTGATGCATTGCATGGTGATTTATCACAGGCTCAGCGTGACCATGTGATGGGCAAGTTTAGGAATAAAAATCTGCATATGCTTGTAGCTACTGATGTTGCTGCTCGTGGATTGGATGTTAATAGTCTGAGTCATGTAATTAATTATAGTTTGCCAGATGATCCGGAAGCTTATATTCACCGTAGTGGTAGAACTGGGAGAGCAGGTAAAAGTGGTATTTCTGTTTCGATAGTTCATATGCGTGAAGCTGGAAAGCTGAGACATATTGAGAAACTTTTAAATAAGAAGTTTGAGCGGAAATTAGTTCCTGGCGGAGAAGAAATTTGTAAGGTTCAGTTAATGCATTTAGTGGATCGTGTTGCTCAGGTTGAAGTGGATAATTCTAAAATTGATCCTTATTTGCCAGCAATCATGAAAAAGTTTGAAGGACTTGACAGTGAAGAAATCTTAAAACGGTTTGTCTCAGTTGAGTTTAATCGATTCCTTGAATATTATAAGAATGCAAAAGATCTTAACGTTCAGGCTAAAGAGAAGAAATCTTTCGAGAAAAGAGGAGGGGTTGAGTTTTCCCGCTTGTTTATTAATGCTGGGAAAAAACAAAATTTGAATGCGTCTCGTTTGATTGG
The DNA here is from genome assembly GCA_965372405.1 of uncultured Sunxiuqinia sp. GTDB lineage: Bacteria > Bacteroidota > Bacteroidia > Bacteroidales > Prolixibacteraceae > Sunxiuqinia. The sequence continues at coordinate 20,658 of CBDVCE010000044.1, forward strand.
AATGATTAATGAGAACCTCAAAAGGAAGAATATTGAGATTGGAAAAATTGATATTCAGAGGAAATTCTCATTCTTCGAAATTGATGCAAGTTATGAGAAGGAGTTGATTCAGGCAATGAGTAGCTCCAAGATTGATGGACAGCCACTTGAAGTTGATCGGGTAACCAGTCCTCCGCGACCTGAGAGTTCTCGCTCTCGTTCATATCAATCAGATAATTCTGATTTTTCCAGATCACAAAAAGGAAAGCGGAAACCGAAACCGAAAAGAAAAAGAACTTTTAGATAGATAGAATAATATAAAGCTCCTGAATTTTCAGGAGCTTTTTTGTTATATATAAATCATTTTCTACATTTGCAGTATTCCTTATTTGAAATGATGTTTCATAATTGAACTGCAATGTCGGAATTTACTTTGATTGAAAATAGGCAACTAATCGATAATGGAGATAAGAATATAATTCCAAATCTTCAGAATGCGGTAGTACTAATTGAATTATTATCAGCCAGTAAAGAAGGGTTTACTTTGCCCGAAATGGTTGAGAGAATGGGAGTGCCCAAAACAACTCTCTTTCGAATAACAAATACCCTTCAGATTAATAACTTCCTTTATCGAGATGAAGAAACTAACCGTTTCAGGTTAACCCGCAAATTTTTAAGGATTGGACTTTCAGCAATGGGGGAGCAAAGTATTATTGAAAAATCTTTAGCTCCAATGCGTGAACTTCGAGATGAAATAAAAGAAACTGTTTTGCTTGGTGCGTTAATTGAAGATAATGCTGTTTTGCTAGAGCAGACTATGGGAACTCATCCTTTTACTTTCTATGTAAAACCTGGCAAAAATTTTATTTTGCATGCCTCTGTGCCAGGTAAGATTCTTTTAGCCTATTCTAATGAATCTGAAAAAGAAAGAATATTGTCTAAGATGACGTTCGACAAGTTTAATGAACGAACTATTACTTCTATTGATGCTTTTAGAAAAGAGATGGATCAGGTTCGAAATCTTGGATATGCAACTGATTGTGCGGAGGAAATTGATGGCGTTCATTGTGTTGGCGCCCCTATTTTTGATCAGAATGGTGAGATTCTGGCTGCAATATGGACTACCGGGCCATCAGGAAGATTGACAAGTAATCAATTCACTAGAGTTGCAGAAAAAATTATGGATTGTACAAATAAGATTTCAAAGAGCTTTGGATATAAAATTTAAACCTAACGACTTATGATGAAGAGGATAATGTTTGTTATCAGTGCTGTTCTTATTCTTTTTTCATTAGCATTTTATGTTGCAGATGAAAGAAGAGTTGATTTTCCAGATAAACTTGAGAGTTTGCGATTGGCTGTTGAAGATATTTCGACAATGAATGTTGATAATTTCAATAAGAAAGAATATTTGAATTTAATTTCTGAGTTGAAAACTGATTTTATTGAAGAAAAATATGTGATTTTGAAAAAGGAAATTCTTCTTAAAAATTCATTATTGAATAATGAAATCATATTTATTACCCGGAATCAGTATAAGCCTGATCATCACAATACAGCTACACTTTTTCAAACTGGAGAAATTAATACTCAGAGTTTTGATCCTGGGGGTGCAATGAAAACATTTCATCCGGTTACGGGAAAAGTGAGAACTATTTTTAAAACAGAAGATGGGATTATTCGTGATCCCGAAGTTTCGTTTGATGGGGAGAAGATAATTGTTAGTCATCGAAAAAATATAGAAGATGATTATCACATCTATGAAATAAATCCTGATGGAAGTGATTTCAAACAGTTGACCTCTGCTCCAGGGATTTCAGATATTGATCCATTATACTTGCCAGATGGTGGAATTATTTTTAGTGCGACGCGAGAACCTAAATATTGCATGTGTAACAGGCATATTATGGCAAATATGTACCGTATGGATGATGATGGTGCTAATATCACACAACTTGGGCAGAGTACCTTGTTTGAAGGTCATCCGGCTTTGTTGAATGATGGAAGAGTTGTATACGATCGCTGGGAATATATAGACCGTAATTTTGGTGACGCTCAAGGCTTGTGGACATCAAATCCTGATGGAACAAATCATGCTCTTTTTTATGGAAATAATACAAACTCTCCAGGCGGAATTATCGATCCACGTCCAATTCCTGGAAGTAATTTGGTTTTGTGTATTTTTTCATCATGTCATGATCGTCCCTGGGGAGCATTAACATTAATTGACCGGAGTAAAGGGGTTGAAGGGAAAGATGCAGTTGTTAATATATGGCCATCAAAAGCTTTTGATCTAATAGGACAAGGGAATTGGGATATGTTTATGTCATTGGATGTTCGGTATGAAGATCCATTCCCATTGAATGAAAAATACTTTTTGTGCTCTAAGTCAATCTATTTTGAACGAGAAAAAAAGAAGCCTTTGAAAGAAAAGATGGGGATATATTTGGTTGATGTTTTTGGAAATGAACTTCTTCTGCACGAAGAAGAAAAGGGTTGTTATGATCCGATGCCACTAGCAAAACGTTTTATGCCTCCTGCAATTCCTCAAAAAAGAAATTATTCAGATAATCCCGGATATTTCTATGTGCAAAATGTTTACGAAGGAACACATATGGAGGGAGTTGAGAAGGGTTCAATAAAGTATTTAAGGGTTGTAGAATCACCACCAAAACAAACATGGAGTAAAGAAGGTTGGAACGGACAGGGGCAACAAGCTCCTGGAATGAACTGGCATAGTTTTGAGAATAAACAAATTCTGGGGACAGTAGAGGTTGCTTCAGATGGTTCCGTATTTTTTGAAATCCCATCAAGTAAGTATGTGTATTTTCAGTTGCTTGATGAAAACAAAAAAATGATCCAATCTATGCGAAGTGGAATAATTGTGCATTCTGGTGAAACAAATGGTTGCATCGGTTGTCATGAAGATAGATTATCGGCTCCTCTTGGGGCGAGCTCTATGGCTATGGCAATGAAGAGTTCACCTCAAAAAATGAATGGTTGGAAAGGCCAAACTCGAAAGTTTAATTATTTGCGAGATGTACAACCTATTTTTGATAAGTCATGTATTCAGTGTCATGATTTTGGGAAAGAAGCTGGTGAGAAATTAATCTTAGCTGGTGATAAGAATCCATATTTCAATGCCTCATACGTCGATTTGTATGTTAAGAAAAAAATAAAATGTGTTGGTGCTGGCCCTTCTGATATCCAAAAGGCTTATTCCTGGGGTTCTCATCAAAGTAAACTTGCTGAGGTGATTGAATCCAATCATCATGATATTAAGTTGACAGAGGAAGAAAAACAAGTATTGTATACATGGATGGATCTTAATGGAGTTTATTATCCTGAGTATGAAACTGCGTATCCAAATAATCCCGCAGGTCGAAGCCCAATCACAAATGAGCAACTTAATCGTTTAGGTGAACTAACAGGTGTCGAGTTTAATAAATTGAAAGGACATGGCAGGAAGTTGGGCCCTCAAATTAGCTTCGAAAGGCCTGAGCTTAGTCCATGCCTAAGTTCTATAAAGGATGATGGAGTTAAGTATTCTGAAGCTTTGGCTATTATTAAGCAAGGAAATAAGAAGTTGCAAGAAACACCACGGGCTGATATGGAAGGGTTTGTTCCTTGTGAAGAGCATCAGCGAGTTTTGCGAAAATACATTGATCGTGCTAACACTGAAAAAGAAAGTCGTTCAGCAATTGCTAATGGTAAAAAGATTTATGATATGCCCTCCCAAAATTGATACAGTCTGCATGTCAAAAGGTAATCAAAAGAAAGTGCCCGCATTCACAAATGCGGGCACTTTCTTTATACTGATATATTTTATAATTCTGGAAGTGCTTTGATTTTTTCAATCTCAATTTTGCGGACATACATTTCGCCACCTTCAGATTGAATTTGGATTTTTCCTTCAGAAAGTGGTTTTACTTGTCCGTTTTCAAAAACACCACAGTTCTTGTTAATCATGACTACAGTTCCATTTACAACATGAATAGCAGTTCTCCCAAAGCAATAAAGGTCAACAGTATTCCATTCGCCTAAAGGTTTCTCAGAATCAATAGCTTTCGTAATACTTTGTCCGTTAAAGTCTTTCCCAAACTTTTTCGTGTAAGCTCCATTGGCGAAAATAAACTTTTCATCTTCAGTTTGATTGACATCAGCTTCGCAATAGGTATTATTCATTAAATAAGTATCACCAAGTTTGTCATGCATTAACTGAAGTTCAATGTTAGTCATCCAGGTGCCGAAAGCTGCTCCGAAATCACCAAAGCTATGATATAGGAGTCCACTGTTTCTGCGTCCATATACCTTATCTCCCCATTTGAATTCAAGGCGCAAATGATAGTTCTTAAATGATTTTTTTGTTGCAATTGATGCATTCACGTCTCCGGAAATATGGATAACTTTTTGTCCATCCATTTCAGAAATAGAATAGATTGACTCAGGGGTTGCTTTTTCTTTTAATTCTTCAAATCCTTTGATGGATGATCCAATAAAAATTTCCCATCCTTTAAGATTTTTCCCGTTAAAAAGCTGTTTTTGTGCATAGCCCGATGTTAAAAGTATCGAGAGTGTAAGAAGCATTAATAATTTCTTCATGATTTTGGTTTAAATTGGTTCAAAAAAAAACTGCCCTATAAAATAAGGCAGCTCAAAAATAAATATTTTTAATGTCTTTAGTTGAGTTGAGCTAAAAGTTCTTGTGCTCGTTCTAAGATTTTCGTGTCGTCCAGTAAAACAATCCCACCATTTGGTCCAGGTTCAATATGAATTCCTACTGATTTACCACGTTCATAATTTGCGCCTCCAAAATAATTCCTGACGGTTTCCACTTCCATTTCAAACTCCTGCGCAATCTGACGAATCGAACCGTCAGGCAAACTGTCTTTGATCTTACGAAGCTCATTAAATGTTATTTTCTTCTCCATGACAGTAAAATTTTATAATTATTAATATAGATTCTTTAAAAACTCTACATAAAATTAGAATTAATAATTTAATAACGTAAAGTGCACTGTTAAGTTCTAATGTGTGAGGAGGTCTCAATATTTATTTTCAACAAAAATGAAACCTAAATGAATGTTCCAAACCTCTTTAAATGGGGCAGTTCAGGGAGTCCTGTTCAATAGCTCGGATCAATCATGTTAAATAACATTTTAACAATTTTTAAGGAATGAAAGCACTGTTTCTTATTTCTTAAAAATGATTACTTATGGAAGTAACTTGTTGCTATTTCATACTGTCATAAATGGCTTGGTGCAAGGCTGGTCTTAAGTTAAGATCGTATAATTTTGAATTGTCTCTGGTGGGATGTACCCTGTTTGAAAAAAAGATAAAAAGTAGCTTGTTGTTCGGGTCAACCCATGTGAAAGTTCCAGTATAGCCACTGTGTCCAAAACTATTGGGGCTAGCACTTACTGCAGGATAAGCATCTTTCAACTCATTTTCATGATTGTTGATATAAGGTTTGTCAAAACCAAGACCACGGCGGTTCTGGTTTTCGGGATATTGAATGCGTGTAAATTCATTCATACTTTCTGATGAGAGGAATTGTTCTCCTCCGTAGAATCCTTTCTGTAAATACATTTGCATGAGTTTAGCTAAGTCATTAGCCGTTCCAAAAAGACCTGCATTTCCAGAAACGCCACCCATCATTGCAGCCCCTTCATCATGAACAAACCCTTGTGATAATTCCTTTCTGAAATACTTGTCATTTTCTGTCGGAATAATCAACTCTTTAGGGAAATGTTTGTAGGCATTAAAAGTGATCGTGTTTGCTCCAAGTGGTCTGTAAAAAGTTTCCTTTAAGTATTGTTCATATTCCGTTCCAGTCAGGTTTTTAATAATTGTTGGAAATAGATAATAGATAAGGCCTGAATATTTGTATTCTTTCTTTTCTAATAGCTCTGATTCTCTGATTTCATCAAACATGTTCTTAAGGTATTTTCTTTTCATGTATAGTTTTGATGAAACACGTAAATCAAATCGGCTTGAAGGTTGAGATTTGAAAACACTTCTTCTTAATTTCCCATTTTGTCGCAAGGTATTTGTCCAATATGGAATGTGAGGTTGTAAGCCTGCCTGATGAGCTAAAATTTCACGGGCTGTAAGATTTTTTTTGTTGCTATCCTTAAAGTCAGGCCAGTAGAAGAAAGAAAATGGAACGTCTAGCTTAAATTTCTTTTCACCGTGCAATTTTATCAGGGCGGGTAAGGGACCAGTGATTTTAGTTACTGAAGCCCAATCGTAGATGCTTTCTTTAATGACTGGCTTTTTCTTATTGAAAGTGTAGTACCCATAGCATTTGTGAAAGATTACTTTACCATTTTTTGCGACTAAAATCTGGCATCCAGGGTATGCTTTCTCTTTAAGTCCATCCAAAGCTAGCGAATCAAGTTTGTGCTCTAACAAATTTGATGAAATTCCAGATTCTTCAGGGATCGTATATTTTAAACGTCCATTCTTTTTAAGTTGAATACCATTGCCAGTTTTAAATTGATTGTTTATAGAAACTGGTAGTTTGCCATTTACATCAATAGCTCCAAATATTGCTTGTGGAGCTAGCTCCTGAGTTATTTGATTTTCCTGATAAGTTATAAGAAGTGCATCACTGTTTTTTGCCTCAGGAATATATTTGAGGGCATAAGGATTACCAAAGAGAGCTATTATCTTCTTTTTGGTTTTTAATTGAATTAGAAACTTGTTGATTGACGGTTCAACTCCAAAATTGTTTTTCGGACTAAGATTGAGATCGTGAATTCCACAAATAACTAGGTTGTAATTTTTCAAATGGTCATATAACTTTTGGATGTCAGTATCGCTGGCTTGTTTAGGTAATAGAAAATGATCAGCCGTAGTGTAGTTATCAATCATCAATTGAAATGATCCTTTTGTAGATCTACCGATTGAAACTGTAGCGATTTTCAAGGTGTCAATCTTTTGCAAAGGCAGCAAATTGTTTTTATTCCTGATGAGAGTTAGTGATTTCTCGTGCAACAAACGTTTTGTTAAATCATATTTAGGTTGATTGAGATTGATGGGCTTGATTGGTTTAAAATTATCCAGTTTTAGCCATTTTTTTGCAGCGAGTATTTTACGACATTTCCAGTCAATAGATGAATGCGAAATTTCCCCAGCTTTTACAGCTTCAACAACACTTGAGATTGACGTTGGAAGGTCTGGTGTAATTTCAATCATATCATTTCCTGCTTGCAATGCTTTAACTGCAGCTTCGCCGGGAGAATGAAGTTTCGTTATTCCATGCATGTTCATAGCATCGGTAATAATCAATCCACTAAAACCTAAGTCATCAATTAATTTATTCCGAATAATATTCTTTGAAAGTGATGCTGGTGTTTTTTGTTCGGGATCAAAAGCTTCTACATGTAGATGACCACTCATAATGCCACTAATCCCTTTGTTAATGAGGTGGATAAATGGTTTTAATTCGGTAGTGTCAAGGTGTTCGGCAGAATGAGGAATGACAGGAAGTCCCAGATGTGAATCTGTTTTTGTATCTCCATGACCTGGAAAATGTTTGGCAACAGCAAGTATCCCTGCGTCTTGAAGTCCTTTAGCATACATCCAACTTTTTTGGGCTACTAAGTTTGGATTTTCACCAAATGAGCGGTAATTGATTACGGGATTGTCTGGGTTATTGTTTACATCTGCAACTGGAGCGAAGTTTGCTCCAATCCCCAAGTTTTTTAGCTGATTGCCAATGTCCACCCCCATCTGATAAATGAGGCTATCATTGTTAATTGCGCCCAATGCCATTTGAACCGGATATTTTGGTGTGTTTTTTAGTCTAAATCCGGGACCCCATTCAGCATCCATTGTAATTAAAAGTGGGAGTGCACTTTTATCTTGCAGCTTATTGGTTAGGATAATCTGTTTATCTGCTTCACCTTGCATGAAAATAACTCCACCTGGGTGATATTTTTCAACTTGATCGAAAAGATTATTGTATTGATCAATTTCTTTGTTTGCATATGCCTGAATAATAAAAAGTTGTCCAACTTTTTCTTCGAGACTCATTGTTTGTATGCAGGAATCTACCCAGCTATGATTAAGGTATCTTACAAATTCAGGAGGATTTTGTCCTTGAATAAAAGAGTTGTTCAAGACTAGAACAAAAAGAGAAAAAAGACGGATTAGGTTTTTCATCGTTTGAGATATTTCAATTGGTAAAAATAGAAAGATTCAGGGAAAGAAAGTATAGCCTTCGGATTGCTTTTCTTACTTTCGTAGGAACTGAATGGAACTTACTATGCGTATCTTGACAATATTTGTACTCGTTTTGATCACTTTTTCTTGTCATTCAAAACAAATCAAAACAGGTGCTGAACAGCCCGAAAAATATCTTCATTTAATAAAAAATAAACGAGTTGGGCTTGTTGTTAATCACAGTTCGTTAGTTGAAGACCAACATTTACTTGATTTTCTTTTGAATAATGAAGTTCAGGTAATAAAAGTATTTAGTCCTGAGCATGGCTTTCGTGGTGATGCGGATGCAGGCGAAAAAATTTCAGACCAGCGTGATAATAAAACCGAATTGCCAATTGTTTCGCTTTATGGAGAAAATAAAAAACCAAAAAAGGAACAGCTTGATGATCTTGATTTATTGATTTTTGATATTCAGGATGTCGGTGTTCGGTTTTATACTTACATCAGCACTTTGCACTATGTAATGGAAGCCTGTGCCGAGAATGGCAAAGAATTAATTATTCTTGATCGGCCAAATCCGAATGGAGATTATGTAGCTGGCCCTGTATTGAAAAAGGATTTTAAGTCATTTGTGGGAATGCACCCGATTCCTGTGATTCATGGTTGTACTGTAGGTGAGTTAGCAAAAATGATTAATGGTGAATTATGGTTGCAAAATGGATTGACATGCAAGTTAAACGTTGTGTCAGTATTAAATTATACTCACAAATCTAGCTGGAGCTTAAAAGTGAAACCTTCGCCTAATTTACCCAATGATTTGAGTGTACGCTTGTATCCGTCACTTTGTTTTTTTGAAGCATCCCATGCAAGTATTGGCCGCGGAACACAATTCCCTTTTCAAGTGATTGGTTATCCTGATAAAGCTTTTGGGAAGTTTAGTTTTACGCCAGAAAGTATCCCGGGAATGGCTAAAAATCCGAAGCAAGAAGGAAAAGTTTGCTATGGAATTGACATGCGGGATGAAGCGATGAATCATCGTTTTTCACTTTTGTATTTTCTAGATTTCTTTCATAAATTTCAGAATGAAAAAGATTTTATTAGTTCAGAACGTTGGTTAAATTTATTGGCCGGAACTGATCAGCTTTTAACTGATATAAGAGAAGGGAAAAGTCTGAATGAAATTGAAGATAGCTGGACTGCTGATTTGAATAAATACTTAACTATTAGAAAAAAATATTTGTTGTATCCTGACTTTGAATAAATAGTATGAGCCCATTATCGTTTTTCTCAATTGTTGCTGCTTATTTTGTTTTGCTGATGATAATTTCTTGGCTGACTTCAAGAAATGCTGATCAGCTAAGTTTTTTTAATGCCAATAAGTCATCTCCGTGGTATTTAGTATCTTATGGAATGTTGGGGGCAACACTTTCAGGAGTAACGTTTATCTCGGTGCCTGGAGAAGTTGGAAATTCTGCTTTTTCATATCTGCAATTTGTGTTTGGAAATTTGGTAGGCTTTTGGCTCATCGCATTTATCTTATTGCCTTTTTATTACAAGTTGAAGCTTATTTCTATTTATTCGTTTTTAGAGGAAAGGATGGGGTTTTTGAGTAGGAAAACGGCTTCTTTCTTCTTCTTAATTTCAAAACTGATTGGGGCAGCTTTTCGCTTTTATTTGGTAGCATTAGTACTCCAACTTGCTTTTTTTGATGCTTTTGGAATCCCATTTCCAGTTACAGTTTGTATTAGTGTATTATTGATTTGGTTGTACACCTTTCGGGCAGGTATTAAAACCATTGTTTGGACTGACACCTTGCAGACAACTTTTTTAGTGCTTGCTTTGATTTTTACTTTAGTTCAGGTCTCAAGGGAAATGAATTTTGGATTTTTGGAGATGGTTGAGAATATCAGTAGAGATAAGATGTCTACGATTTTTTCATGGGACTGGCGCTCACCCAGTTTTTTTCCAAAACAATTCATTGCAGGAATATTTACAGCCTTGGCAATTAATGGGATGGATCAGGACATCATGCAAAAGAATCTGACTTGTCGTTCGTTGCCGGCAGCTCAGAAGAACATGTTGGTGTTTAGTGCTTCTTTTGTTTTAATTGTAACACTTTTTTTAAGTTTGGGAGTTGCACTGCATCAATTTGCCTTATCAACAGGAATTGAAATACCACAAGAAACAGATAAGCTTTATCCATTGCTTGCATTAAATCATTTGGGGATGGCTGTTAGTGTGGCATTTTTACTGGGGATAACAGCAGCTGCTTTTTCTAGTGCAGATTCTGCTCTTACCGCTTTAACTACCTCTTTTTGTGTTGATTTTTTAGGGATGGATGTTCAACAATCTCCAAATAGTAAGAGAACTCGGACTCTGGTGCATGTCGCATTTTCTATAATTTTGATTTTAGTAATTATTGCATTTAAAATTATAAATAACCAAAGCGTTGTTATGGCTGTTTTTAAGGCAGTTGGCTATACTTACGGACCAATTTTGGGATTATTTATTTACGGTATGTTTTTTGATAGAAAAGTAAAGGATCATTTAGTGCCCTTAATAGCTATTGCTTCACCATTATTGACCTATTTGATTTCAAGTTTTTCGAAACAACTATTTTACGGTTACGAGTTTGGATTTGAGCTTCTTATTCTAAATGCATTGCTCATGATTTTGGGTCTCTTGTTAATAAAAAGTAAATAATAGGGGTCTGATTCAACTCTTCTTGTAAAGAAATGTTAAAAAATGTAAAATCATTTAGTATTTTTACAATACTAAACTGGTAACTAAAACCGTTAAATCTAAAATTACCTGTGAAAAGAATCTTAAACATTATCGTAACAGTATTAACCCTGGCTTGTCTGATCTCGTGTGAAGATGAAAGATATATCTCTTCATCTGATGTGCAGCTTGGGTTCTCAGCTGATACCGTAATGTTCGATACAATTTTTACAAGTATTGGTTCAACTACAAAAAATCTCCGTGTCTATAATCCATATGATCAAAAAGTGTTGATTTCAAGTGTGAAATTGGCTGGAGGAAATAATTCAAATTTTAGGTTGAATATTAATGGTTTTGCTTCTGATGAATTATTGGATCTGGAGATACCCCCGAATGATAGTATTTACATTTTTGTTGAAGTGACTGTTGATCCTAATGGAGGAAATTTCCCAATGGTTGTTCAGGATTCAATTGAATTCATTACGAATGCCAATATTCAGGATGTTGATTTGGTTGCATGGGGACAAGATTTTCATTTGATTAAAGACGCCAAAATAACAACTTCAACATGGGCTGCTGATAAACCATATCTTGTGTACAATTATGCGTATGTTGATAGTTTGGCTACTCTAACAATTGAGCGAGGAGCTAAAATATATTTTCATGATGGAGCAGGATTGTTTGTAAAAGGAAATATTAAAGCAGAAGGTACAGCCGAAGAGCCAATTGTTTTGCAAGGAGACAGGCTTGAAGATGTCTATGAAGATGTACCTGATCAGTGGAATGGTGTTTTGCTTTTCTCAGGCAGCCATAATAATTCGTTTAAGCATGTTGAAATTAAAAATGCAAATATAGGCTTGCAGGTTGGTACGATTGAAAATGACGGTTTTGCCAGTGCTAACCTTTCAGGTGTTAAGATTCAGAATATGGCCTATGCAGGTATTTTTGCATTAAAATCAGAGATTAAGGCTGATAATTGTTTAATTACAAATTGTGGGTTTTACGGTGCAGCATTACTTGTAGGTGGTGATTATGAGTTTAACCATACGACTATTGCAAATTATTGGGGAGGTTTTTCTACCCGACCCAGATCAACATCATCCTTGGTACTTTCAAACTTGCTGATTATTGATCAGGAAGGTGGAGGAAGTGAAACTTATGTTGGAGACATGTCAAACGCAAAATTCGGAAATTGTATTATTACAGGAAATGTTGGCTCAGGTAATGAAGTGGAACTTGGACGATCTGATGAAGCAGAATTCAATTTCAAATTTGATCATTGTTTGTTACAGCTTTCAGATACATTTAATATTGACAAAAAAACGAACTTTGATAATATTCTTAAAGGAATTGATCCAAAGTTTGTAGATCCATACGAAAAACTCAATTTTGAATTAGATACCTTAAGTCCTGCAAAAGATGCTGGTTCATCTCAGATAGGGGCAAGGTTTCCTTTTGATCTTAAGAATGAAAGCAGGACAGAAGATGTAGCACCTGACTTAGGCGCTTACGAGAGGATTGAAAAACCTTCGGACTAATATTTTATGAAATCACCCCTTTTTACATTTTTACTTTCCTTCATGTTTACTGCCAATTCATTTGCGCAAACTTCAAATAGTGGAGAAGAGTTCAATATCATTTTTTACAATGTAGAAAATCTGTTTGATAGATTTGATGATCCAGAGACTTCGGATGATGAATTTTTGCCTCAAGGTATTCGCCATTGGACAAAACGCAGGTTTCAAAAGAAGATATCAAATATCAGTAAAGTAATTTTATCTTCTTGTGAGTTTAAGATGCCTGATATTATTGGTTTATGTGAAGTTGAGAATCGTTTTGTATTGGATGAATTGATCGATAAAACTCCGCTTCAAAATTTCAATTATCAAATTGTGCACAAGGATTCGCCTGATGCACGAGGCATTGATGTTGCTATGCTTTACAGAAGCGATCAGTGTAAGCCGATTTTTTTTCAATATATCCCATTAAAAGATGAAGATGGACAAACAATGCGCTCTCGTGAAATTCTTTACGCATGTTTCGAACTTTTACCAAAAGATACTTTGCATGTTTTTTTCAATCATTGGCCATCTCGCTATGGAGGACAGTCTGAGACAGAACATAAGCGAATTGGTGCAGCGAAGCAATTAAGATCTGAAATTGATAAACTGTTGCAAAAATATACATGTCCGAAAATTGTATTGATGGGAGATTTTAATGATTCTCCAAATAACAAAAGTATGTCAGAGTCATTACAGGCAGTTTCAGTAGATAATCAATCGGGTACTAATGAATTGGTTAATTTGTCTTCGAAATGGAAAGGAAAAGGGACATTGAAACATCGTCAGAGCTGGGTGGTATTTGATCAGATTCTTGTTACAGATAATTTACTTTCAGACCATAATAATTGGATTGCAAACCCTGATGATGTCCGTATTGTTAGTTTGAATTATTTGCTGGAGGATGATCCAAAATTTCTGGGGAAACGATTATTTCGAACCTATTATGGTATGAAGTACCAAGGTGGTTTTAGTGACCATTTGCCAATTCGTTTAAAGCTCGTTTATTCAGATTAATCTTTTACTGGTTTTAATCCAAATTCTTTTGCTTTTATAATCATAAATGCAAATGCTTCTTCGTAATTGTTATGAATTTCACCATCAAGGATTGCCTCTTTAATTAAGCTTTTCAAAATACCAACTTCACGTGATGGAGAGAGTCCAAATACTTCCATGATCTCTTCACCTGAAACAGGAGGTTGGAAATTACGAATGTGGTCACGTTCTTCAAGGTCTTTCAATTTCTCTCTGACAAGCTGGAAGTTTTTCAAATAGCGTTTGACCTTATCTGAATTCTTAGAAGTGATATCAGCTTCGCAAAGTGTCATTAGGTCGTCAATATCATCACCAGCTTCGAATAAGAGTCTTCTTACTGCGGAATCCGTAACTTCTTCCTCTGAAAGAACAATCGGTCGCATATGAAGAGAAACCATTTTTTGAACATACTTCATCTTTTCATTTAAAGGAAGCTTCATTCTCCTAAATAATCCGGGAATCATTTTAGCACCCACGAAGTTATGAGCACGAAAAGTCCATCCCTGTTTTGGGACAAAACGCTTGGTTCTGGGTTTAGCTATGTCGTGCAATAAAGCAGACCATCTAAGCCATAAATTATCGGTGTTTGGGACAATCCTGTCCAGTACTTCGAGGGTATGAAAAAAGTTATCTTTGTGCCCAATTCCATCAATTTCTTCTCTGCCTCTCATGGCATACAGTTCTGGGAAAATAAGTTCTAGCAGCCCTGTGTTATTCAGTAATTTAAAACCTTTTGATGGTTTGTCTGCAAGGATGATCTTATTCAGTTCATCCATGATTCGTTCTTTTGAAACGATCTTTATGCGATTTTTATTGGTACTAATTGCTTGAAGGGTTTCTTCCTCGATGCTAAAATTGAGTTGAGTTGAAAACCGAATGGCACGCATCATTCTCAACGGGTCATCTGAAAATGTTATAATTGGATCAAGCGGAGTACGGATTATTTTCTTTTCCAGGTCAGAAACACCATTAAACGGATCAGTCATTTCCCCAAACTGATCTGCATTTAGGCAAATAGCAAGCGCATTAATTGTAAAATCTCTCCTTTTTTGGTCATCTTCCAATGTCCCGTTTTCAACCGATGGTTTTCTTGAGTCTTCCTTGTATGATTCTTTTCGGGCACCAACAAACTCCACTTCCATTCCTTTGTATTTCAGCATGGCAGTGCCAAAATTCTTAAAGATACTTACTGGTGTATTCGATCCAATTTGTTTGGCAACCTTTTTGGCAAGTTCAATCCCGCTTCCAAGTGTGACTACGTCAATGTCCTTGGAGTTTCTCTTTAAAAGAATATCCCTGACAAATCCTCCAATTACATAGCATTCTTGTCCGAGTTTATCAGCCTCATCAGAGATGATCTTAAATATTTGGTGTGATAGATGTTTCTTCATGAAATAACAATCCGCTTTAACATGCTGAAAAATAAAAAGCATGACATTTTGGTTGAAAATCGTGACAAAATTACAATTATTTCTATAGCTTATATGTTATTTATGAAGATAAATAAATTGGCACAATGATTGATATCTAGATATGTAAAAAAATAAATATATTTGTAATAAATAAAAAGCAAAATACCATGTTAGAACATTTGACTAAAGAGACATTCAAAGAAAAGGTTTTCGATTTTGAAGCAAATAAAGATTGGAAATATGAAGGTAGTGTACCGTGTTTAATTGACTTTTATGCTGACTGGTGTGGACCTTGTAAGACGGTAGCACCTGTTTTAGAAGAGTTGCAAAAGGAGTATGGTGACACTTTGAGGATTTACAAAGTTGACACAGAAGATCAGCGCGAGCTTTCAGCTATGTTTGGAGTGCAAAGCATTCCATCACTTTTGTTTGTCCCACAAGATGGGCAACCACAAATGGCACAAGGAGCTCTTCCAAAAGAATCTTTTGAGCAAGCAATTACAGAAGTTTTAAAGGTAGAGAAACCCACAGCAAACTAATTGACGATCAGTTTTTGAGAGGTTGATCTGTTATAATAGCTCAAGAATTCTTTCCAAATGAATTCCTCTTGAGCCTTTGATAAGTATTAAAGAATCTTCAACATTTTTTTGTTGATATAGATAGTTATGAAGAAGTTCGATGTTATCGAACTTCTTCGTTTTTTTATCAGAAATTGTTTCTTTAAACTGATTGCCAATTAAAAAGATGTAGAGTATTTTTTCATTTTCAATATACTCTACAATTTTTTGATGCTCGTTAGGGGAATCATCGCCAAGCTCTAGCATGTCGCCAAGTATCAATATTTTTTTGGGATGATCAATTTTAAAGAAGTTAGTTAAAGATGCTGCCATACTTGTTGGGTTGGCATTGTATGCATCCATAATGATTTTGTTACTGCCTTTACTAATTAGCTGTGAACGATTATTGCTAGGTTGATATTCATCTATCGCCTTTTGAATTTGTAAAGGGTCGACATTGAACTCCAATCCCACCCGTGTGGCTGCAAGAATATTTTCGAAATTGTAAGCCCCAATCAATTTTGATTTAAGATACAACCAGCCTTTTGGAAAAAGTGCTTTTACGGTAAGGTAATAACCAGACTTTTCTGGATGACCTATAAGTTCAGCTTTGTCAGAACTTCCATATGAATGTTGATTCAGCCCTTTTGCTTGTACTAACAATAGCTCATTGTCAGAATTGACGAAACAAGGTTTTTTATGAGTTCTTAGAAAATCATATAGTTCCGACTTGGTTTTTACAACCCCGTCAAAAGAACCAAACCCTTCAAGATGAGCTTTGCCAATGTTTGTTATCAAACCAAAGTCTGGTTCTGCAATATTGCACAGTTCAGAAATTTCTCCAACATGATTAGCCCCCATTTCAACAACACCAACTTCTGTTTTTGATGTCATTCTCAGCAGAGTTAAGGGAACACCTATATGGTTATTTAGATTTCCTTGTGTAAATGAAGTTGAGTATTTCTTCTGAAGAACAGCTGCAATTAACTCTTTTGTAGTTGTTTTTCCATTTGTACCGGTAATGCCAATAATAGGTATTGCGAGTTGTTTTCGGTGATAGTTTGCTAAAAGTTGAAGACTGCTTAAAACGTCATCAACCACAATATGATTTATTTTTCCTTTTTGTTTTTTATCATCAACTACAGCATATGCTGCACCTTTCTCCAGGGCTTCGTGAGCGAATTTATTTCCGTCAAAGTTGGCTCCCTTCAATGCAAAAAAGATAGAATCTTTTATAATATTTCTGGTGTCTGTAGAAATAACAGGATGTTTGCAAAAAACGGAATAAATCTGCTCTGTAGTCATATTCTTGAGTCTTTTAAAAAAGAAAACCCCATTTTTTCAAATGAGGTTTCAGGGTTTATCTGTATTTTTTAAAATCCTTCAGGACTTCCAACACGCGTCATCGCACAGCGGAAACCAAGATCACTAGCAGCCTCTACTTCAGGCATGAATCTGCGTGTGCCAGGAATCAACCAATATGGACGGTCTTTCCATGAGCCACCTTTGTAAACTCTTACATTATCTGTGATCAATGAAGTAAAACCTTCTTCCTGTTCTTTAGCCTGAACATACATGTCCTCGGTTTTAAGTTGATCTTTAAATCCTTTCCAGTCTTGTCCTTCAATAACTTGCGAGCTGTAGTCACCGTCTTTGAAGTTTCTGTAATCTGCAATAGTATCTTTAATTAGTTCACCGAACTCATCACGAACAAGATTGCCATTCGAATCTCGGCGGTGCTGAGTGAAGACATTCCCACGGAACGGCTGAAATTCGTTCATGTCAATTTGGCTAAGCGGACGATAAACGTCTGCAACCCATTCGTTCACGTTACCAGCCATGCAAAATAGACCATAATCGTTCGGTTCGTATGAGAATACAGGTGCCGTAATGTCTGCGTTATCATTAAGTGCGCCAGCCATACCCATCATGTCACCACGTCCACGAGTAAAGTTAGCCATCATGCGTCCTCGTTCTTTTTTACCATCACTGCGAAGATAAGAACCATTCCATGGGTAGAGTTTACGATCTGTAAGCAGTTCCCCTTCGGTGTTTCCAATTAATCCATATGCTGCATATTCCCATTCAGCTTCAGTCGGTAAACGATAGTTCGGAAGCAATAACCCGTCTTCCCAACGTACACGTCGGGCAGCTCCGGTTGCATCTTCAATTGGTCTGTCTCCATCAGTACCCTGATACATTCCTGCAAGGTACGTTTCAGTTGTGAAGACATTTTGTCCACCTTGTGCATTATCATGGTTAATCACACCCCGATCAATTAATAATTGTTCGTTTACTCGATCTGTACGCCACTTGCAATACACATCAGATTGTTCCCAACTTACACCTACGACTGGATAGTCACTGTATGCAGGATGACGAAGGTAATTATTAATATATGGCTCGTTATAAGCCAATTCTTCACGCCAAACAAGAGTGTCAGGCAATGCTTCGTTGTACTTTTCAGGGTTATTTGGATAAACACGGGTTAGCCAAAATAGGTACTCACGGTAATCAAGGTTCGAAACTTCAGTTTCATCCATGTAAAATGAAGCAACTGTTACCCTGCGAGGTTGGTTATTCCAACTATACATAACATCTTGCTCTACTCGTCCCATGGTAAAGGTACCACCTTCAATAAAAACAAGACCAGGCCCTAGAGCCTGCTGGTAATCATTGTCAGTTTGAAACCCTCCGTTATCAGGGTCATTGTAGTTCCAGCCAGTGGTTTTTGAAGCACCACTTTTTTTTCCGAAACCACCACCTTTATTACCTAACAATCCACAACCAGCCATCATAATGGCTAGTGCAAAGAAAAATATGGCCTTAAATTTCATTTTGTTATCGCTTTCAGGTTGATTTTAACATTCACAAATATAACTAAAATGTTCAATTGTTATTGTTTGATTTGTATAACTTTTTAATAAGTAATTGTTGATTACTCTTTGTATTTTTGTCGTTCCCCAGACATTTGTTTCAGGGATTTTTATTTTTATTTAACTCGAAATTGATTACAATATTGTAATTGTTGTGACGTTTCATTTTTGTATTGACGAATTATGCCGATGAAGAAATATATACTTCTTTTACTTATTGTGTCTTTTTGTTCAGGCCTTTATGGTGAAGATTTCCAACGAAAAATTAATTGGGAAACAGAGAGCGACTCTAATTTTTCCGGGCCAGTTGCAAATTTTAATGGTGCTTACATCAATGAATTTAATTTGCCTGTTTTTACAGAAACGATTGCGATTAACGCAGGCGAAAGTATAAAGATTAGCAATCTGGTATTCGAAAATATTGAGAAAAATATTGAGTCAAGAGTTGCAAAAAGGATTTCATCGGAGCTAAATATCCAACCTAAATACATACAATCAGTTTATAATCGGGTCGTATTGCTTGAATTTGTTCCTATCATTTTTCAAGATGGGCAATTAAAAAAACTGATTTCATTTAGTTTTGAAATTTCAGATAGTATCACAACAAAGTCAATCGCTATTAAAGCTAAAGCAGATTGGAAAGCATCTTCTGTTTTAGCCAATGGAACATGGGTGAAAATTAAAACTACAAATCAGGGAATTCATAAAATAACCTATGACCAGCTTAGTTCTTGGGGTTTTTCAAATCCTTCAAATGTCAACCTATATGGTAATGGAGGCTATGTGCTACCAAAAATGAATGATGATTTTTATTACGATGATTTGCAGCAAAATGCGATTTGGCATGATTCGGAGAATCTGTTTTTCTATTCAACAGGTACTGTTGGCTTGAAATGGAACGCATCTGAAGGGATTTTTAAACATGAGCTAAATGATTATTCAGATGATGCATTTTATTATTTGACAGATGCCGGAAATTCAAAGGGTATAGAAATACTTCCTGAAGAAACGGGAGCTGCAACACATACAGTTACTGAATTTAATGATTTTACCTTTTTTGAAGAAGAGAAAGAGAACTTAATCAAATCAGGGAGACGCTGGTTTGGGGACAAGTTTAGTCAATCATCTAAAAAATCATATTCTTTTTTATTTGCAAATTTGTCAGCTGGTAATCCGATTGAAGTTTGGGTGGAAGGAGCTGGGCGTTCATCAAGCTCATCGTCTTTTGACGTTTCAATTGGAGGAAGCAGTGTAGGAGAGCTTGATTTTCTTGCAGTTAATACAAGTGCAGCTGAATCATTGTATGCCTCTCTAAACTATGAAATTTTTGAGGTAAATAATCCACAATCGAATACAACAGTAGAACTTACCTATCAGAGCTCAAATAGTTCTTCCAATGGCTGGTTGGATTTTATAGCTGTTAATTACATTCGTAATTTGAACTTGGATAATGATCAGTTAATCTTTAGGGATATAAGTAGTTATGGCGATGGGAATATTGCAAGTTATCAACTAGAAGTAACAAACGATAATGTTCTAATCTGGGATATTACTGATTATACAAATCCAAAGGAAGTGGTGAAAAATGTTATGGGAGGGCAAGCCCTTTTTAAAGCGTCTTCATCAGAATTAAAAGAGTTTATTGCATTTTATTCAAATGGAAGTTTTCCAGCACCTGAGTTTGTCGAGAATGTTGAAAAACAAAATCTTCATGCTTCAAGCATCGCAGAAATGATCATCATTACTCATCCTGATTTTGAAAGTCAGGCAAATGAATTAAAGCAATTTCATTTAGAACAAGATGGTATGAATGTACAGGTTGTTCAACCTGAACTTATCTATAATGAATTTTCAAGTGGTTTGCCTGATGTTGCAGGTATTCGAAACTTTTTGCGGATGTGCTACGATCGAGGCAATGGACAGTTTAAATATGTCTTATTTCTTGGAGATGGAAGTTTTGATAATAAAGACATTCTAGGGTATGGACATAATTTTCTGCCAACCTATCAGTCAGTCAATTCATTGTTGCCAACGGCTTCATTTGTAACTGATGATTTCTTTGCGTTAATGGATTCTGGGGAGGGCGAATTTTCAGGCTTAATTGATTTGGGAATTGGACGAATTCCTGCAAATACTGTAGAGCAGGCTCAAACAGTTGTCAATAAAATTAAAAATTACGTTGATACAGTTTCACTGGGCAATTGGCGAAATGTAGTTTGTTTTATTGGTGATGATGAAGATTACAATACACATATGACACAAGCCGAGAGTATGGCAAATAGTGTTAATGAGTATAATCCTTCCTTTTTTACAGATAAGATATACTTTGATGCTTTTCTTGAAGAGAGTGGTTCTGGTGGTGAAAGATATCCTGATGTAAATGTGGCTATTAATAACCGGGTAAAGAATGGAGCACTCATCTTAAATTATACTGGACATGCGAATGAAAATGCTCTGGCTCACGAAAAAGTTCTTGAACTTAATGACATTGATGGTTGGTCGAATTACAACAAACTTCCAATTTTTGTAACGGCAACTTGTGAAATTAGTCGCTTCGATTTAGAGGAGGAAGAATCAGGAGGCGAACACATTCTTTTTAATAGAAATGGTGGAGGCATTGGGCTATTTAGTACAACTCGATTGGTATATTCGAATCCAAACTTCATTTTGAATAAAGAATTTTACGAACATGTTTTTAGTCAGGATGAAAATGGAGAGAATCTCCGAATGGGTGAAATCATGAGGCGCTCAAAAAATGGCGTTAACACCGGAACCAATAAACGAAATTTCACTTTACTTGCCGATCCTGCCCTTAGACTTTCATATCCAAAACATCAGGTATTAACTGAAACAATAAATGGGAAACCTGTTGGGCAACAAACCGAGACAATTTCTGCACTTTCAACAGTAACGGTTAAAGGTCGTGTCGCAGATCATCTCGGTAATATATTGGATGATTTTAATGGAGAATTAGTTCCTATTGTTTATGACAAGGTTGAAACCGTTCAAACCATTGGAAATGGTGGCGAGAATCCCATGACTTTTAAGGTTCAGAATAATATCATTTACAAAGGGGTTTCAACGGTTGCGAATGGAAACTTTGAATTTACTTTTATCGTACCCAAAGACATATCTTATTCCGTTGCTTCAGGAAAAATTATTTATTATGCCGATAATGGACTTCAAGATGCTCAGGGGTTTACTGAAGATTTTAATATTGGTGGTTCTTCGGGGATTGTAATTAATGATAATGAAGGGCCAGAAGTTACTTTGTATTTAAATGAAGAAACTTTCAAGAGTGGAGATAAAGTTGGGAAAACATCAATCCTTTATGCTGAAATTTTTGATGAACATGGAATAAATACGGTTGGAACGGGTATTGGGCATGATATTACAGCAGTTTTAGATGATGATTATAGCAATGTTATCGTGTTAAATGATTTCTACCTGGCTGAAAAAGATAGTTACACGGATGGGAAGATTGTTTATCCATTACAAAATTTGAGTATTGGAAAACACAAATTACGGTTTAAAGTATGGGATGTATTAAATAATTCGAAGGAGATTGAAATCGAGTTTGAAGTTACTGGAAATCTGGAGATTGAAACGGTTTATTGTTACCCGAACCCACTATCTGATTTTACAAACTTTGTTTTTGAACACAATCGCCCGGATGAGACATTTGCTACGCGTGTTGAGATTTTTAACATTTCAGGAAGCTTGTTGGAAGTGATTTCACAAAATCAAGGTTCTAATGGGAATAAAAGTTTCCCAATCTTCTGGAAAGTAAATAGCAGTACCATGTTGTATCGAAATGGAGCTTATTTATATCGAATTACAATTGATGCTGAAGACGGTGCTTCAACAAGTAAAACTGGACGAATGATAATTAATAAATAAGATTCTCACAGGACGATATACTTTTTATAAATGTTTTTCGTTTTCAATTTTGAGTTTTCAAATTGAGAACTCGAAACATTCATTTATATTTGCAACTCAATTTTTGAAAAGATTAAGATGAAAAGATTACTGGCGATTATTGCAGCTATTATTTTACTTGGAACAATTAATAAAGAAACGAAGGCACAGTCTTCGACTACTGGTGCCAATACAATTGCTACTGGAGTTCCTTTCTTAACTATTGCTCCTGACTCAAGAGGTGGAGCGATGGGCGATGTTGGTGTTGCAACATCAGCAGACATTCATTCACAGCACTGGAACCCTTCAAAATATGCTTTCATTGAAAGTGAAATGGGAGTTGGATTATCTTATACTCCGTGGCTAAGAAACTTAGTTAATGATATCAACCTGGCGTATTTGGTTGGTTACAAGAAGATAGATGATGTTCAAACTGTAAGTTCATCTTTGCGTTATTTCTCATTGGGGGATATTGTGTTTATGAGTGAGTTGGGACAAGAATTGGCAACAAAGAACCCAAATGAATTTGCATTCGACGTTGCCTATACACGATTATTATCTGAAACTTTTTCTGGTAGTGTAGCATTGCGTTTTATTCGATCTGATTTAACAGCTGGTTTTACGGGAGATGGTAATGAATCTTTCCCAGGTAACTCTTATGCTGCAGATATTGCATTTTACTACAGAAATGAATTTCGCGCAAATCGAAAAGAGTCCGTTTTTACCGCAGGTATTAATATTTCAAATATTGGCGCAAAAATATCTTATAACGATGGAGCTACAAAAGACTTTATCCCAACGAATCTTCGTCTGGGTGTAGGTTATCAAACCGAAATGGATAAATACAATACGATTTCTTTTAATGTTGATATTAATAAATTATTGGTGCCAACTCCTAACCCGGTTAATTTGACTAATGCTGGAACTGGAGGTGCTGTTGGTGGAAGTGGATTTAGTAGTGATAAGTCTGTAATTGCCGGTCTGTTCAGTTCTTTCGGTGATGCTCCAGGTGGATTTAAAGAAGAACTTCAGGAAGTTTCAGTCTCACTTGGTGTTGAATATATGTACAATGAACAATTTGCTTTGCGTGCCGGATATTTTTATGAGCATGAGAACAAAGGGAATCGTAAATTCTTAACTGCTGGTGCTGGTTTAAAATTGAATGTTTTTGCACTCGATTTTTCATACCTTGTTCCAACAGAACGTAATCATCCTTTAGAAAACACATTGAGGTTTTCACTTACGTTTGATTTAGAGGCATTTAATCAACAAAGACGTTGATGAATATCAGAATAGGATATGGATATGACGTGCACCGCCTTACTGAAGGGGAAACCCTCTGGTTAGGCGGTGTTCTTATTCCACACCGTAAAGGAACAGTTGCTCACTCTGATGGCGATGTGCTTATTCATGCGCTTTGCGATGCCATGCTGGGAGCTGCTAAAATGAGGGACATCGGGTTTCATTTTCCGGATACTTCATCCAGTTTTAAAAA
The DNA here is from genome assembly GCA_965372405.1 of uncultured Sunxiuqinia sp. Lineage (GTDB taxonomy): Bacteria > Bacteroidota > Bacteroidia > Bacteroidales > Prolixibacteraceae > Sunxiuqinia. The sequence goes on from CBDVCE010000044.1 coordinate 44,379, forward strand.
TATCGACAGTAAAATTCTTCTGAAAAAGACGAAAGAGTTAATCTCTACTAAAGGGTATAGAATTGGAAATGTAGACATGACTATTGCTGCTCAAAAACCAAAATTGAAAGACTACATCCCTGAGATGGAACAAACTTTGGCTAGTGTATTGTCTGTTGATGAGGATGCGATTTCTATAAAAGCGACTACTACCGAGCAGCTTGGATTTGAAGGTCGGGAAGAAGGAATATCTGTTCATGCTGTTGTGCTAATCGTTAAAGATTAAGTAGATCGGGTTATGAAGAAAAGGACGCTTGTTATTGGTGCTAGTGAAAAAACGGAACGATATTCAAATAAAGCAATCAAGGCATTAAGAAGTCATGGCCATCCGGTAGTTGCTTTAGCTCCACGAAAAGGAACTGTTGATGATGTTGAATTTCTTATTGAGAAGGAGACTATAAGTGACATACATACAGTAACCCTGTATGTTGGTCCTAAAATCCAACCAGAATATTATCAATATGTAATTGGGCTAGAACCTGAAAGGGTTATTTTTAATCCAGGAACTGAAAATACAGAGTTTGAAGGATTGCTTGATGAAAATGGCATCCAGACAGAACAGGCCTGTACTTTGTTATTATTGGCTGTTGATGATTATTAATGTTTGAGGAAATTACCAAAATATCAGATCTTGAGACACTCCTGAATACCAATCCGGCAGTGTTAGCATACTTTTCAACAGACGAGTGCAATGTTTGCAAGGTGCTGAAACCCAAAATTAAAGACTTAATCAAGAGAATTCCTCGAGGCTCTGCCTCGGGGTATAGAGGAAAGTTTG
>CBDVCE010000045.1:0-45129 GCA_965372405.1 uncultured Sunxiuqinia sp.
CAACTGACTCTTTTTTGATACCTCGTGGGCTCTGCCCCGGGGTAGTTCATTTGCAGAAGCTAAATTCTTAAGAGGATTTGCATATTTCTATTTGGCTTCTAACTGGGGTAGTGTACCTCTTAGAACCAGTCCTGTTGAAACTACAACTGGATATGACCTTGACAGAGCTCCCGCAGCTGATGTGTGGGCACAGGTTGTTTCTGATTTAAGCGAAGCAAAAGCAGGCTTGCCTGTAACCAGAGTTTCAGAAGAGTTAGGACGCGCAACGAAAGGTGCAGCAGTTGCATATCTGGGAAAAAGTTACTTATATACGGAAGATTATGCTAAAGCTGAAACTGAATTTAAATTATTAATGACAAGCCCGTTTAGTTATGACTTGGTTGCAGAATATGAGGATAACTTCACAGAAGCAAATGAGTTTAATGAAGAATCTGTTTTTGAATGGGCATATGAACCACATGGCAATCAATATGCAGCTTGGAGCGAAGGAAGCAGTAACTCACCAATGTATAGTTATCTTCCTCAATTTGTAGGTCCTGTAGGTGGCGGTGGCTGGTTTAAATATGTTCCTTCAAACTATTTGGTTAATGAATTTTTGGAAGAAGAACGCCCTTCTGGTTCTGATACTAAATTTGATAAAAGAATGTATACCACATTCTTCTGGAAACGTTCAGAATTTGGCGAAGAAGATGTTCAATTTTATGGAGGAGATAAAAGTTTTGATGATCTGTGGTACTCTTCACTAAGTAAAACTGTTAGACTTTACCCAGAAACTCCATTTGATACAATTACTCATGGACGTTTCCTAATGCGTAAATTTACAGCGGATTACAGGAATCTGTCCAGAGCTGATAATTATTGGTCCCAATCTCCTGCAACTGCAAACCATCGAGTTCTTCGCTTTGCCGAGGTTTTATTGATGCATGCTGAAGCTGCAGCTCAAAACGGAAATAATGCAGAAGCAATTGCAGATATTAATCGTATTAGAACCAGGGCTGGTATAGCTGCTAAAACTGCTACAGACCTGTCAGACAAATCTGCAATTATGGATGAGATCGATCATCAAAAGTTACTAGAACTGACTTTTGAGCAGAATCGCATTTATGATTTAAGGAGATGGTATAAAGATCCTAGTGCTTTGAAAAGTTTATTCCAGTCCCGTGATAAACAAGGGGCCAATACTTTTGCTGCAAAACACTATGTATTTCCTATTCCATCAAAGGAATTGGAGACTAATCCTTCAATGACACAAAACGATCTTTGGGATTAATTATTCTTAAAAATAGGCATAGCTGTTCGTTAATCGAATGGCTATGCTTTTATACATTATCTGGCTCAATCATAAACACTAGACACCGAAGATTGGCAACTTCATATCGCAATGCGAATATTTATATTTTACGAGGAGAGAACAATGAAACATTGTAGTTATATATTCAACAATAAAATTTCGTCTTATTGGCTTATTTTAATTTTTGTAATCATTGCTTCATGTAGTGAAGATGATTCATATGACGAGCAAACTTTTCTTGATTCTAAAAATAGAATAGAGTACCTAAATGCCAACAGCAAACTATTAACTCACATTTCATACAATTTAGACAACACAGTTCTTTGTTTTGAATCAGATACCATAGTTCTTGACGCAATCAATCTTGAAAATATTGAAGAAGATAATGTTAATTGGAAAGCAACTCTCTTTTTTCATGATAACACTTCATTAATTGTTGGGATGTTAGGAGATACTTTGTCATTGAATGAGAATGTTACACTTAATCCCTCGGGGGTTTGTCCTCTTTCAGCCCAATTGATTTTTAGTACCCCAACTAAAGGGAAAATTAAATTTTCAGTTATAGGCAAAACACAAAATTCTCAAAAAGTTGAAGGTTTTTTTGACACCTGGGACACTTCTCATGATATCTCGATTTTAGGACTTTATCCAGATTATAAAAATCAGGTTGAAATAACTCTTTTGGATAAAGAGAATAATGAAAGAGCCCGTACTTCAGTTTTTATTGATATCCCCCCCTTAGCTGAGAACCTACAAATCCCCTCAGTAGAACTAATAAGCTCAGTTCCTGAAAAGATGGAGAAAGGATTAACCTTAATTAGTTCTCCAGGACCTTCAAGCATGGAGGCCTCAATTCCTTTTATGATAGATAATGATGGTGAAGTACGGTGGGTACTCGATATGAAAGAACACCCCGTTTTGACAAACTTATCCTATGGAAATGGAATAGAACCTCTGAAAAATGGCAATCTATATTTTGCAGATAAAAGTACAAGTTCAGTTTATGAGATTGATATGTTCGGAAATATCGTTTCAAGCTGGCCTATTCCATCACCATATTTATTTCATCATAATATTCAGGTAAAAGAAAATGGGAATTTTCTGGTTAATGTAACGAAAGAAGGTAGTTTGAATTTGGATGGAAAATTAACTGATAAAGATTATCTCATCGAGATTGCGAAAGATGGTGGTGAAATTCTAACCGTTTGGGACTTGAAAATATCACTTGATGAAAACAGGATGCTATTGGCTACTGGAAAAAGTAAAGGAGCTGGAATTAATTGGGCGCACGTAAATGCTGTAATAGCTTCAGAAGAAGACAACACGATAATCGTTTCAAGTAGATACCAGGGATTAATAAAGCTTAGCTACGATAATAAAGTAAAATGGATTCTTGCACCACATAAAGCATGGGGCAAAAACCAAAGACAGGAGAATTTATCTGATTTTTTATTGCAGCCTTTAGATGCTTCCGGAAATACGATTGATGATGAACAAGTGCTTTTAGGTGATATTAACCATGCTGATTTTGAATGGGCTTGGCGTCAACACTCACCACTAATTATGCCCAACGGTAATATTGCATTATTTGATAACGGTTCATTGAGAAACTTTACCGGGGAGCAAGTATATAGCCGAGCTGTAGAATATCAGATTGATGAAGAAAATATGACCATTCAACAAATCTGGCAATACGGAAAAGAACGAGGAGCTGAAACTTATTCTAAGATTGTTTCCGATGTAGACTTCCTTCCTGAGTCTAATAATATCTTGTTTTGCCCAGGTAATGGGTTACAAAATTCCAATGGTACTGGTGGCCGTATAATTGAAGTTGACTATAAAACAAGAGAGGTTGTATTTGAAATTGCAATAAGTGCAAATAGTAATTATGCTTTTCACAGGGCAGAACGCATGCCAATGTATTTAAATTTTGACTAAATTATAAACAGATGCGTATTGCCATTTTTCTATTTCTCTTATTCGTGGTAATGGGATGTGATAATAAACCATCCGGGAATATTAAAGCTATAGAAAATAAGCCTGCAATTTTTCCACTTTTAAATGGTGTTATTATTCCACCAAACATTGCTCCACTAAATTTTAAAATAGATGAACAAGCTGATCATTACTGGGTTCAATTAAATTCAACGTCAGGTAATAGTCTTAGTGCAGGTTCATCAACCGGTATGATTGAGTTCTCTGAAAAGTTGTGGAGAGAACTTATTTTATCAAGTATTGGTGAGAAAATAGACATTCTGGTATTCGCAAAATGTGATAATGAAAACTGGAAAAAATACAATCCGGTTACTTTTCATATAGCAAAAGACTCAATTGATCCCTATGTCAGCTATCGGTTATTATATCCTGGATATGAAGGTTGGCATAAATTGAGAATAGTACAACGGTGTTTGGAAAACTTTCAGGAATATTCAATTCTTGAAAACCAGCTTGTGGCAGATAACTGTGTGAATTGCCATAGCTTTTGTAATAAGGATCCGGAAAAGTTTTTGATTCATATAAGAGGAGATAAAGGTGGAACCTATTTTGTTGATGGAGATAAGGTATCTAAAACCAATTTAAAAACAGAAGAAATGAGTTCAGGTGCAGTTTATCCAAGCTGGCATCCGGCAGGTCGATACGTTGCTTTTTCATCGAACAAGATAGTTCAAAACTTTTACTCACGTTCTCCTAAAAATATTGAAGTTTATGACTTATCATCTTCTCTGGTTTTATATGATACTGAAACAAATGAAATGTTTAGCTATCAAAACAATGATTCATTAAACTATATGGAAACATTTCCATCCTGGTCTCCAGATGGGAAGTATCTTTACTATTGCAGAGCTTTAAAGGTTGAAAAGAATTTTGATGTAAAAGACGTTAAGTACAATCTGGTTCGGCAATTATTCAACGCTGAACAAAGAACACTGGGGAAGCCTGAAATCGTTTATAACGCACGTGAAATTGGGAAAAGTGTATCATTCCCCAAGATATCCCCGAATGGGAAATCATTGGTTTTTACGTTACATGATTATGGAACTTTTTCAATCTGGCATAAGGAAGCTGATCTATACTTTCTTGATCTTCAAAATAAACAAGTACGATGGATGGAATTAAATAGTGATGATACAGAAAGCTATCATTGTTGGTCATCGAATAGTAAATGGTTAATGTTTAGCAGCAAAAGAGGCGATGGTCTTACTGCAAGACCATACATTGCATATGTTGGGGACACATTGAATATTGGGAATCCATTTGTTTTACCCCAAAAGGATCCAACAACATACAAGCGAATGCTTGAGACTTTTAACATCCCAGAGTTTATTACAGGTAAAGTTCAGGTTGATTCCAGAGACTTTGCACGTGTTGCCGGGTCAAAAGCTTTGAAAGCAAATTGGGGTGGTAACTTGAAGCAGTCAGAATAGCGTAATAAATTGATGAAATCTGTTTATTCAGTGTAAAATAATGAATAGTAATATTTTTATTTGAAAGATGTTTAAAGATCAATATCGACGAAATATTAAGAAAATAAACTTGAATAGATTTAATACATACATCTTTTCTTCTTTCGTTGTAGTGCTATCAATGATATATTTCCTCAATTGGGGACAGTATATCTTTTTTGCACAAGAGAACCAATCACTGTTTGTTTTTTCAAAAGAGTATTTTCTTCAATATTTATTATTACCAGGTGCCCCTCTTGAGTATCTCGCCAATTTCTTTCAGCAATTCTATATTAATCCTTTTTATGGTGCGCTTATATTATCATTGCTCCTCTTTCTATTTAGTATCTTAATTCAAAACATAGAAAAGAAATTACTTAAAGGAGATACCGCTTTATTCCCAATGAGCTTAATCTTGATGTGTTCTTTATTAATTCTACAGGCTGATGCACAATATTCTTTAAGTCTTATTTTGGGAGCAATTCTTACTGCCTCTGTCTTTCATCTATCAGTACTCTTAAGTGAAAAAAAGCAGCATCTAATAGTATTCTTTCTAGTTCCCATTTTTTACTTTATTACTGGTTTCTTTGCTCTGATCTTTGTTCTTATGTATTCGCTGTACTGCCTGTTGTTTAAAGCTAAAAAACAAAGGTTCATTTGTCCGTTTATGGCAATACTCACAGCTAGTATTACAATTTTAATTGGCAAAGAGTTATTGTTTCTAGAATCTTTAGAAGTTCTTATCTCCTCACCAATAAAATATGGACTAGGGTTTAATAACAATTCATCGTTGTTGATTTTCTGCACATTACTTGGTTTGTTCCCTTTATTGATATTGGCCAATCGGTTATTTGGGAGTATAAAGAACTTGCGTATTATTGAGTATACAGCCATAATTGCAATTCTAGGTATTTCAATATTTATATTGTCGAAACAATATAATTGGAAGGCTGCTCGGTTCTTTAAGCTTGAAGAACACATCATTAATCAAAGATGGACAGAAGCCATTAAACACTTTGAAGAGTTACCATTGAACAATCGATTTGGAAAGTTTTATTATAATCTGGCATTATGTGAAAGCGGACAATTATGCGAGCGGTATTTTCTTAAAAATAAAGTGCCAGATATAAAGTCACTTATACTGAAAAAGGAACTGGATAGGAGCGTTATAAATAGGGGTGTTTACTTCTATTATGCCATCGGTTTAATCAATGAAGCTCATCATTGGGCTTATGAGTCATTTGTTTCAGATGGATATCGGCCAGAGAATATCAAACTGCTCGTTAAAACCAATCTTATTAATGGAAACTTTAGGATTGCGAAAAAGTATATTGAGATTTTAAAGAATACATTTTTCTATAAAGAATGGGCATTAAAATATGAGAACATGCTTTTTCAGCCAGACTTGGTTAAAGCTGATCTTGAATTAGGGGAGAAGCAACGGATGCTTCCCCAAAATGATTATTTTATCTCCTTAAAAGAGCCTTCAAAAAGTTTAGAATATATTGTTTGCGACAATGTCAACATAAAAGCGTTTGAATATATTATGACACTGGCATTATTAAAAAAAGATGTTTTGAAGGTAGCACGTGGTATCAACAGGTTGAAATCAATGGGTTATTCTCGAATTCCCAACCATATCGAAGAGGCCGTTTATGTTTATAGAAATTTAACCAAAGGAGAATTGCCTGACCTAGGTGGTTTGCGATTAAGAAAGGATATGAAAATAAGATATCGAAGTTATTTGCATGATTATAAGAAGTGTAAGCATGATAAGGAGTTTGCTAGGAAATCACTTTACGATAAATGGAATGGGACTTTTTGGTATTATATGCATTTCAATGAAATGTAAATTAATAGATTGTTTAGTCGTGTGCATTAATACCTTGATGAGAAAACTTTAACTGGCATTTGAATTAGATTAGATAAGAATCGGTCAAGCTGTTATACGAAAGATCAAAGATTTCTTTTATCTCTGTTTCTCGAACATCGGGAAAATCCTCTTGAAGTTCAAATATCTGATCATGACTGCCAGTCCGGCAGTTGTGACTGAAAATGCGGCAGCTTCGGAGTTAAATTCTCTTGTCTTCATGATGTTTCCTCGACTGTGCATGATCAATTCTTTAATCGCGATATTCAATCCTTCCATTGTGAAGTTAAATTTGCAAAGTCTGGATTACAATTCGTTAGTCGTGTTCATGTTCCAACAACATACGAAGATAAATCCTCACCTCTTCGACTTATATCCGCTAAGTCTGATAACGAATCCACTACATCTGGACTAAAATCTGCTAACTGTATTTATGAAACAACAATTCACAGAGTAAAATCTGAGAATAGTGAAGTCAAATCCGCAGACTAGCGTGTGAATTTTTAAAAAGTGAATCATCCATATCATTTTGTCCATTTCGCAGCTGCTTATCATTCTATTATTTTATACCTTGAATAAGATTGCTGCTGAATTAATTAATATCAGATGAAATTTTACTTCCCATTCATGTTGTTTTTTTTGTTTTTGACTGTTCATTCTTCCTGTGCTCAGCCAAAACAAAAAATGTGGAATTCTGATTACTGGCCGATTATTGAAAAAGAAGCTAAACCATGGACTCGTTGGTGGTGGATGGGAAGTGCTGTGAATGTAGAGGACATTTCATTGCAGCTGAATGAGTTTGCTGAAAAAGGGATTGGAGGAGTTGAAATTACGCCGATATATGGAGTGAAAGGAGAAGAAGAAAACTACATTGATTTTCTTTCTCCAAAATGGATGAAGATGCTTTCATCTACTATTGATATGGCAAATCAACTCGATATGGGAGTTGATATGAATACAGGAACTGGCTGGCCATTTGGCGGACCTTATATCACCAATCAATATGCTGCAAAAAAGTTAAAAATTCATTCTTTGGGTGATATTGCAAAAAAAAGTATAGAGGTGTTTATTGAGCAACTTGATAAAGATGAAGAACTTCTGGTACTTACCGGAGTTAAGCAATCCGGAGAACGGATCAATCTTTTAAAACAAGATAGACAGCTTTCATATAAAGGGGATAAGTTGAGAGAAGTTTATGCTGCGACTCAATTGAATACAAATCAAAAAGTAAAGCGTGCTGCACCTGGTGGAGAAGGATTAGTTTTCGATCATTTTTCTGAAGATGCGACTCATCATTACCTGAGTCGTTTTGATGCTGCTTTTAAAAATCACGAGCTTGGAATTCGATGTTTCTTTAATGATAGTTATGAGGTGTTTGGGGCAAATAGTACCAGCAATTTATTTAGCGCTTTTTATCGTTTAAAAGGGTATAATCTTACTCTTTATCTAAAAGAGCTGTCGGGTGAAGGTGATCCTGAAATTGCTGCCCGGATAAAATCAGATTACAGAGAGGTGTTGGGATTGATGTTATTGGAGAATTTTACAAATAGCTGGACTAAATGGACACATAAAAAAGGTGCAGCCTCAAGGAATCAGGCACATGGTTCTCCCGCGAATTTGATTGATTTGTATTCAGCTGTAGATATTCCGGAGGTTGAAACTTTTCATGCAACAAGTTTCCCTTTTCTTCAGAATTATATTGACACAAGTGATGCTAAGAATACAGAAAGCAATAAGCTGTTTAAAAAAATGGCATCATCTGCCGCACATTTGAAAGGTGGCAAATTGGTTTCAAGCGAAATATTTACTTGGCTGAATGAGCATTTCAAAACACCATTATATCAGTGTAAGCCTGAATTGGATGAACTTTTTACAAAAGGAGTAAATCATGTATTCTTTCATGGATCTACTTATTCTCCGAAGAAAGCAAATTGGCCGGGATGGTTGTTTTATGCTTCGGCTCATTTTGAACCCAATAATCCACAATGGGAACACATTGGTGAAATGAATTCCTACATTGCTCGCTGCCAGTCAATTCTTCAACAAGGGCAGCACAATAATGATTTTTTGGTTTACTGGCCAATCTGGGACTTTTTGCACAATGCTGAAGGATTGGAAAAGAAACTAACACTTCACAACTCTGAAGAATGGCTTCATCTTCCAAAAATTGAACAGTTACTGGAGAATGCTTATGATTTTGACTTTATCACAGATCGAATTATTCAGCAGGCTGAAGTTGAGAATGAGCAGATTTTAACTTATGGAAAAGTGCCTTATAAAACACTTGTTATTCCACCTTGTAAGCGAATGCCTCTAAGTACATTTCAAAAGTTATTGGATTTTGCTGATAAAGGGGCGACTGTGATTTTTAACAATCTGCCTGAATCTGTTTCTGGATACAGCAATTGGAAGGAAAATGAACAACAAATGCAGAAACTAATTAGGACATTAGATTTTGAAATGGTTGGGGATTTAGAGTTGGCAAAGTACGGTAAAGGTGTCATTTGTTTAGGGGAAGATATGGAAGAATGCTTGCATTACGCCGGTGTAGAGCCAGAGTTATTGGCAGATTCCAATATTAAATATATATCCAGAGTAACAGAAAAGGGAACTTACTACTTCGTAGCTAATCATGAAAAAAAAGATTTTGAGGAATGGTTACCTTTTAAGCATAGTGCAGAGAATGCAATAATACTAAATCCAATAAATGGTAAGTCGGGGCTTGCTGAAACTCGAATTTTAAACAACAAAAAACAGGTAAGGATCCAGCTAAAAGCAGGTGCGTCAATGTTTGTGTTAATGACGAATAATGATGTGTCGGATCTTTCAAATTGGAAATATATTCATGAAGAGAAACATATTCAACTTAAAGGGCCTTGGAGATTGGAATTTTTAAATGGAGGACCAGTTCTCCCCGGAATGCAAACGCTGGATAAGTTAAGTTATTGGTCATCAATTAATAATAAAGACTGCCAAAACTTCTCAGGACTTGCAAAGTATACAACACATTTCAGCTTGAATAAAAAAGCTGATTCCGATTATTTACTTCGCTTTGAAGAGGTACAAGCGTCAGTGAAAGTGATTGTCAATGGACAGGATGCCGGTATTATCTGGTCTTTCCCTTTTGAGTTGAAAATTGGTGCTCATTTAATTGATGGTGAAAACACCATTGAACTGGAAGTTGCCAGTCTGGCAGCTAATCGTATTCGTTATCTGGATCAGGCTCATGTGAACTGGAAACGCTTTCACAATATCAATTTTGTGAATCTGGATTATAAAAAGTTCGATGCTTCAGATTGGAATCTCACTCCTTCAGGTTTAAATGGGAATGTAGAAATTATCACGATTAAACAAACAAACTAAACGAATAAATCAAACCGAACACGTTATGACCAAAAGTATTTCTTCAATTCTTGCCATTCTCCTTTTTATTGGGAGTCAATTCAATTTGAATGCAGTTGAAATAATAAATCTCAGGACTGAGTACAAACGAAACCCAATCGGGATTGATGTTAAAAAGCCTCGTTTGTTTTGGCAACTGGTGTCTGATCAGAATGGCAGTTATCAATCTGCTTTTGAAATTAGATGTGCCCACGAAGCTAAAGCCTTAAGATCAAAGAAGGGATTAATCTGGGCGACAGGAAAAATTGCTTCATCTAAATCAACACATATTGAGTATGGAGGTACTGATCTTCAGTCGGGAGAGCGTGTCTTTTGGCAAGTTAGAGTTTGGGATCAAAAAGGAAAGGCAAGCAAGTGGAGCGAACCTGCTTTCTGGGAAATGGGTTTATTGAATTCTGAAGATTGGAAGGCAAAATGGATTCGTCCAAATGATCCTGGCAATAAGTCACAGAATAAGGGAATGTCACCATATTTTAGAAAAGAGATTGTTGTTGAGAAAAAGATAAAAGATGCACGGGTATATGTTTCCAGTTATGGATTGTATGAGTTACACATTAATGGAACGAAAGTGTCTGAGGATTTGTTAACTCCCGGTTTCACAAATTATGAGAAACGATTACAGTATCAGGTTTATGACGTTAGCACGATGCTTGAACCCAGTAAGAATGTTGTTGCAGCTATACTTGGGAATGGCTGGTATAAAGACTTTAGAGACTCGAATAAGGGCAAATCGCTTGCGCTGATCATGCAGCTTGAAATTGAATATACCGATGGCACTTCTGAAATAATTATCACTGACCAAAGTTGGAAATCAGCTTTTGGGGCAATTCGATATTCATCAATCTATAATGGTGAAACATATGATGCGACTAAAGAATTGGGGAATTGGAATGAAGCAGGAAACACAACAGGAGATTGGAAACCCGTTGAGCTTTATGATGGATCAATGGAAATGCTTGCTTCAATTAATGAGCCAGTTCAGATACATGAACGATTAAAGCCAGTCTCCATTCAAAAGACAGATGATGATAAATATATTGTAGACTTTGGGCAGAACTTAGTTGGCTTTATTTCAATTAGTCTGAATGGAAAAGGATTTGAAGGGAACAAGATTACCCTGCGTCATACGGAGGTGTTAGACAAGGATGGAGGTTTTTATATTGAATCTCTTAGAGCGGCAAAGCAAACGAATCAATATATTATCAAAGGGGAAGAGCAGGAAATTTATACTCCCCGTTTTACTTTTCAAGGATTTCAATATGCAGAAATAACAGGTTTCCCAGGAGAACTAACCGCAGATAATCTTGAAGCATTAGTTGTGCACTCAGCACTTGAAAGAACGGGGTCTTTTGAATGTTCCGATTCTTCGATTAATCAATTGTTTAAGAATGTCATATGGGGGCAGAAGGGGAATTTTGTAGATGTGCCAACTGATTGTCCACAAAGAGATGAGCGATTAGGCTGGACAGGAGACACTCAGGTGTTTGGATCTACGGGTTGCTTCAATATGCTTTCTTCCACTTTTTATACAAAATGGCTTAAAGATTTGGCTGCTGATCAGAAAGCAGATGGAAGTGTTCCAGATGTTGTTCCAGATGTTTTGGGTCATGGAGGACGTGCTGGTTGGGCTGATGCTGCAGTTGTTGTTCCATGGACTTTATATGAGTTTTACGGAGATGTGAAAGTTCTGCAGGAACAATATGAAAGCATGGCCAAATACATTGCTTTTATGAAGAACCGGGCTGGTGATAATTATTTGTGGCAGGGAGACTTTCATTATGGGGATTGGTTGTCATTTAATACCACTCGTTCCGATTATCCAGGGGCTTATACCGATAGAGATCTGATTGCAACAGCCTACTTTGCCTATTCAACTTCATTGATGGCTAAGATTGCCAAAATCATCGGCAAAACAGAGGATCACCAGAATTATTCAAACTTATTCCAAAAAATTCGTGAGGCATTTCAAAATGAATACTTAACGACAGCAGGACGCTTAATGTCCAATACGCAAACAGCCTATACGCTGGCTCTTCAATTCGATTTAATTCCAGAGCATCAAAAGGATCAGGCTGCATTATATTTGGCTGAAAGAGTGAATCACTTTAATCACATTACTACGGGGTTTTTGGGAACACCAATTATTAGTTTTGCACTTTCGGAAAATGGCTATTACGAAGAAGCTTATAAGCTGTTGTTGCGGAAAGAATTCCCGGGTTGGTTGTATCCGGTAACCAAAGGTGCAACAACCATTTGGGAGCGCTGGGATGGCATAAAGCCAGATGGAAGTTTCCAGGATAAAGGAATGAACTCGTTCAACCATTATGCTTATGGAGCAATTGCCAATTGGATGTATCAGGTTATTGGAGGCATTCAGATTAGCGAGTCAAACGCTGGTTTTAAAACAGTAATTATTGAACCACACCCTGGAGGTGAAATCACATGGGCAAATACGAGCTACAATTCAATTCATGGAATGATTGAATCAAAGTGGGAAGAAGATGGAAGCGCACTCAGTTTAGATGTAACTATTCCTGCTAATTGCAGTGGTATTATTAGAATACTTGCAGACTCAGGTGATAAAATATTTATCGATAATGAATTGATTGAATTCGCTAAACTCAATTTTAAGGATGAAAAGTCATTTAAGGGATTTGAGCTTGATTTAGCTTCTGGTACCTATAACTTAAGAAGAGAAAGATAGATTTCGTGTTGAATAGCTTTGGAGAAAATGGGAAAGAGATTAATGGATCACTTTAAAAACTTGTGTGGAGCAATGTTTTTTTATAATACCGGCTTTTCGTCCGGTGATACTTAACCGCTTCGTTCCAGCCAATTCCGCCGGACGATTTTCACACATCTATATTAACCCAGCGGTTTGCACTGGGCTATTTTCTTCGACACTTTCAGCATCATTCCTTGTTGCCCTGAAAGGGCATTACAGCAATAACCCCGGGTAAACGAATGAAGTGAGAGCAACCCGGGGTAAGGAGTGATGAGATAAAAAGGCGCAACAGGAATGTTGATTGAGATTGTGACGATACATGCGCCGCACATTCCAAATTAATTCTTTACTAATCTCTATATTAAACTATTTAATGTAACTGTGATAGTTAAAATTAGAGATGAAAAGGAATCTCGCACAGAAAGTTAAATTGATCCAGATTAATGCTCCAATAAAAGCATTTTAATAGGCTTGTTCAAATTCATTTAAGATTCAGATTTGCGACTTTCAATACCCATTTGTTTGAAATTAACCGGTGGTGTGCCTACATGTTTCTTAAAGGTTTTTGAAAAATAATATTGTGACTCAAATCCTGCTTTAAAGGCAATTTCTTTTACAGTGAGTCTGGTGTTTGAAAGTAAGTGTTTTGCAGCCTGAATACGGAGTTGTAACAAATATTGACCAGGTGGCATGCCCGTATATTTTTTAAATTCAGTTCGAAATAAAGAATAACTGATGTTTAGTTGTTCGGCCATTTCCTCCATGCTAAACTGCTTGGTTAGGTTTGAGCGCATGTATATTCTCGACTGGTTAATGATCTTTTCCAGTTTGTTATCAGCAAAACCATGATTTAATACAATCTGTCTAATGCTTCCTAAAATAAAAAGTACATAGCTGCCTGCAGTTTGCTGGTATCCAATTTTTTCTTCATCAACCAAATCAAGCATTTTAGAAAAAGCTTGATGAACCTGTTCGTTAAATCCAATATATTTTAGAGGCTCATTTGGAGGAAAAAATTCCATGATTTGCTTGGCTGTAGAACCATTAAAGCCCACATAGAATTCGGTCCATCCTGTTTGCTTATCAGGGTGGTAGCGGTGCCATTCAAAAGGATGTAATAGTAGAATACTTCCTTCGCATACTTTAAATTTTTGTGATTTTGTTTCGAAAATTCCAGAGCCTTTTGTAATGTATAGTAGCTGATATTCATCCAGAATACGACCATCCTCCCAATTGAAATCGTAATTCTCTGGATGTCCGATTGGGGGATAACGCTCATCAGTTGAAATCTCTGCATGACCAACTACATTAAGAAAAAGTCCCCACTTTTCATCATCATTGCTGTGTGTTAAGTATTTGAAGGTTTTTGCCATCCATTTGTTATTGGTCTGAAAAAGTACTAAAATTTATGAAAATGAGAGTCCTTTCAATAAAAAAACCTTCATGTAAAAAATACACAAAGGTTTTATTCTGGATGAGGTTCCTGGCGGATTCGAACCGCCGTACGCGGTTTTGCAGACCGCTGCCTAGCCGCTCGGCCAAGGAACCTTTTGTTTTTCGGGACTGCAAATTTATACAAAAAAATGTACGAAACAATAAGTCCACCAATATTTCCTTATCGCGTTAATGTAAGACTCACTTTTTCAATCTGTCCACCCATTGGTGGGTTCATTTTTGAGACTTTAATTGACGCATCTATTATTTCGGGGAAAGCCTCGTGAAATCGATCAAGGATTCGTTTGCAAACATGCTCCAGCAGATCCGATGGAATTGCCATCTCATCTTTCGTGATTTGATATACTTTTTGATAGTCAAGCGCGTCCTCAAGCTTATCCGATTGAGATGCAGCAGAACAGTCAGTATTTATTTTAACATCAACTAAGAAACGATTCCCAGTAATTTTTTCAACTTCAAAGTGCCCATGACGGGCATGAAACTCCATTCCTTCTATTTCAATTAGTCCGCTCATCTTTGTATAAATTATGAATTCAGCCTTCTTAAAAAGTAAAGCTTTACTGCAAAATTAATTTTTCTTTTGCTGCAAACACATTTGACTACAGATAAAAGCGATTGTGCTAAATCATTTTTTACTTTTGTACAAATATTTTAACGATAAGATTTATGAGCGAAAATACTTCAGGAAACGAAACTTCTGTTAAGAAGAATTTTATTCATCAGATTATTGACGAAGAACTTGAGGCAGGGAAAAATGAAGAGAGGGTGCACACCCGATTCCCACCTGAGCCAAATGGCTATTTGCATATTGGACATGCAAAATCTATATGTTTAAATTTCGGAACCGCTCAGCAATATAATGGTTTGGCAAATCTACGCTTTGATGATACCAACCCTTCAAAAGAAGAAACAGAATATGTAGAGTCGATTAAAGAAGACGTACGTTGGTTAGGTTTTGATTGGGGAGACAAAGAGTATTTTACTTCAGATAATTTTGACAAATTATTTGACTTTGCCGTGAAGTTGATCAACGAGGGGAAAGCCTATATAGATGATCAGGATGCTGAAACTATAAGTAGTCAGAAAGGGACACCAACCCGTCCAGGAACAGAAAGTCCGTTTAGAAATCGCACTCCAGAAGAGAATCTGGATTTGTTTAACCGAATGAAGGCTGGTGAGTTTGAAGAAGGTGATCATGTTCTTCGGGCTAAAATTGATATGGCTTCACCAAATATGCATATGCGCGATCCAATTATTTACCGGATTATGAAGGCGCATCATCATCGCACAGGTGATAAATGGTGCATTTATCCAATGTATGACTTTGCACATGGGCAAAGCGATTATTGGGAAGGAATTACTCACTCAATTTGTACGCTTGAGTTTGAAGTTCATCGTCCGTTGTATGATTGGTTTGTAGATCAATTAATGGATGGAGAATATCGTCCACGACAAATAGAATTTGCACGTTTGAATTTGACCTATACGGTGATGAGCAAGCGTAAATTACTTGAATTAGTAAAAGAGAATTATGTAAATAGTTGGGATGATCCACGTATGCCTACTATTTCTGGTTTACGCCGCAGAGGTTATACTCCTGAATCTATCCGCAATTTTGCAGATAAAATCGGTGTCACCAAAGTGGATGGAATTATTGATGTGGCTTTATTAGAGCACAGTGTGCGCGAAGATTTAAATAAAAAGGCACAACGTGTAATGGGAGTACTAAACCCACTGAAAGTCGTAATTGCCAATTATCCTGAAGGACAGGTTGAGCAGCTTCAAGCCGTTAATAATCCGGAAGATCCTTCAGCAGGAAAAAGGGAAGTACCTTTTAGTAAGGAAATTTATATTGAGCGAGATGACTTTATGGAAGACCCACCACGTAAGTTTTTCCGCTTGGGCCCGGGGCGCGAAGTGCGTTTGCGTTATGCTTATTTTATTACTTGTAATGATGTAATTAAAGATGAGAATGGCGAAATTATAGAATTGCATTGTACTTACGATCCTGCCACAAAAGGAGGAAATGCACCAGACGGAAGGAAAGTAAAAGGGACTTTGCACTGGGTATCTGTATGTGAAAATGTAGAAGCTGAAGTTCGTTTATACGACCGTTTGTTTAGTGATATAGAACCAGATAGTCATAAAGAAAAAGATTTTAAAGAGTTTTTAAATCCTGATTCATTAAAGGTGCTTCCAAAGTGTTTCATCGAACCTTTTGTTAAAGATGCAAAAGCATTGGACTCGTTTCAATTTGAAAGACTTGGGTACTTTAATGTTGATAAGGATAGTTCACCTGGGAAATTGGTTTTTAACCGTACTGCACCACTACGTGACAATTGGTCGAAACAAAAAGGAAAATAAGGATAAACACAAAGCGGGACTTTTCACAGAGTCCCGTTTTTTCTTTATATAAACACTTTACCGATTTATGACTTCCGTTAACCGATCAATTTAATTCTATGATAATCAAATGTTCTAGATTTGAACTCGTAAACTAAAAATTGGTAGAAATGGAAAACCATCATGAGATCCGAAGAGAAAGCCATCATTCAAAACATCACAGTAAGGGTGGTAGTTTTCTTGGAACCATCTTAATTATTTTGGGAATAGGCTGGATTTTGAAAGAAATTGGCTGGTTACATGGATTTCCAGGATGGCATGCTGTTCAGCATTCATTTCATAGTTTTACAAATATTTTTCACTTTGGTGCCCTGAATATTACCTGGCCTCTTATTTTATTAGTTGTTGGTATTGTGCTACTTGCAGGAAGAAGATTTGTGGGTGCAATTCTGGTATTATTGGCTATCATCTTTTTTTTACCGGGGTTTTTAATTATCCCGGGTATTCTTACAATTTTCTTTTTACCGGTTATTCTTATTATTTTGGGAATTGTTGTGATTAGTCGTTTACTATAGTTCAGAATATTAATTAAGAAATAAAGTATTTCGTTGTGAATAAAATAGATAGAGATATGGAAAAGAAAGGGAATAAACGGTTTTATTTCGGAATTATATTAATTGGGATAGGAGCAATCTTAATTTTTGAAAGGTTGAATTTAATTCCATGGGACGTTGCAGACTTACTTATTTCATGGCAAATGTTGTTGGTTGCAATAGGTGTATTCTCCATGCTTGGAGGAAACCGTACAGGAGGGGTTATTTTAATTGTTATTGGAGGTTTTTTTATGATTCCTGAGATGATCGATGTGCCGAGAGAAGTTAGACGCCTTTATTGGCCAATGATATTAGTGGCAGTCGGTGCAACTTTACTTTTTAGACATAAAGGTTGCCAATCAAGAATAAGAGACGGAGTTCAGGATAAATCATTCGATAATTTTGATGACTTTGTAATTTTTGGTGGGCGAGAACTTTTTATCAATTCCCAGGACTTAAAAGGAGGCCGTGCTACTTCAATCTTTGGCGGTATGGAATATGATTTAAGAAAAGCACAACTCTCTGATCAGGGAGCATATATAGATACAATTTGTGTGTTTGGGGGGTGTGGATTTAAGGTTCCATTAGACTGGAATGTGAAGAATGAAGTTACAACCATTTTTGGTGCGTTTACCGATAAACGTGGAGATACTTTCCAGCATTCGAATTATGACCCTACTAAAACTCTTGTTATTAAGGGGATTACTGTTTTTGGTGGAGTTGAAGTTAAGCACGTTTAAACAATGTTGAGGCACCCATTCATCAATAACCGGATGCTCATTCTCTATTATGGGATTTTCTGGATTTCCTTGGCTGCTGCAAATTCTCTCATTCAGATTTTTTGGTATGATCAGGAGGTAGTACTGACTGTTTTTATGTCAGTGGTCGGGTTTATTATTTATCCTACAATTGGAGCGAGTATTTGGTACATTGTAAAATTTGATGGAATCAAAGAAACAGATTGGCTATGGACAGCATTATACCACTTTGTAGGTGCTACAATTCTAAATGCAATCTGGCTTTACCTTGGCTATATAATTGTAAAAATATTTGATGAATCTCTTTTGACCCATCTGAATAAAACATTGCCTTCACGAATATTATTTGGCTATGTTTTTTATGCGGTTTATGTCGTTTTCTTTTATGCCGTAAATTATTACCAAACTTTAAAAGAAAAGATTAAACGAGAAGCAGAACTCAAATCACTAATTCGTGAAGCTGAATTAAGTGCGCTGAAATCACAAATTAATCCTCATTTCCTTTTTAATAGTTTGAACTCAATATCTTCATTAACAATTAGTAATCCAACAAAAGCACAGGAAATGGTCATTAACCTTTCCACTTTTATGCGCTATTCGTTATTGCATGATCAGGAGGATACAGTTTCTCTGGAGAAGGAATTAGATAATATCAAGCTTTATTTAGGAATTGAGAAAATCAGATTTGGTAAGAAATTGAATACGATTTTTGAGGTGGAAGACAATTGTTTTAATGCTCAGATTCCCAATATGATTTTGCAGCCATTGTATGAAAATGCAATTAAATATGGTGTTTATGAAGCTACTGGCCCTGTAAGTATTACTACAAATTGTCAGGCTAGGAGCAACCATATTTTAATTACCTTAGAAAATGAATATGAAGCTGACTCTATTAAAAACAGAGGGGAAGGGATAGGATTGAGAAACATCAGGCAGCGTTTGGATCTAATTTATGGAAACCCTGATTTATTAAGAATTATAGACAATAAAACCAGTTTTAAAGTTGAATTAATTATCCCACAAAACAACCAATCATGAGCGAAAAATTAAAAGTAATCTTGATTGAAGATGAAGAGCTGGCAAGAGATCTGCTCAAATCGTATATTAAAGATCATCCAAGAGTTGAGTTGATTGCAGAGTGTGAGAATGGCTTTGAGGGTGTTCAAAAGATTAATGAATTAAACCCGGATTTGGTTTTCTTGGACATACAAATGCCTAAAATTACAGGTTTTGAAATGTTGGAGTTGCTTGATCATAAACCTGAAATTATTTTTACAACAGCCTATGACCAATATGCATTAAAAGCGTTTGATTACAGTGCTGTTGATTATTTGTTGAAGCCATTTTCAAAAGAAAGGTTGATGGCGGCCATTGATAAAGTGATTGATCGGATTGGGACGGATGATAACTCAATAGAGAAAATTGAAAAAGTAAGCGAATTCAGGGTTGAAGAAGAACTAGAGAGGGTAGTGGTAAAAGATCGTCATAAAATCAATATTATTCCTGTTGAGAAAATCCGTTACATCGAGTCGTTAGATGATTATGTGTTGATTTATACGAATGAAGGCCGGCATATGAAACAAAAAACAATGAAGTTTTTTGAAGCCAACTTGAATTCAAAAAATTTCATTCGGATCCATCGGTCATATATCGTTCAGGTAGATATTATTGCTGAAATCCAGCAGTATGAAAAGGAATCATATATAGTTATTCTGAAAGATAAAACCAAATTGAAGGTTAGTAAGTCTGGATATAAAAGATTAAAAGAAGTACTTCATTTCTAGATGAAGTTTAGTTGGTGGTTTAGTTTTAAATTTAGTAATGCTGAAAAGTCCTGCAAAGTAGTTGGACTTTTTTTACTTTTACGGCTTAGACTAAAAAAATGAAACGATTCCTTTTTTTTATATTTTCGGTTTTTCCATTGGTGGCATTTTCTCAAAACAAAGTTGATCCTGATGGATACAAATTGCTGGTTATAATTTTAATTGTTGTAACTCTTCCCTTGCTGCTTTATCTATTTATGCGAATCTTTAAAAAGAAACAAAGGCAAAAAAGCAGTTTTTCTTTTCACTGGAAGAAGCTAAAAGTTACGCTTGAAAAAGATCAGAAATATCGCCCAAAAAATCTTACTCTAAGAATTGTAAACGTAAGCAATCGAAATATTGATATTGAAGCACCATTACTTCATTTTAGAAAATTGTGGAGTAAAAGAAATTTTAAACTAAAGGGAATCAATCGACAAGAAATTTATCCTCTTTACCTTGAAAAGGGGAAAACACATGAACTACAAATCGATTTAAATGTTTTTCATCAACACGATCGGAAACTGAAAAAGTTTTACTGGGCGAAAATTAGATTCCAAGATTCAAAGAGAAGAAAATATTCATCAAAATACATTACCCTACGTAGAAGTTTATTCTCATAATGCGTAACTGGAAATTCAATCATATCGATTTCTCGACTTATCCGTTTTATAATGGAGATGATTTAGGTGTGTTTTATAAAGAACTTGAACTTCAAATAAAGATTTGGGCTCCATCAGCGAAACAGGTTGAATTTCGATTGTACAATAAAAGTTTAGGAGGAAAACCAATCCGCATTGAAAACCTGAATTCCTCAAACTTCGGTTCTTGGGAATTGAGTTTATCAGGTGATTTGAAGGGGCTCTATTATACTTTTAGAGTCAATGATGGAGATTGGTTAAATGAAACGCCAGGTGTTGATGCAAGGGCTGTTGGTGTGAATGGGAAGCGCGGACTTATATTTGAATTTGCAGAAACGAACCCAGAAGGGTGGGAAAATGATCTACCCGTTGTATTAGAGAACTCGGTGGATGCAATTTTATATGAATTACATGTTCGTGATTTCTCTATGGCTTCCAGTTCGGGGCTAAAAAATAAAGGTAAATTTCTGGCATTTACTGAAAATGGGATTATAAATGGACAAGAGCTTTCAACAGGGATCGATCATTTAAAAGAATTGGGTGTAACACATGTCCATCTACTGCCTGTTGCTGATTTTTTTACAGTTGACGAATCAAACCCAACCGAAAAGTATAATTGGGGATACGATCCATTAAATTTTAATACACCTGAAGGTAGTTATGCATCTAATCCAGATAATACTTCCCGGATTAGTGAATTCAAAAAATTGGTGATGAGTTTGCATAATGCAGGTATTGGTGTTGTAATGGATGTTGTGTACAATCATACAGGATATACTAGAAGAGCCTGGTTTAACCAGACAGTCCCCGGATATTATTATCGTCAAAATAGAAACGGAAGTTTTGCCAATGCAAGTGGCTGTGGAAATGAAATTGCTACTGAGCGATCAATGGTGAGGAAGTTTATTATTGATTCATTGAAATATTGGGCAGAAGAGTATCATATTGATGGGTTTCGTTTTGATTTAATGGGTATTCATGATATTGATACGATGAATCAGATTCGTCAGGAATTGGATAAATTAAGGCCAGGGATGTTGCTTTATGGAGAAGGATGGACGGCAGATAAGAGTCCTATGGATGAGCAATTTCGTGCGGTTAAGAAAAATACTTCACGTTTAGATAGAATAGCTTGTTTTAACGATGATATGCGTGATGCCATTAAAGGGAATAATTTTGATGGAAAAAGTCAGGGGTTTGTTAGTGGAAAGACCTTGCATGAAGAAGCCGTGAAATTTGGGATTGTGGCTGCATGTCATCACCCTCAGATTGTTTATGATTACGTGGAGAGCTCACCTGAAGCATGGGCAACTGAGCCGTGGCAGTGTGTGAATTATGTGTCTTGTCACGATAATTTTACTTTGTTTGATAAACTGAAAATAAGCTGTCCTGATGCTGATTTTGAATTGCTGAAAAAGATGCAAAAACTTGCTGGCGCAATTCTTTTAACTTCTCAAGGAATGACTCTGTTGCATGCAGGATCTGAATTTTGTAGAAGCAAAAAAGGGGAGCATAATTCTTATAAGTCGCCAGATAAGATCAATCAAATAGACTGGTCATTAAAAGCTAAGAATATTGACGTTTTTAATTATTATAAAGAACTGATTGAGCTAAGGAAAAAGGTTCCAGCTTTTCGGATGCGTTCAGCTGATGAAATAAGAAAGCACCTTCATTTTTCAACGAATTACCAGCTAGGTGTTTTAGCTTATTCAATCCATGATTACCCGAATGATTTTGGCTGGAAAACAATTCAGCTAATCTTCAATGCCAATACAGAAATTGTTCGGTTTGGTCTTGCCGCTCATGCCAATTGGAAACTGGTAGCAATGGGAGATGAGATTAACATCTCTGGAAATGGTTATCATTTAGGATCAGATGTTTCAGTGCCTCCAGTGTCAATGATGATTTTAGTGAAATAGTTCTAGAAAACTGCCAGTAATAAATCAATATCTTTCGAAGGAAGATTTAGTTTATCGCCAATGTCGTGATTGGTTAAAATACCATTATAGATATATATTCCTTTTCTAAATCCTATTGAATTTTTCATATAATGCTGAATGCCTCCAATTTCACCTATTGAAATAATGATTGGGGCAAGTATATTACTTAAGGCAATAGAAGCTGTTCGGGCAACAATAGAAGGTACATTTGGCACACAATAGTGAATGATGCCATGTTTGTTATAGGTCGGATTTTTCAAATCAGTGCACTTGCTGGTTTCAAAACATCCTCCTTGGCTTACATTCAAATCAATAATGACAGAGCCTTCTTTCATCATTTTAACCATTTCTTCAGATACTCTGAATTTTGGATTTGAATTAAAAGACATTGCTCCCAAAACTACATCGGCTGATTTGAGGGCTTTTTTCAGGACATTTG
Organism: uncultured Sunxiuqinia sp.; assembly: GCA_965372405.1. Lineage (GTDB taxonomy): Bacteria > Bacteroidota > Bacteroidia > Bacteroidales > Prolixibacteraceae > Sunxiuqinia. The sequence goes on from CBDVCE010000045.1 coordinate 22,703, forward strand.
GGTAAAGTACTGAAGTGAAAATACGTTGTCCCAGTTTTTCTGCGAGCTGCTGAAGACTGAACATGTCATCGTCAAATACTTTGACGGTTGCCCCTAAGCCAATTGCTGCTCTTGCTGCAAATTCAGCTGCTGTTTTTGATCCAAGAATGACTAGTTCCGTAGGAGAAATGCCAGTTACGCCACCAAGCAAAACACCTTTTCCGTCTCGGGAGTTGCTTAAATACTCACTGGCAAGGGTAATTGAAGTTGAACCCGCAATTTGACTCATTAACCTTACAATAGGAAGACTGCCATTATCATTCTGGAGGTATTCGTATGCAATTGTGGTTACTTTCTTTGCCATTAATTTTTTAATGGACTCTTGACAATGAGCACTTAATTGTAAATTTGAAATTAATGTTTGGTGTCCACGGAGCATGTCAATTTCATCCTTATCAAAAGGGGAAACTCGTAGTATAATATCACATTGAAAGACTTCTCCTTTTTTATCGACAATAATAGCTCCTGCGTTTCGATATTCCTCATCGGAATAACTTGAACATTTTCCGGCATCAGTCTCTAAGTAGATTTCATGACCATAGGAAACAAGCAATTCTACTGCTTCAGGAGTTAAGGGAACACGATATTCAACTTTTGGAAAATCTGAAGGAATACCGATAGTGATTTTTTTCCCTTTTCGCCGTATCTCAAGCATTTCTTCTTTCGGCAAAAATAGAGTCTTTATTCCCTGTGCTTGTTCTTTCTCAGTCATATCCAGCAGAAATTAGTCTGTTAATTTACTCTTTATCTGTCAATTATCAAAGGGTTCAAAGCTTAATCGCCTTGATGAGTCTTGATCCAGAATCCGTTTCTTCAATAGTCACCTTGACCAGTTCCGTGGGGAGAAGTTCTTCAATTTTCTCAGGCCACTCCATTAAACAATAATTATTACTGAATATGTAGTCTTCAAAACCTATATCTAAAGCTTCCTCAAAGTTCTTTAATCGATAAAAATCGAAATGAAAAACGGAGCCTGAGTTTGGAGTATCATACTCATTTACCAGGGCGAATGTTGGACTGGTAATGTTATCTATTGATCCTAATTTCCTGCAAATTGACTTAATGAATGTTGTTTTTCCAGCACCCATCTTGCCATAAAACGCAAAAATGCGTTCACCTTGAAATGCCTCCAGAATTTTCTGGGCTGCATCTTGCAGTTCTTCTATTGAGTTAATTTCTGTAGAATACATGATTTAAAAATAAATTACTGCAAAATAGAAAAACTTATTTGATTTTATGAAAGCTGATCTTTGTTAAAGTTTCGTTTCAAAAAATGTATTACTTTTGAGAAAAATACAAACAAATCGTAATCATGAACCTTCCTGAAAACTTGAAGTACACTAAAGAACACGAATGGATTCGTGTTGAAGATAATATTGCTGTTGTTGGTATCACTGATTTTGCACAAGGTGAGCTGGGCGATATCGTTTTTGTTGAAATTGAAACTGAAGGTGAAACCTTGGAATACGGTGAAACTTTTGGAACTGTAGAAGCTGTAAAGACTGTTTCTGATCTTTTTATGCCAGTTAGTGGTGAAGTTGTCGAATTTAATGCATTATTAGAAGATAGCCCTGAGCTTATTAATAAAGATGCATATGGTGACGGCTGGATGATCAAAATAGAAATGAGCAATACATCTGAGCTTGATAATTTAATGGATGTTGAAGCTTACAAGGCTATGCTAGAAGCTTAATTCTTTTTATAAGATATTCAGAGCCCGGTTATTCCGGGCTTTTTTTATGACAAAAAAATCCGACTCTGTGAGCCGGATTCAATATATCGATAGGATATTTTTCTATAGTGTTTTTGCTACTTCAACTTCATGATAGGATTCAACCATGTCTCCAACCTTGATGTCATTGTAGCCTTCAATATTTAGACCACACTCATAACCTTTCTGAACATCTTTCGCATCGTCTTTGAAACGTTTTAGTGACCCAAGAACTCCTGAATAGATTACAATACCATCACGTATTAAACGTATCCTTCTATTCCTGATAATTTTTCCATCACGAACAATACAACCTGCAATTGTTCCAACTTTTGTAATCTTAAAAGTTTCAAGTATTTCGGCTGTTCCTGTAATTTCTTCTTTAATTTCAGGTGAAAGCATTCCTTCCATTGCCGACTTGATTTCATTAATTGCATCGTAGATGATTGAATACAATTGGATATCTACTTCTTCCTTTTCTGCTAGCTTGCGTGCCTGTAAACTTGGACGAACCTGAAATCCGATAACAATTGCATCAGATGCAGTTGCCAGCATAATGTCTGATTCGGAGATAGCTCCAACAGCTTTATGAATAACATTAACCTGAATTTCTTCAGTAGAAAGCTTAATTAGTGAATCGGAAAGTGCTTCGATAGAACCATCCACATCACCTTTAACAATCAGGTTCAATTCCTGGAAGTTTCCAATAGCAATACGACGACCAATTTCGTCAAGTGTAATATGTTTTTGTGTACGAAGACCTTGCTCACGTGCGAGTTGTTCACGTTTATTGGCAATTTGCCTGGCGTCACGTTCATTATCAAACATTAGGAACTTATCACCTGCTTGTGGTGCACCGTCCAGCCCCAATATGATTACGGGTTCTGAAGGGCCTGCTTCTTCAATTCGCTGATTACGCTCGTTGAACATCGCTTTTATGTGTCCATAATACTGACCTGCCAAAACAATATCGCCTTGACGAAGTGTTCCATTTTGAATAAGCATTGTTGCAACGTAACCACGACCTTTGTCAAGAGATGATTCAACAACAGTACCTGTTGCTTTCTTATCTTTATTTCCTTTAAGTTCGAGAAGTTCAGCTTCAAGAAGTACTTTTTCAAGTAGCTCTTCAATGTTTGTCCCATTTTTCGCTGAAATATCCTGACTTTGATATTTACCACCCCATTCTTCAACAAGGAAGTTTAAGTTAGCCAGACCTTCTTTTATTTTTTCAGGGTTTGCACCTGGTTTGTCAATTTTGTTAATAGCAAAAACAATTGGAACGCCTGCAGCCTGTGCATGGTTAATTGCTTCTTTTGTTTGAGGCATGATGTCATCATCAGCAGCAACAATAATAATTGCAATATCAGTAACTTGCGCACCCCTTGCACGCATTGCAGTAAACGCTTCGTGACCAGGTGTGTCAAGGAAAGTGATTATCTTGTCATCTTTAAGACTAACGTGGTAAGCTCCAATGTGCTGAGTAATACCACCAGCCTCACCGGCAATTACATTGGTGTCACGAATATAGTCAAGTAACGAAGTTTTACCGTGGTCTACGTGACCCATTACGGTTACAATTGGTGCTCTTGCGTGAACTTCATCTGGTTCTTCATCATCCTCTTCAATACCTTCAAGAATGTCGGCACTTACAAATTCTACTTCATAACCAAACTCCTCAGCAACAATTGCCATGGTTTCAGCATCTAGTCTTTGATTAATAGATACAAATAAACCCAGAGCCATACAAGATGAGATGATTTGGTTAACGCTTACATCCATCATCGTTGCAATTTCGGCAACCGAAACAAATTCAGTTACTTTTAATATGTTCTTTTCTGCTGATTGCTTTTCTACTTCAGCAGCAACTTTATCACTTGCAGCTTGTCTTTTATCACGACGATATTTCGCACCTTTTGATTTTTGCTTTCCAGAAGTAAGGCGTGCAAGAGTATCTTTGATTTGCTTTTGTACATCTTCCTCGCTAACCTCTCTCTTTATAATGCGTTTCTTTCCTTTTCCTGGTTGGAAATTTTGTGATCTTCCACCGCCACCTTTGTTTTGACCTTTATTAATTACAGTGACACGGCCATTCGCATCTTTTTGAATTCTACGACGCTTTTTCTTCTGGTTTTGAGAATTCTCATCGGAAGAGGAAGCTACGGGTTTATTTTTAGGAAGATCAATTTTACCAACAACGGTAGGTCCAGATAACTTATTAACCTTTGGTCTAATTACTCTTTTCTCTTTATCTGATTTGTTATCAGTTTGTTTTTGCTTGTTGCGCTCTTTTCGTTCTTCTTCTTTTTGCTTTTTTGTTTTCTTAGAAGGACGGGTTTTCTGGTTGATGGTTGAAAGGTCAATTTTTCCAACAACTTTCACTTCATCTACCTTAGGGATATTTGTTTGAACCTGTTCAGGTTCTTTAGTAACTTTTTCTTCTTTTGCCTTTGGCTCTTCTTTCTTTTCTACAACAGGAGCTTCTTCTTTTTTTGCAACTGGCTTCTCTGCGATCGGCTCTTCTTTTTTCTTCTCAACCTTTTTTACAGGTTTTTCTTTAGGTTTCTCCTCAGGAGTTTTTTCAACCTTCTTTTTAGGTTTTAACTCGTTAAGGTCAATCTTACCTAAAACTTTTGGTTTTGCAGTTTCTACTTTTACCTCTATCAGCTCTTCTTTCTTTTTTTCTTTAATAGGAGCAGGCTTTTTAGCTACTGGCTCGGCCTCCGAAGCACTAGAGTCAGTAGACGGTACATCTTTTACAGAAGAATCGCTTTCTTCAGTTTGAGTTTTGTCTTCTCTTTCTGAATCGTCTTCCAAAGAAATAACTTCTTGCTTACTACGGTGACTTTTCAGATTAATCTTTTCCGACTCTTTTTTCAGAGAGATATCACTCTTGTATTCTTTTTCGAGCAACTGATAAGCTTCAGGAGTAATTTTCGTATTCGGATTAGTATCTGAATCGAATCCTTTTTTATGCAAAAAATCAACGATCGTTGAAATCCCAACGTTAAATTCTCTTGCTACTTTGCTTAGTCGCTTACTTTTTTCGCCAATTGCCATATACTCAATCTGTTATTTTACTTCTTTGTTAAGCTGTGCGAGAAATACTCTGCAATTTTATACTCAATTTGTTAAAAACCTAATAGTTGAGTATAATTTAAATCTGATCTTTATTCAAATTCAGAGCGAAGTACTTTTAATACTTCGTCAACTGTTTCTTCTTCAAGATCGGTACGTTTAATTAGGTCTGCACGGCTAAGAGCTAATACATTCTTTGCAGAATCACACCCAATGTTTTTCAGTTCATCAATAACCCAGCCTTCAATTTCATCTGAGAATTCGTCTAGTTTGACATCCTCGTCATCTTCGGCTACCTCGCGGTAAACATCAATTTCATACCCGGTTAATTGGCTGGCCAATTTAATATTTAAACCACCTTTACCAATTGCCAGTGAAACTTCGTTTGGTTTAAGATAAACATCAGCTTTCTTTAATTCTTCGTGAATTTTTGTTGATGAAATCTTTGCAGGGTTTAATGCACGCTGAATAAATAGCTGAACATTGGCCGAGTAATTAATTACATCAATATTTTCGTTTCGAAGTTCACGAACTATTCCATGTATACGTGAGCCTTTCATTCCAACACAAGCGCCAACCGGGTCAACACGTTCGTCGTATGATTCAACAGCCACTTTTGCTCTTTCTCCAGGAACACGAACAATCTTCTTGATTGTAATCAATCCGTCAAAAATCTCAGGAACTTCAAGCTCAAATAAACGCTCAAGGAAAACAGGAGATGTTCTCGATAGGATAATAAGTGGGTTGTTATTTCTTAACTCAACTTTGTACACTATAGCGCGAAGGTTGTCGCCTTTGCGGAAGTAATCAGTAGGGATTTGATCTGTCTTTGGAAGAATTAGTTCATTCCCTTCATCATCCAAAACCAGGATCTCTTTTTTCCAAACCTGATAAACTTCTCCAGTGACAATGTCGCCAATTTTATCTTTGTATTTGCTGAAAATGTTATCTTTTTCAAGTTCTAGAATACGACTGGCCAGATTTTGTCTGAGGTTTAATATTGCTCTTCTTCCGAAGTGTTCAAGTTTTACCTCATCAGTTACTTCTTCGTCTAGCTCATAATCGTCATCGATTTTCTTCGCCTCAGTTAAAGTAATCTGAGTATTTGGATCTTCGATATCACCGTCTGCAACTACAGTACGGTTTCTCCAAATTTCCAAGTCGCCTTTGTCAATGTTAATGATGATGTCGAAATTTTCGTCAGTCCCGAAATTTTTCTGTAGGACATTGCGGAACACATCTTCGAGTACACTCATCATAGTTACCCGATCAATGTTCTTGAGTTCCTTAAATTCGGAAAAGGTATCAATAAGATTTATGGTATCCATCTTGCCCCGCTTTTAAAATTTTATAATATTTTTCACTGTTTTTGCCTGATCAAATTCTATACGATGAATTCGAGTAATTAGTTGTTTTTTCTTGTGACCTTCTACTTTTTCACGTTTTGATGTTTCAAGTTCAAAACCTGAATCATCAATTTCTTTAAGAACGCCCTCATGTTTAATGCCGTCTGTAAGAACAACTTCAATTTCTTTTCCTTTGTTCTTTTCAAACTGTTGGCGAATTTTAAATGGTTCGCTAATCCCGGCAGAAGAAACCTGCAACTCAAAATCGTCAACTTCACGATCAAGATTGCCTTCAATGTGCCTGCTTAATTGTATGCAATCATTAATTGTTACCCCCGAAAAACTATCAACCAAAATTGATATTTGGTTTGACGGGCGAATGTCAATGCTTACGATAAACTGCTCATCTGTAAGTTTTTCCTCGACAAGTTGAACTATTTTATTTTGGTCAATCATAAATTCTAATCAATAAAATAGGGGACTTTTGATCCCCTACAAACGGTATTCTTCCCAATTGCCAGCGCAAAAATAAGAATTTACATTCAATTCTCAAAATAAGGAAGTCAATGATTCTCAGTAAAAAGTTGGCATTGTTGAATTGCTTGAGGGGATTGAAATTTCACGAATAAAAAAGTTTGTTACTTTTGTTTCTTTTTATTGTAACAAATTGACAGCAAAAAGGCTTGAATACAAACAAGAAAAAAATAATAAATGACCCCGTTTTTGGATTTATAACAATCCAGTCTGATCTTATTTTCGATTTAATTGAACATCCCTATTTTCAGCGATTAAGACGGATTAAACAATTAGGCTTATCGTGTATCGTTTTCCCAGGGGCAAATCACACTCGTTTTGAGCATGCGATTGGTGCGACTCACTTGATGCGCTCTGCAATAAACTCATTACAGTTTAAAGGTGTTGAGATTAGTGAGGAAGAAGCTGAAGCTGTTTCAGCTGCAATCTTATTGCATGATATTGGTCATGGACCTTTTTCTCACGTTTTAGAACATTCGATTGTTGATGGAATACCGCATGAAAAGGTATCGTTATTGTTGATGGAAGATTTAAACCGTCAATTTAATGGGCAACTTGATTTAGCAATTCAGATTTTCAAAAACGAATATCATAAGAAATTTTTACACCAGTTAGTATCCAGCCAATTGGATATGGACAGGTTGGACTATTTGAGACGCGATAGTTTTTTTACAGGTGTAACTGAAGGAGTGATAGGCTCTGACAGAATAATCAAAATGTTGAATGTTTGTAATGATGAGTTGGTTGTTGAGTATAAAGGGATTTATTCAATTGAGAAATTCCTTATTGCTAGAAGGTTAATGTATTGGCAGGTTTATTTGCATAAAACAGTGCTTTCGGCAGAATACTTATTGGTTAATGTACTTCGTAGAGCGAAGGAGGTTGTGTTGTCAGGAGGGGCATTGTATGGTTCGCCAGCATTGCAAATTTTTCTGGAGAATAAAATAACAATTGAGCAGTTTGTTTCAGGGGAGACTTTTTTGAATAAAAGTTTGCTGGAATTATTTGCAGAGTTGGATGATAATGATTTGATGTCTGCAATAAAACAATGGAGACATCATGATGACCGGATTTTGGCATACTTGTCAGATTGTTTAACAAACAGGAAGTTATTCAGGATTATAATAAAGGACAGCGCATTTTCTCATAAGGAGGTTGAAGAACTAAAGGCTAAGGTTTGCGAGTTTTTTCAAGTAGAAGAAAGTCTTGCTGATTATTTTTTGATTCAGGATTCAATTACAAATAGCGCATATGCGGGGTCGACAGGAAAAATTAACATATTGCTTAAGAATGGTAATGTAAAGGAAATCAATGAGGCATCTGATATAAACCTCTCCAACCTTTCAGAAACTGTCCGCAAATATTTTATCTGTTACCCCAAAGAATTGGACATTAAGTAATTTAAAACTATTTTTGCAGCGCGCCAAGAAAATAATTTATGGATTTTAAAGCACAGAACATCGCTGACCTACTGCAAGGTACGGTTGAAGGTGATGCTAACGTAAGCGTTAATAACGTATCGAAAATTGAAGATGGACAGCCGGGAACTCTCTCTTTTTTGGCTAACCCCAAATATGAAAAGTATATTTATGAGACACAAGCTTCAATTGTTCTTGTAAATAAAGATTTTCAACCCGAAAAAACAATCAATTCAACTCTAATTCGAGTAGATGATGCTTATCAGGCATTTGCTTCTTTGTTGGAATTTGTTGATCAGTTTCAAAAGCAAAAGTCTGGTATTGAGCAACCTTCATTTATTGATGAATCAGCAAAAACTGGCAAGGATATTTACCTTGGAGCATTTGCTTACATTGGAATGGGTTCTGACGTTGGGAATAGTGTGAAGATTTATCCTCAGGCTTATGTTGGGAGTAATGTAACAATAGGTGATAATACAATCATTTATGCTGGTGCTAAAATTTATGACAATTCTATTATAGGTTCAGACTGTATTATTCATGCTGGAGCTGTGATAGGTTCTGATGGATTTGGTTTTGCTCCTACTGACGATGGATCCTACAAAAAGATCCCTCAGTTAGGGAATGTTATTCTTGAAGATAATGTTGAGATTGGTGCTAATACAACAATTGATTGTGCTACAATGGGTTCAACTATAATTCGAAAAGGAGTAAAATTAGACAATCTGATACAAGTAGCACATAATTGTGAAGTTGGTGAGAATACGGTTATGGCAGCTCTTGTTGGTGTAGCAGGTTCAACTAAAATTGGCAAAAACAATATGTTTGGTGGACAGGTAGGTGTTTCTGGACATCTAACAATTGGAGATAATGTAAAAGTTGGGCCAATGGCTGGAGTTTCAAACAACATTAAAGCAGATAAGACAGTTCTTGGAACACCTGCTATGGATATTGACCAGGCCTTAAAAACATATGTTGTGTTCAGGCGTTTGCCACAAATGCGTGAACAGTTAAACGACCTTAAAAAAGAAGTAAAAGATATTCAGTCAAAGCTGGACGGAAATAAGTAGTTCAGAAAAATATTGATGTAATGACTTTGAAACAGAAAACCTTAGCGCGAGAATTCTCGCTTAGCGGAAAAGGACTTCATACTGGAGTGCAGGTTAATATGACCTTTAAGCCAGCTCCCGAAAATCATGGATTTAAATTTCAGCGTATAGATTTACCTGAAAAGCCAATATTAGAGGCTGATGCAAGTCTGGTAATCGACACTTCCCGTGGTACAGTGATTGCCAAGGGCGATGCTCGCTTAAGTACAATTGAACATTCTCTTGCTGCCCTTACCGGATTGGATCTTGATAATGTGCTGATTGAAATCGACAACCAGGAAGTCCCTATTTTAGATGGGAGTTCTAAATTGTTTATAGAGGCTATAGAAGAAGCTGGAATTGTTGAGCAAGACGCAGAGCGGGAGTATCTTGAAATCAAAGAAAAGATAGTTTGTAAAGATCCGGAAACTGGATCAGAAATAATTGCATTACCAGATGATGATTATAGTCTGAATGTTATGATTTCATTCGATTCAAGTGTATTGAGTAATCAGTTCGCATCGCTTGATAAATTATCGGATTTTAAGGATGAAATCTCTGCATGCAGGACTTTCGTATTCTTAAGAGAACTAGAACTTCTTCTGCAAAATAATCTTGTTAAAGGAGGGGATCTTGATAATGCAATTGTGATAATGGATCGTGGTATTGGTCAGGAAGAACTTGATCGAATTGCAGACCTTTTTAATCACAAACGAATTGAGGTGAAAAAGGATCAGGGAATTTTAAATAATCTTGATCTTCAATTTCCGAATGAATGTGCCAGACATAAATTGCTTGATGTGATTGGTGATTTGAGTCTTGCAGGAATGCGTATTAAGGGACGGATTATTGCAACTAAACCAGGACATAAAATCAATACTGAATTCGCTAAAATTCTGAAAAAAGAAATTTTAAAACAGAAGAAAGCTAAATCAATTCCACAGTATGATCCCAAGCAAGAACCATTGATGGATGTAAATGAAGTAAGAACATTTTTGCCTCATCGTTTCCCATTCTTATTGGTTGATAAAGTTGTTGAGATTAAAGACGATTATATCATTGGTGTAAAGAATGTTACTGTAAATGAACCATTTTTCCAGGGGCATTTCCAAGAAGAACCAGTTATGCCAGGAGTATTAATTATTGAAGCCATGGCTCAATGTGGAGGTTTGTATGTGCTTCATGACAAAACAGAAAAATACTCTACCTATTTTATTCGCATCGATAATGTGAAGTTTAGGAAAAAGGTAGTACCAGGAGATACCCTTGTATTAAAAGTTCAGTTGACATCTCCTATTCGCCGAGGAATTGCCAATATGAAAGGAGTCTGTTACATAGGAGATGCGATTGTTGCAGAGGGTGATTTTATGGCACAGATAGTTAAAGTGTAGAAAAATTGAAAACAATTATAAGATGAAACAACCATTAGCTTACGTACATCCCGAATCAAAAGTGGCAGATAATGTGGTGATTGAACCATTCGTTACGATTGATCATGATGTTGTAATTGGCGAAGGAACTCGTATCGGCTCGAATGCTACCATTTTGCCAGGTACGAGGATTGGAAAAAACTGTAGAATTTTTCCTGGTGCCATAATTGGTGCAGTGCCTCAGGATCTTAAATTTAAAGGAGAATACTCAACCGTTGAGATTGGTGATAATACAACTGTTCGTGAATGTGTTACAATCAATCGTGGAACATCTGCAAAAGGAAGAACCACTGTTGGTGATAATTGTCTGCTTATGGCTTATGTGCATATTGCACATGACTGTGTAGTTGGTAATAATGTGATATTAGTGAATAGCACACAGCTTGCCGGTGAAGTTGTTATTGACGACTGGGCAATTATTGGTGGAATGTCAGCAATTCATCAGTTTTGTCGCATTGGATCTCATGTTATGCTGTCAGGTGGTTCGTTAGTTCGTAAGGATGTTCCTCCTTTTATTAAGGCAGGAAGAGAACCACTTTCATATGTGGGTATTAACTCAATTGGATTGAGAAGGCGTAGTTATAATAACGAGAAGATTCGTGAAGTTCAGGAGATTTATCGTTATATCTATCAGAAAGGATTAAATACTGCTCAGGCTGTGGAGATTATTGAAGCTGAAATGGCAGCAACTCCAGAAAGGGATGAAATCCTGTTATTTGTAAAAGACTCGAAACGAGGAATTATTCGTGGATATTTCCCAGATTAGTTTCATTAAAAATATTGATATAAAAACCCGGTCAAGAGCCGGGTTTTTATGCTATAAACTGTATTCTGATTTATTTTTTCAATTGATTCCATCCTTGTGCTTGTAGCGGAATGGTAGATCCTGCACCAGTTACTAAACTTGTTCCTTCTTTTTCTTCAGTGATGTGACCAATAATGGTAATGTCTGGATCATTTTTGATTTTGTCGTGGTCAGCTATCGAAACCGTAAAAAGCAACTCATAATCTTCACCTCCATTTAGTGCTGCAACCAAAGGATTAATACTTAGCTCTTCTGCAAACTGTTTGGTCTGAAAATCAAGAGGAATTTTATCTTCGTAAATATCGCAGCCAACTTTAGAATTTTTGCAGATATGCATGATTTCTGATGAAAGTCCATCCGAAATATCAATCATAGAAGTAGGTTTTACTTCTATCTTTTTTAGAGCTTCAATAACATCGCCTCTTGCTTCAGGCTTTAACTGACGTTCAAGAATGTAGTCGTAACCTTCAAGTTTTGGTTGTTCTTTTTGGTTGACTTTGAATACTTCATTTTCTCTCTCAAGCAACTGAAGCCCAAGGTAAGCTCCTCCCAAATCACCTGTAACACAAACCAAATCATTCGCTTTTGCTCCACTTCTGTAAACCAAGTCTTCTTTTTTTGCCTCGCCAATGGCTGTAATGCTAATTACTAATCCAGTCATTGAACTAGTTGTATCACCGCCAATTAAGTCAACTCCATATTTTTCACAGGCTAGTTTTATACCTTCATATAATTCTTCAATGTTTTCAACCGAGAATTTATTTGAAATTGCAAGTGAAACAGTAATCTGTTTTGGAAGTGCGTTCATCGCAAAAACATCCGAGAGATTTACAACTACTGATTTGTACCCCAAATATCTTAGAGGAACATACATTAGGTTGAAATGAATGCCTTCTGTGAGGATGTCAGTAGTTACAACGATTTGCTTATCTGTAAATTCAAGTACTGCAGCATCGTCACCGATCCCTTTTATAGTACTTTCGTTTTTAGTTTTAATGTCGCTCGTCAAATGGTCAATTAGTCCAAATTCGCCTAAGCTGGTAAGTTCTGTATGTTTTGTTTTATTATCCATGTTTTAAATTTCAGACTTAAAGGTGTGAAATGATTTTTCTCATCGACAAAAATAGCTTTACTTGATTATCTTTGCAATTATTTTAAACAGTCTATTTTAAAGTTTGTTATATCAAACGACAAAAGAAAGATATAATGTAGCGAGATATGGAAGACCAAGATAAGATTTTACACGAAGTTACTTCGCAAGAATATAAATATGGGTTCACTACTGATTTAGAGATGGACACCATTCCAAAAGGGTTGAGTGAAGATGTCATCAGACAGATTTCGGCCAAGAAAGAAGAACCTGAGTTTATGTTTCAGTTCCGTTTGGATGCATACCGCAAGTGGATTAAAATGCCAATGCCAGACTGGGCTTATTTGAAAATTCCTGCAATCGATTTTCAGGACATCATTTATTATGCTGCGCCTAAGAAAAAGCCGGAGCTTGAGAGTTTGGATGAGGTTGATCCTGAATTGTTAGATACGTTTAATAAGTTGGGCATTCCTTTGGAAGAACAAAAAATACTTTCAGGTGTAGCTGTTGATGCTGTAATTGATAGTGTTTCTGTGAAAACAACATTTAAAGAAACACTTGCGGAGAAAGGAGTTATTTTTTGTTCATTCAGTGAAGCTGTGAAGGAGCATCCTGATTTGATTAAAAAGTATTTAGGAATGTCTGTTCCTGTTTCTGATAATTTTTTTTCGGCTTTAAACTCAGCAGTATTTACTGACGGTTCATTTTGTTATATTCCTAAAGGAGTGAGATGTCCAATGGAGTTGTCTACCTATTTTAGGATTAATGCTGCAGGAACAGGTCAGTTTGAACGCACGTTAATTATTGCTGAAGATGATAGCTATGTTAGTTACCTGGAAGGTTGTACTGCTCCAATGCGCGATGAAAACCAGTTGCATGCTGCAGTTGTAGAGATTATTGCGATGGATCGTGCTGATGTAAAATACTCAACGGTGCAAAACTGGTATCCTGGAAATAAAGAAGGGGTAGGCGGGGTATATAATTTTGTTACCAAACGTGGTATTTGTAGAGGAGAATCCTCAAAGATTAGTTGGACTCAAGTTGAAACTGGGTCTGCAATTACATGGAAATATCCAAGTTGCATTTTACTGGGTGATAATTCGGTTGGTGAATTCAATTCGGTTGCTGTTACTAATAATTTCCAGCAGGCTGATACCGGAACGAAAATGATCCATATTGGGAAGAATACAAAAAGCACTATTATTTCAAAAGGGATTTCAGCTGGCAAAAGCGATAACTCATATCGTGGTTTGGTAAAGATTATGCCAAAAGCTGTAAATTCAAGAAATTTCTCACAGTGCGATTCACTGTTATTGGGATCAACTTGTGGAGCGCATACTTTCCCTTACATTGAGGTTGGCAACAAAACATCGATTGTTGAGCATGAAGCAACTACCTCAAAGATTGGTGAAGACCAGATTTTCTATTGTAACCAACGTGGTATTTCTACCGAAGATGCAATTGGAATGATTGTAAATGGATATGCAAAAGAGGTATTAAATAAACTTCCGATGGAGTTTGCAGTTGAAGCTCAAAAACTTCTGCAAATCAGTTTGGAAGGAAGTGTAGGATAAAAAACGAATATTATTAGGGTTAATAGTTTTCTCGAAACTCAAAACCCGAAACCCGAAACGATAAAAAAATGCTTACAATAAAAAATTTAAAAGCTTCTGTTGAGGATAAAGAAATCCTGAAAGGAATCAATATTGAAATAAACCCAGGAGAAGTACATGCTATTATGGGGCCAAATGGTTCTGGGAAAAGCACATTAGGAAACGTACTTACAGGAAAAGAGGGATATGAAGTTTCATACGGAGAAGTTACTTTCATGGGTGAGGATTTGATGAAATTATCTCCAGAAGATCGTGCGAAGAAAGGTCTTTTTCTAAGTTTTCAATATCCGATTGAAATTCCAGGAGTGCCAATGGTTAATTTTTTGAAAGCATCAGTAAATGAGCATCGTAAATTTAAAGGACTTGAACCTTTAACTGCAGGTGAATTTCTGAAATTGATGCGCGAGAAAAAGGAAATGCTACATTTGGATTCTCAATTGACAAACCGCTCGGTAAATGAAGGTTTCTCAGGTGGAGAGAAGAAGAAAAATGAAATCTTTCAAATGGCCATGCTGGAGCCAAAGTTGGCAATTTTAGATGAGACAGACTCTGGTTTGGATATTGATGCCTTAAAGATTGTAGCTGACGGAGTTAATGCATTGAAAAGTCCGGAGCGTTCAACAATTGTTATTACTCACTATCAGCGTTTGCTTGATCACATTGTGCCTGATTTTGTTCATGTACTTTACAATGGACAAATTGTGAAATCTGGTGGCAAAGAGCTTGCTCATGAATTGGAAGAAAAAGGGTACGATTGGATTAAAAAAGAAACAGTTTAAGATGACTCAGTTGATAGCAAAAGATATCGCTGTAAGCGAAAGATATAGTTCGCTATTTCATGAAAACCGGAAGCTTTTGGATGAAGGTTCTTCTCCAATTATCAACCGGATGCGTGAAATTGCGATTAAACGTTTTGAGAAAACTGGAATTCCGGGGTTCAAAAACGAGAATTATAAATATACCAATCTTCAACCAGTTTTTGGTAAAGAATATCAGCACATATTTGAATATGAAAAAGTTGATGTGGATTTAAATGAGGTTTTCCGCTGTGACGTTCCTCAATTAGATACCGATGTTGTTCTGCTGATAAATGGGTGGTATTATGCCCGAAATAAACAACTCGAAGATTTACCCGATGGTGTTGTGATTGGTGGACTTCAACAAGTTGCCAATGATCATCCGGAATTGGTTCAGGATTATTTGAATCGTCAGGCAGCTTTGTCCGATGATCCGTTGGTGGCATTAAATACGGCCTTTGCACAAGATGGTTATTTTATGTATGTGCCAGACAATGTACACCTTGAAAGGCCTATCCAGGTGATCAATCTAATGCGTGCCGAGGGTTCAGTCTTCGCAACTCAGCGGAACTTACTTATTGCTGGGAAGAACAGTCAGTTTAAAGTTGTTTTCTGTGATCATACACTCAGTCAAAGTGATTTTCTAAGTAATAATGTTACTGAAGTTTTTGTGGGGAATGATTCAGTAGTTGATTTGTATACCCTTCAAAATCAGAATAATCTTGCAAATTCAGTAAATGCGTCTTTCTTTAAACAGGAAGCGAATTCTCACTTAGTGACGAACACAGCTACCTTGCATGGTGGGCTAATTCGGAATAATCTAAAAGTTAGTTTAGATGGAGAGCATGCCGATGCAAATGTGTATGGCATGTCGTTTACTGACAAGAAGCAGCACGTTGATAATTATACCAATATTGAACATGCTAGTGCAAATTGCACAAGTAACCAGGTTTATAAGAATGTATTGGATGATGATTCAATTGGAGCATTTACTGGTCGGATACATGTAGTTCGTGATGCTCAAAAAACAGCTGCTTTCCAGCGGAACAATAATGTGTTGCTGACTGATTCTGCAAAAATGAATACAAGGCCACAGCTAATTATTGATGCTGATGATGTGAAATGTTCGCATGGAGCTACAATTGGTCAGATTGATGAAGATGCATTGTTCTACATGAGAGCAAGAGGAATTAATGAAGCTGATGCGCGGTTAATGTTGATGAATGCCTTTGCTCATGAAGTTATTCAGGAAATACGTATTGAACCTTTACGTGACCGGATTGACGAGTTAGTTGATAAACGGCTTCGTGGTGAGTTGGCTCGATGTCATTCCTGTGATATTAATTAGTCTCAAAAGAATTGAATATATTTGTTAACGGGAGTTTTTTGCTCCCGTTTCTTATTAAATGTAACTGAATATGACCCTTGATATTTCTAAAATACGCAATGATTTTCCAATTCTGAATCAAGTTGTTTATAACAAGCCTTTGATTTATTTAGATAGTGCTGCTTCAACCCAAAAAGTAATGTCAGTTTTAAAAAAGGAAGAGCAGTTGCATTTGGAGTATTATGGTAATATTCATCGTGGAGCACACTTTTTGGCTGATAGGGCAACTGTTGATTACGAGGGTGTTCGTGATCAGGTGAAAGACTTTATTAATGCTGAATCAAGAGAAGAAATCATTTTTACAAAAGGGACTACAGAAAGTATCAATTTGGTGGCTTTTTCTTTTGGGGAAGCTTTCATTAAAGAGGGTGATGAAATTATTATTTCGGAGATGGAACATCATGCCAATATTGTTCCGTGGCAATTAATGGCCGAGCGAAAGGGTGCGAAAATTAAGGTGATTCCTTTTTCAGATTCAGGAGAACTTCAAGTTGAAAAACTGGATGAACTAATAACAGAGAAAACCCGATTGATTTCTGTTGCTCACGTTTCTAATGTTTTAGGGACTGTTAATCCCATTAAAAAGATTATTAAGCAAGCACATCAATCTGGGATAAAGGTTTTGATTGATGGAGCACAGGCCATTAAGCACATGGTTGTGGATATGCAGGATTTGGATGCTGATTTTTATGTGTTCTCTGCCCATAAAATGTATGGTCCCAATGGAGTTGGAGTACTTTATGGGAAAAAGGAAATTCTTGATCAAATGCCGCCTTATCAGGGTGGGGGCGAGATGATTTCTGAAGTGAAGTTTGAAAAAACGACGTTTAACGAGCTGCCTTATAAATTTGAAGCTGGAACTCCTAATATTACTAGCGTAATTGCTTTTGGAGAGGCGGTTAGTTATTTACAGGAATTGGGGATACAAGAAGTTGCCGCTCATGAAAACAGGTTGTTGGAGTATGCAACCAAAAAAATGTTAGAAATTCCGGGGATGATTATCTATGGGACTCACCATTGCAAAACCGGAGTAATTACCTTTAATATTGAAGGAATCCATTCGTTCGATCTGGGAACGATGCTCGATAAAATGGGAATTGCTGTCCGTACAGGCCGACTTTGTGCAGATCCGGTAATGGATCATTATGGTATTTCTGGAACTATCCGAATTTCTTTTGCAGTTTATAATATCACCAAAGAGATTGATGTTTTTCTGGAAGCTTTAAAAAAGTTAATTGGAATGTTGAGCTAAATTACTTGCTGATAAAGAATAAAAAAACCGAGGAAGTTCCCCGGTTCTATATGCTTAATAATTATTAGCTTCAATTTCAAAATAAGCTTGAGGATGTTCGCATCCAGGGCATTTTAATGGTGGTTTCGATGATTCGTGTAGAAAGCCACAAACCCTACATTTCCAGACAACTTTATCTTCACGTTCAAATACTTTCCCTTCTTCCAGGTTTTTACAAAGCTGGCGGTAGCGTTCTTCATGGTGCTTTTCAATTTTTGCAATGGTTTTAAATACAACTGCAATTAATTTAAAGCCTTCTTCTTCTGCTACACGAGCAAATTCAGGATATAACTCTGTCCATTCTTCGTTTTCACCATCTGCAGCTGCTTTCAGATTTTCCATGGTTGTGCCAATTACTCCAGCGGGGTAGCTAGCTGTAATTTCGACCATTCCACCTTCTAAAAAGCGGAAGAAACGTTTTGCATGAGCTTGTTCATTTAATGCGGTTTCTTCAAAAAGAGATGCAATTTGATGTAAGCCTTCTTTTCTTGCCTGCTTTGCAAAAAACTCGTAGCGGTTTTTGGCTTGTGACTCGCCAGCAAAAGCTTTCAGTAAATTTTGTTCAGTTTGTGTTCCTTTTATCGAAGTCATTGATATTGATTTTTGGATTTAATAAACGTGAATTTACAAAATATTGCCACCCAAATAAAGCAATCATACTAGTTTAGATTCATTTTAATACCAGAGTGAAATATGTGATAAAGAACTTGCATGGAATTTTGTTGCTACTATTTTTTCAATCTCTTACTCCAACTCTGAAGGGTGATGATTGAGAACAAATTAGATTTTCCTTCAGGGATTTAGGGTGAAAAATCTAAATCTTTATAGCATCTAGTATTAAACACAATTGTCTTTTAAATTAATATTCTGATATGAAAATTAAGAAGAGAAATTTTTATCATTGTTGAAGTGTGAAAAATTACGACCTTTGCATCTTTTAATATGAGATTTATGACGATTGAAAAAATACAGCAGGATATAATTGAGGAGTTTTCGATCTACGAAGATTGGATGGATAAATACAGTTACCTGATTGAGCTGGGAAATGAATTGGTAGAATTAAAGCCTAGCCAAAAAAATGATCAGCATTTAATTAAAGGTTGCCAGTCGAGAGTTTGGTTGGTGCCTGATTTTAGAGATGGAAAAATCTACTTTGAAGGGGAGAGCGATGCAGTGATTGTGAAAGGTTTAGTTGCGTTGTTGTTAAAAGTGGTTTCTGGCCGAACGCCTGAGGAAATCATGGGAAGTGATTTGCACTTTGTTGATGACATTGGGCTAAAGCAACATTTATCACCAACCCGATCAAATGGATTAGTTGCCATGATCAAACAAATTAAATTATACGCTGTTGCTTATAACAGAATTTCAGGAAAAAGAGAATAGCCATGGATGCAAGAATAGATCAGATCATTGAAAAGCTGAAAGATGTTTACGACCCGGAGATTCCGGTTAACATATATGACTTAGGACTAATTTATAATGTGGATGTTGAAGAGAATAATAAAGCGAATGTTATTATGACTCTTACTGCACCAGGATGCCCGGTCGCCGATATGCTGGTTAATGATGCCCGTGAGGCAGCTTTAGCTGTTGATGGGGTTGATGACGCTCACGTTGAACTCACGTTTGAACCGCCTTGGGACAAGTCGATGATGAGTGAAGAAGCAAGACTTGAGCTTGGATTTTTCTAAGACTTTTGAGTTTATCTCTTTTTTATTTTAACTTGTACTTATAATCAAATACTTTGAGTTATGGCTGCGAAGGGGTGCAAGTATATTGACGAATGTTCTATTTTTCAGAATGGGGTATTAATATCTGAAAGGACAGGGCAGGCATATCGAGATGTTTATTGTTTTAATCCTAAAAAAATTGTTGAATGCAAACGTTATTTAGTAGTTAAGAAAACTAACATTCCTATCCCTGATTACGTTTTGCCTAACACATCTTTCAGTCCCGAAACAATTATTGAAAAGATCAAAAGAGAGTTGTTGTAGCAAGTTATATCGTATGGTTGTAGTTTGTTTGAATACATACAAATAACCAAAACTCACAAAGCTTCATTTTATTCTAAGAAATCTCCAATAAATTAGTTTTTCTTTAAAAGAAGACTGTCTGTTGTATTGAAGATTACATCCATGACTTTGTCTTTCGTTTGGGAGTTAACAGCTTTTGCATAATTTTCAGATAACCATTTAAACTGCCCGGCTTTATCTGGATATATTTGTGCCAACACATCGCATGATTTCTTGTAGTGCTCCCGTATGTCAACAATCTCAACAAACTGTTTTACCTTTTCGGGAGTCATATTTGCCATCTTTTCCGCAAATTCATCAACTGATTGTTTTAATAGTTTGTCATTAACCAATACCCGTTCAAGGACTTTGGGGACGATTAAGCTGAATGCCATAAAGGCACGTTTTGATGCTGAAATCTGATCTCCATTTAAATCTTCACCAGTCGTAATCTTTACGATATCAAGTCCAGTGCTAACCAATGGGATTGTTCCGGCAATGTCATCAACTAACTTTTGATTAGCCTTAATCATGATGTGATCAGCTTCAATTTGTAGACGTTGTGCATCCTGAAAATTACGGATGGTATTGGCATAATCACGCATATTTTTCATTCCCGCAGCAACATCCAAATTGCAGAGGTTTCGGATGTAATTCAGGTGAATCAGATTATAGTAGTATTGCTTCGATTCCAGAGTTAGCTTTTGCGTTGTCTCAGCCGTCCGAATCGTCTTTTTGGCATGTTCGAAATATTCACGGATAATGGTTTTATTTCTCCCCGAATTATTCTCCTGAAGTTCAATCTTATTATGCCCGATTGCAGCACCAACCTTTTCGGCTTTTTGCACTAAACCTCTCATCCCATCAGCACCATTAAAAAATAAATAGTCGAGGCCATAGTAGTTTACATCAATTAAAATCTGCTCCCTGAGAGCAAGGATTTCTGCAGGAATTGAGATTTCGTCTTCCTTTTCAACAGATGGGCCTGCTGGTAGGTTCGACTCGTTTACTTTTTTTGCATAGCCCATTTTCCCTTTTCCATGGCGCTGCCCATTTTTCCACTGCCCTTCATAAACTGTTCCTTCTCCATATTGGAAGGTTCCTATTCCGTTTTTATAGTCGCCTGAAATAACTTGCTGACCAAATCCATTCAGTATAAAAAATAAAAAAATGGGAGTAAGTATGTATGTTGCTTTCATGTGCTTATCGATTTATTCTTCAATGTATTTGATTCTGGAATGAGGGAGCTTTAATTTTCGATCAGTAGGTCTGACATCGAAGCTATTAATTCGTGAAGTAGCTTCATTGCAATCGCATTCCTCTGTATTACTTTTAAAAGTAGAATAGGATTCTTCCTGTTTAGAATTTTCATCTTTATAGCACTTTGGTCCGCTATCATGATAATAAACTTCGAAAGTCATACCCGGATTTACTTCATGAATACGTATACTTAAAAGTTTATTGTTTGCTCCATAACCATGAGCAAGGTAATTATACCTCAGCCCTAAGGTATTCTTGGAGTCTCTTAATCCTCTAAATCTGCCATTTTCGTACCAACGAATTGACACTGTAGCTTTATTACCATTCAAGAAGTTTTTGCGTTCGAGCTTCTTTACACCGGATGGGAGCCAATATTCAGACCAATATTCTTTAATTGTTCTGCATTGATAAAGATTACCATCATCGAGTCTTTTTGAATATCCCCAATCAGATTTGTTGACAATTTTCACATAATATCTCTCTCTTAGTTTTCCATTTTGGTCATATCCTTCAATGCCAATTTCTTGTCCAACCTGGTATTTTTGTACACGTTCACTTTTAATTGCAGTCTCATTTGCTGTTCGATTTGTAGAGCTGGTATTTGTGTTTGAGCTTGAATAACTGGATGCTGAATACGATGATCCAGTATTTAATCCACTATATGAAGGACTGGAATTTGATGTACTTGAAGAGCCTTGAGCATCTTTCAATTGCTGCATCCGCTTATTGGCAAGTACTCTGGCCTCTACATTTTTCATGGGATTGTTCTTGCTGTACGGATTGCTGTTCATCTTATTTAGCTCTTCCTGATACAACTTGTTGTAGGTATCTTGTGATTGTTTTGAATCTCGGAAGAGTTGATCATACTTTGCATTGTTTGCTGCAACCTGAGCTTTAAACTTTGCGTCTTCAGCCTGTATTTGTTGACCAACAGCAGCTACTCCTTGTGCAAGAGCCTGCATTCCTTCAGCAAAAGCTTGTTTTCCGGCTTCAATCTGTTCGAAGGATTTCTTCAAGCCTCCTTTACTCCATTTCCCCCCTTTGATTATTTCTCCTGAAGCATCACAAAGTTTACCCATGCCATCCGGTTTCCCTTTCTTCAATTCACCATCGTAATAGCTATTATCACTATAGAAATAGGTTCCAACTCCATCAGGTTGTCCCTTTTTTACTTCTCCTTTGTATTGTTCTCCGTTGGCATACCAAATGGTGGCAAACCCATCAACTTGTCCTTTTTTGAAATCACCCTCAATATAGTCTCCATTTGCTGCGGTAAGACGACCCATCCCATCGTATTCTTTGTTGAATTCACCAACATACTTTTCACCATTGGCTTTATTTAAAACTCCAATTCCAAATATCTTATCATTTTTCCAGCTGCCATCATAAACATCTCCATTGGCAAAATTCTGAACTCCATATCCTTCACGTTGGTTATTTGACCATTGACCTTTGTAGTTGTCGCCGGTAGCATAATTCAAGACCGTTGCAATACATCCGCATTTAAATATAACTTCCTCCACTTAAT
>CBDVCE010000046.1:0-44714 GCA_965372405.1 uncultured Sunxiuqinia sp.
CAAACTTTCCTCTATACCCCGAGGCAGAGCCTCGAGGAATTCTCTTGATTAAATAACACTGTTGTTGAACATCAAAATGTAAATCTAATTTTTTCCTCCCTTTGGTCGAAAATTAGTTCTTTCAATCAATGGCAGATTGAAAGGAGTATGAGCGATTTTCATGTAATAAAATACAAAGGCTCTCGGTTTTCTGCTGAACATTTCAACCAATTACATGAAGAAAGTATTACATTTTTTAAACAGGCACTACACCACTACTACACCACTAAAACAGTGGTAGTCACCCATCATGTTCCTACTTTTTTAAACTACCCGGAAAAATACAAAGGAGATGTTTTGAATGAAGCATTTGCTGCTGAACTGTTCGATTTAATAGAGGATTCGAAACCAGATTACTGGATTTACGGTCATACACATAATAATTCAGCAGATTTCGAAATTGGCAAAACTCAATTATTGACAAATCAGTTGGGCTACGTGAAGTATGGCGAACATCAATTATTTAATTTAGGCAAAAGTTTTAATTTGTGAATATCAGCATAATATCACTATATTTGCACAATAACACAATAAATGTTATCAGGCATGAATAATGATATTAAAATAAGATGAAGACATTAACTGCGTACATAAAGGATGTTGTAGGATTAGAAACGGAGATACAACCACTTGCTAAGCCAATAATGGACAAACTTCCTATGTACCTGGCTGAAGGATACAAATGGCATAAGTTAGTGCTTGCTGACAGACCATGTATTTTAGCTCAAATGAAAGAAGCTAATGCTTTTAGTATTGCTCATATGGAAAAACACTTCGAGCAGGTTAGAGCAGTTATGCAATTGCCGGTAATTGCGATATTCGATACATTAGAAGCATACATGCGAAAACGTTTAATTGAAAAACGAATAGCTTTTATAGTACCGAATAAGCAATTATATATGCCCGAATTCTTAATCGACCTGAGAGAGTACGGCATTACTGACAAAAAAAAGCAATCTACATTAACACCACTTGCTCAGCAATTATTTCTGATTTATATCCTCGACAAACAAAACAATAGCCAGCTGGAAAATCTCACCTTTAAAGAATTAGCCAATTTGCTGGGTACTAACCCAATGGGAATTACTCGTGCCGTAGAAAACCTGAAATATCACGAATTGATTGAAGTAACAGGTGAAAAGGAAAAGTTTATTCGGTTCATATTCGACAGACAGCAAATGTGGCACAATGCCGAACAGCGAAACATACTAACAAACCCTGTTCTGAAACGCGTGTATGTAGATGAAAAACCACAAGGAATAATTATGCTTCATAGCTATAATTCTGCTTTGCCAGAATACTCCGACATAAATCCCACTCGACAGGAATTTTATGCCATAGAGAAAAATATATTCTATGCTTTACAGAAGAGCAATGCTTTAATAAACGCCAATAAATACGAGGGAGAGTATTGTCTCGAAGTTTGGAAATACACCCCAGAAACAGTAGTAAATCAATTACGCAACCGTACTCAGGTAGTTGACCCATTGTCTTTATATCTCTGTTTTAAAGAGAATGAAGACGAACGTGTTGAAATGGCAATGGAACAAATAATAGAAAGATTTATATGATAATAGGATTAGATATATTTAAAAAATACTTCGAGGCATACCCCGATAATTATCTGATTATTGGAGGTACAGCCCGTGATATAATTATTGAAGAAGCTGGTTTTATTCCTAAAGGCACAAGGGATATCGATATTGTATTGGTTATTGAAGCCATGACAGAAGATTTCGTAAAACAGTTTTGGCTGTTTGTAAAAGATGGAAATTACGAACATCAGGAAAAGAGTTCCGGTGAACGCAAATACTATCGTTTCTATAATCCTGCGAATACCGAATTCCCTTTTATGATAGAATTATTTTCGCGTAAGCCTGATTTGGTATTATTAAGTGAACCGGCTCATCTCACACCAATCCCCATTGAAAGTGACTTATCAAGTCTTTCGGCAATTTTATTGAGCAATGATTATTATGAATATATCTTAAATCAGAGCAGTGTTGAAAATGAAGTTCATATAGCGAATAAGGAAGCACTTATATGTCTAAAAGCAAAAGCATTTATAGATATGTCAGAACGCAAAGCTCGAGGAGAGGTAATTGACAATAAAAATATCAAAAAGCACAAAAATGATATATTTCGTTTGGCAATCACACTTGCACCTGACGATTTATTTGAGGTACCGGAAACCATTAAGACTGACATGCAAACTTTCGCTAATGCCATAGCCGACAATCTTCCAGGAAAAGAACTTTTTAAATCAATGGGGCTTGGTAGTACACCTCCAGTAAAGGTATTTAATCAAATCCTTAAAAGCTTTCAGTTAGATACTGAATAATACAAAATGCCTTTACAACACTGCCTACTTTGAAGGTTGGAACTTGCAGACCACAAAAACACGAAATTACCTTTGACACCGGAATAACAACGACTGACCCGAAAAGACTAATGCTTATATTATGTTTTGGGAAAAGAAGAATGCATTAAAATGTAAAATGGAACAAGATTAAAACGCCTTTATCAAATGGCCAATAAACATTATCAAACTTAGGGCTAACATTTGGTTTTTATCAACGCAAAAGAACCTTCGCTGCAAAAACCAAGAGAGCCATTTTTGTCAAGCGCACCGTTTTTCTGAAAGCTTATCTGTATTTTAGACTTCTATTTTTTTTGAACTTAACCATAAACTGAATGTCGGTTGACAATAAAAAGCAATTAGAATAAAAACTCCAGAACATTGCCAATGTATTGAAAGGTAAAATGAATGTAGATTAATGCAAACAATAACAAGCTTGCAGCCTTTTGTAAAGAACTAAATATTTATACGCCTTTTTTAACTTTAGCTTATGGTACAGAAAAAATAAATAAAAGTATTTGAAGACCAAAAGGTACGTACTCTCTGGGATTCGGAGCAAGAGAGATGGTATAATTCAATTGTCGATGTAATTACAATTCTCACCGAAAGTTTAGACCCTACAGTATATTGGAGAAAGCTAAAACAACGCTTAAAAGCAGAAGGAGATGAAACCGTGACGAATTGTCACGCTTTGAGAATGCTCGCCAAAACATGTCGAGATGTATTTTAAAGTAGAGCTATCATAAAATTCAATACAGGAATTAAGAAATATAATTCAGGAGTCGATAAGAGAGAAAATTAGAAATTTGTTTCCTGAGTTTCGCGAAATATCCAGTGAAGAACAAGTATTTTTAGACAGAAAACAGACTTGTAACTTGTTGGGGTGTTCACTCACTACACTGTACCATTATCAAAAAGATGGAAGATTTCCTTTTCATCAGGTGGTAAGAAAGATATTTTTTGATAAAGTCGGGTTATTAAATCATTTGAAAGTAAAATCAAAAATTTAGTTGTTTATATGTAATATTAGATTTGCAATACATAATTGATAGGAGCATATGATTTAATTTGAGTTATAATTTTTATTCTGGTATTAACCTATTATTTTTATAGTGATATAAAACCAGAAATCAATTTTACTTGACTCTATACACTATTCCCGAAAATCAAATCTCCAACCTGTTTGTAAATTACTTACAGAAAGTGGAAATTAAATTCACTATACGAAAGAAATTTGCGAATATAATTTTATTGAGATGCGGGAAACGGAATTTGGAAATGTATACCTGGTAGGGCCGATTCAGATGTGAAATAAATAATTGAGCAACATGAAATTTTTAGCATTAGATGTTGAAACTGCAAACGCAGATTATTCTAGTATTTGTCAAATAGGCATTGCGGAATTTGAGAATGGAAAAGTCATCAATACATGGAGTTCATTAATTAATCCAGAATCATACTTTGACCCTTTTAATGTTTCTATTCATGGAATTAATCAAACGCTTAGAAGGGCAAATAACGGTTCATCACATGCCATTTGATAGAACTGCGTTAAATCGGGTTTGTGAAGAATATCAATTGCCTTTAATAAATACCAAGTGGCTTGATTCTGCCAAAATTACAAGACGTACCAGGGAACAATTTGCATATAAAGGATATGGACTTAAAAACATTGCAGATTTTTTACATATTAACTTTGAGCACCACGATGCTTTAGAAGATGCAATTGCCGCAGGGGTAGTTGTTGTTAAAGCTTGCCAGTTAAAAGAAATGACAATTGATGATTGGTTTATTGGGATTGTAAAACCAATCAGTCCAAAATCATCTCGTTCTGTTTATTCTTCTTCAGTAAAGTTAGAAGGAAATCCTGAAGGCTCATTTTATGGCGAGAATCTTGTTTTTACAGGCGCTTTGTCATTGCCGAGAAAAGAAGCAGCGGTTATAGCAGTAAAAATTGGTTGTAATGTTACGGATTCAGTAACTCAAAAAACTACAATTTTAGTAGTAGGCACGCAAGATTCATCAAAGTTATCAGGTCATGCTAAAAGTTCGAAACATAGAAAAGCTGAAGCTATTATCGAAAAAGGCAACCAAATAAAAATAGTGTCGGAAAGGGATTTTATTAAAATGTGCGATGATGAAGACAAATAATAAAAATTAGAGGGAAATAATATGCACTTTAAGAAATGCTAAAGCAAATCATACAAACTACTAAGAAAACCAATGATTGGGGAAAAGCTCAGTTTTCTAAAATGATTGAAGGTACTTTGAAAGGTCTTCTTTTTTTGATGGTTTTCATATTTTCAGCAAGTGCGTTTGCACAAGATTTTTACATTGCAACTGCTGATTTAAACCTTCGAAGTGGTGCAGGAAAAAATTACAAATCTCTTGTTGTTCTATCAAAGGGAGATACGATACAATTGATTGACAATACTGGTAATTATTGGGTCAAAATTCAATATCAAGACAAAATTGGGTATTCATCAAAACAATTTCTTCAAAAGATACAGATTCAAGAAGCAGTACAACAAGAAGCAGTTCCTGAAGAAAGTGAAGGCAATTCATATCCTTTCCTGATAGGAATCGTTGTTCTGATTTTAGTTGCAATAATTCTAACAAAATCAGGTAAGAAACATAGGAACATTTTTTTGTTAAAAATTCTCTCCTTCTTTTTCGGAACTTTTGGATTTCAGAAATATTACCTTGGTCAAACTAACAAAGGGACTTTATCTATTCTGTTTTGTTGGACATTTATTCCCACAATTATTGGATTAATTGATTTCATTAAACTGGCTTCAATGAGCGTGGAGAACTTCAATATTGAATACAATGGTAGTATTGCAACGCAAAAACAGACGAAGAAAGAAACTGAAAATAAGGTATCAACAAATACTAATACCAGAAATAAAAAGGTAGAAAGTGCTTCCGGCAAATATGCAGCTATACTATACAAAAAGGGATTATATATTGATGAAATATTAAACCGGTTAATTGATGAAGATTACAAAATGCCAAATGGGGAAGCTATTACAAACTTTAATCAAGTAAAAATTCTTATACGTAGTAGAATTCCGAATGCAAACTTTGAAGTTAAGCCTAAAATTAAAACTTCAAAAAAACTTGAGAAAAAGGAGATTTCCAATTTAGCTTACGAAAAAAAAACAAATGACTCTGAGTCGAAAAGAGTTGAAACTAAAAAGGATAATAGAGAAAGTGTTGACGAAGAAATAAAGAAAATTGCAGAAAGGGAATATCCTAAAGACTTGTTTGTGCAAGAGCATACATATAAACAACAGGCTGAATCAAAGTCTTTTATGGCAAATGCTACTGATGTGGAAATAAGTAGATATGCAAAAAAAGAATACCCGAATGATTATTTCATGCAAGAACATACGTATAAGCAACAAATAAAGTCACGGTCTTATATGACCAAAACTGATGATAAAGAAATAAGAAAGTATGCAGAGGGAGAATATCCAAGAGATTTTTTCATGCAAGAACATACATATAAGCAACAAATAGAATCAAAATCTTATATAGCTAAAACTGCTGATAAAGAAGTTAGAAAATACGCCGAAAGAGAATATCCTCGTGATTATTTTATGCAAAAGCATATCTACAATGAACAGATTGCATTGGCATCTCATAAAAGACAAACTGTAAATAAACAGCCTGACGAAACTATTATTGATATAAATGCCGAAAATTTTGATTTAACAATAGAACAGCCTATTACCCAAAAAGAAAATCCATTAGAACCTCCAATCTGGAGTCATTCTTATGTTTACTCTTATGATGAATTAAATTATGCAACAAAAGCACAAAGAAAATTCTATTTCCATTTTAGGAGAAAAATACTAAACAATGAATTTGTAGATATTAAGGGAAATACAAATTACGCTTTCATTCTGTATTTTGATTTATTAAATGAGTACGAAAATCATCGGGATATAAAATTACTTGAAGAACAATTCAAACTTTTGGGGAAGATTTGCCCAAAAACAAAAAGCTATTCTTTAATGTCAATACAGGATTTGTTAAGAAAAAGAACAGATTCATATTCCGTGGATAAGCTAACCAGCCTGCAAGAGCCAAACTATCAGTTTGAACACGGATACTCCGATTACGAACCCGATGCTTACAAATTGGGGAAGCAATACAAGGACAAACTGGAATTAAATAAACAAGAAGTAGCATGGTTAAATAAGTTTTGGAATCCTTCTAATGTTTTTATCTCGATTGAAGGATGTTGTATTGCTACTATGAAACAGTACTTGCTAATAATTAAGAGCTTAAACAAAAAACTAAAAATCCAAAATACTTCTGTTGCTAAGGAGGTTGATTTTTTCAAAGAAAAAATATTTGAAATAAAAGAGATAGCAGATTCTCATTGGGGCGTTTACGACAAATCCTACCTTAAGCAAAGAGTTGAATCTGAAATCTATTTAGCCATTTTTAAAAGAGTAGAAAATTCAGTTAGAGAATCTTTTGGGCATAAACGAAAAGTAGGAAGTACACCATATTATGATTTTAAGGGTGAATTTGAAACCCGAATTGGAAATTATGTCGATGAGTTGGTGTTAAAATATCAGAATGATATTGAACATCCAGACTTAGAGACACAAATTGAACTAAACGCCCAAAATGTAAATCGATGGAAAATTGATTTTAATAATCTTAAAAACTCTTTTCAGAAAGAAGATAAAATCAAGTTTATTGATGGGATTATAAACCTTGAAGAAACGAATCAAAAAAATCCAAATATTGAGAATATCTTTTTTGAAGCTTCGAAATTTATTTCAAAATTCGACAATGTTCAATCGCTAAAATATTATGCGAAGTATATTTACTATGATTTAAAGTCGAAGAAATTTGATAATAAAGAACTTACCAGAACGGTTCAAAAATCATTATTTAAAACGGATGAACAAATCAATGATTTCAAAAGGATAATTGCTGAATTAATTGAATCTCCTGATATTAAAAAAGCATTAGATGAGATTGCAAAAATATATATTCCAAAAAGAAAGAAAATAAAACTCGACAAATCGGTGATAAAGGAGGTTGAACAGAAACATGACGGAACAGTAGAATTATTAAGTGAATACCTTGAAACGGAAGATAAAGAGACCGTGGAATCTGAAATTGAAAACGAAGAAATTGGAATTTCAGTTATTCCAACCAAAACAAATAACTCTATCTTTATTTCTGAAATTACCATCGGAAAGACACAAGAAGAACTAATAAAGAAGATTGTATCCAATTCATTTGAAATTCATCAGAATGAAGTTGATAAATTTGCAACCGAAAACGGATTTTTTAAAAATCAGCTGATTGATAGTATAAATGAAGCTTGCGAGGAACATTTAGAAGGAGAAGCATTGATTGAAGAAGACGAAGAAAACTATGTAATTGAAGAATCTTATTATAAAGAAATAGCAGTATAAATTATGGCGTTAAGGATAAAAGCAAAAGAAGCAACAGCAATTATAAATTCTCTTTCGGGTGGCGTAGTGCCAAGGATTGGGGTTCAACATATTACGGTAGGTAGAAAATTGGAAATTGAAGCATTTACTTCCGCTCTCGACGATGTTAAGAACGGTCATAGTATGGTAAAGTTTTGGATTGGGGATTTTGGTTCAGGGAAATCTTTTATGCTCCATTTGTTGAATACCGTTGCTACAAAACAAAAGTTTGTTGTTGCTAATGCCGATTTTACGCCCGACAACAGGCTTTATTCAAATGACGGAAAAGCGGTTGCTTTATACAGTGCAATTATGGACAATGTTGCAATTCAAACAAAACCAGAAGGTGGAGCTTTACCAACTTTACTTGACAAATGGATTGAGCAGGTGGTTTCAAAAACTGCACAACTTAATAATATTCCTGTTACTGAAATTAGGGAGGAAAGATATTTCAACCTCATTCAGGGAAATATTATGCAAACTGTAAATGAAGTAACAGAAACCGGAGGTTTTGATTTTGGTGTTGTTGTTATTAAATATTACGAGGGTTACATTAAAAACGATGAATATTTAAGAAGGAGTGCTTTAAAATGGTTGAAAGGCGAATACAGAACCAAAACAGAAGCAAGGCAGGATTTGGGAGTTCGTGAAATAATTAACGATTTGAACTATTACGACATGCTTAAAAACTTCGGTCGTTTATTTGTAAGTATGGGTTATTGTGGCTTTATGATTAATCTTGATGAAGCAATTAACCTTTACAAAATTTCAACTGCAAATACGAGAGCCAAAAACTATGAAAAAATCCTGATGATATTCAATGATTGTTTTCAGGGCAAAGTTTCAAACTTGTTCATAAACTTTGCCGGCACAAAAGATTTTCTGGAAAATGAAAGACGAGGTCTTTTTAGTTACGATGCCCTTAAAACACGTTTAGAAACAAATAAATTTGAAACAGTCGAATACCGCGATTTAGCTCAACCCGTAATTAAACTTGTTCCGCTTGACCACAACGAAATATTTGTTCTATTAAAGAAATTGAAGGAAATATTTGACACCAATTACGATGTAAACATCAATATAACAGAAGAAGATATTCGTCTTTTTATGGAAGAAATGTTTAATAAACCCGGTGCCGACGAATTTTTAACACCACGAGAGGTTATTCGAGATTTCTTGAACATACTGAGTATTTTAAGACAAAACCCAGCCGCCGATAAGACTTCTTTGATTTCGGACATCAAAATTTCGGACGAAAGACCAGAAGAAAGTGTTCTTGATTCAATAGAAGAATTGTAATGTCGTATAAACTATTATCAGAACCAATCAGAAAATACATACGTGATAAACGGTGGGAATCGTTACGCCCAATTCAGGCGGCTGCAATTTCAAGAATAATTGCAACTGATAATAACTATATTCTTGCTTCCAGAACAGCATCAGGAAAAACCGAAGCAGCCTTTTTGCCCATTCTTTCTAAAGCAGATTTTAACCAACCTGGTGTTCAAGTTTTGTATATTTCTCCGTTAATCGCGTTAATAAACGACCAATTTTTCAGAATAGAAGATTTATGCAAAGACCTTGAAATATCCGTAACTAAATGGCATGGTGAGGCGAAAAAATCATTAAAAACAAATCTTATAAAAAATCCCAATGGCATTGTATTAATTACTCCTGAATCATTAGAAGCAATGTTTGTAAATGCTCCTTACAATGTGTCTACTCTCTTTGGGAATCTCAATTATATTGTGATTGATGAAATTCATTCGTTTTTAGGAGTAGATAGAGGATTGCAATTAATGTCTTTGTTATCTCGGATTCAGCAAGTGAATAAAGCAAAAATCACCACCATTGGTTTATCTGCAACAATTGGAGACGATAATTATATTGAAGCAAAACGATTAATAGGTAATATCTCAGAAACAAAAGTTTTATTGGATAGAACAAAAAAAGAAACTGAAGCAAAATTCAAATTCTTTAAAACTAGTACTGCCGAATTGTCTTTAGATTTGCTAAAAGATTTGTATAAGGAAACGTGTTCAAACAAAGTTCTGATATTCCCAAACAGCAGGGGACGAACAGAGGAAGTTGCAGTAAAACTTCGGAAAATATCGGACAAAGTAAACGGGCATAAATATTATTATTCTCACCATTCATCGGTAGATAAAGAGATTAGGGAAAGTGTCGAATATTTCGCAAAAAACAATGAGCGTTTCAATTTTTGCATTTCTTGTACTTCTACGTTAGAACTTGGTATCGACATCGGCACAGTAGATAAAATCGTTCAGATTGATTCAACACATTCTGTTTCTTCGCTCGTTCAACGAATTGGACGAAGTGGTCGTAGAGATGGCGAAAAAAGCATTGTAAATATATATGCAACTGATAAATGGAGCTTATTGCAATCATTAGCCTGTTGGCTTTTGTACGAAGCAGGATTTCTGGAACCAATTAAAACAGTCGTAAATCCATATGATATTCTGTTACATCAACTTCTGTCCATCGTCAAACAACTTTCAGGTTGTTCTAAAAAAGATTTAATTAAAAGGCTGAAAAGTAACGCTGCTTTTAAACCAATTGAAGAACAAGAAATAAACTCAATTATTGATGAAGCAATCAATTCAGATTATTTAGAACTTATTCAACGTGAAATAATACTCGGAATTGAAGGCGAAAACATAGTCAATTCAAGAGAGTTTTATAGCGTATTTAAAACAGAGCCAGGCTTTAAAGTAATATTCGGAGGGAAAAAGGTTGGAGATATTCCATTTTCTCCTCAGGTGAGAATTGATGAAAACATTTTACTTGCAGCAAAAATATGGAAGATTAAAGATATTGATATTAAAGGGGGAAAGATTTTTGTCATTCCGGCAAGGGATGGAAAAAAGCCAATGTTTTTTGGTGGTGGTGGAAACATTCATCCACGGATAAGGGAGGAGATGTTACGGATATTAAAAAGCAAAGAATCATATCATGAACTTGATGAAAACAGCAATTCAATATTGGAAGAGTTAAGGTATGATTTCAAAGGATTTCAGATTAATAGTTTTGAATACGACAGACCTGTTATAGATAAAGATGGTAAACTGGTCATTTATACATTCACAGGAACTAAAATTAATAAGAGCTTACACTTTTTGATTAGTTTAACCGGACACGAAGTTTCCCTACATGACCAAGACAGTTCTGTTGAATTGCACATTAGTATTTCCGATTTCGAGAAATTGGTAACGGAAGCAAACAAAGTCTATAGCAAAATTGATAATTATTTGAAATTAGCACTTGAAGAAAACGAATCATTACTTGGTTTCTCCAAGTGGGGGTCATATTTACCAATGAAATACAAATGTCAGATTTTAAAAGAAAGGTATTTCGATTTTGAGAGTGCAATGGAGTTTATTAATAGCATTAAGCTAGTCTAGAGCTTCAGTTAGTTGAAAGATGCTATATGAAAAGATAATCTCAGAAGTCTGGACTAATTATCTCCCAATATCCATCTTTATCAGAACCAATACGAGTTACAATACTTTCAGTTTTTAGTTTCTTTATTTGGTATTCTATAGCCCTTGTTGATATTCCAATTTCCGAAGCTAATTCAGCAATTGTTATATTATTTTTTGCTCTTACTAACCGAATAATTTTCTCCGAAGTTTTCTCCGAAGTTTTCTCCGAAGTTTTCTTTTTCTTCGGACGACTGCAAATAACGGTAAACATCCCTTCTGTTTTAAACTCAGGCGAAGGTAGGCCAGCAAGTTTCATTTCTTCATAAATTCGACCAATGCCGGAACCTATTTGTTCTACCATATCAATTCTTTCAAACAATCCAAAAACAAGTGGGTTTCTACTATGGCTTTTCTTCCCAAAATCCTTTGGATTTATTACACTAACCAAACCTCCCGGATTTGTTATCTCAACTCTATTTTCAAAAAACTCAACTGTTGTTCTCGCTCCTTTGTCGTAATAGTCTCTATGTGATAAAGCATTTATAATAGCTTCTTTAAAAACAGTTTCAGGAATTTCCCAAATTTCTTTTCTTGGGCCAGCCCCATGAATTTCATACCGTACATTTAATTTTCCCTTTAACCATTGCATAGCTTGTTTGTACTGAGATACCAAAGGGCCACCAAAAACTTTATCGTCTATAATCTGAGTTTTTGTATCTCCTTCAAAAGCAACGCAACGAACAACTGCCTTTTCAAAGAATTTTTCAGGAGACGTAGCAAAGAACAGTACGCCTCCTTTTTTAAAATCTCCTTCAGGTAAAATTAATTTCAGATTATTCATTATTTGCTCCTGGCTCACCGTTTGAGATAAGCCCGCAGCAAACCTGAATTCTTTGAAATAATCTAAATCAATATCCTTTTCAATAATAAATTCAGAACAAGGTGCTTCATCAAAATAAATGCGGTCTGACTGCTGAAAGAAATCACGCATTTGCTCAACCGAAATCAATTTCTGAGAATTCGGCCCTTGCCTCACATAAATTGCACCCGATAATGTATAAGGTTTTTGAACTCCCGAAGACACTTCAATTACCCATACTTCTTTCTCATCAACATCGACTTTATAAAAAGGACAATGTATATGAGGATTTATATCATTAATAGAGTTTTGGATAGCAGACCGTTTTCGATTGTCGATATTTATTCCATGAATAACATTATCATCATCCACACCAAGTAATAGAACTCCACCAGCAGCATTGGCAAAAGCACAAATCTCCTCTGTCAGCTCCTTCACTTTGTTTGGGACACGAATCTTAAATTCTGCATTGTAGCCCTCGCCACTTTGAACTATACTTTTTATATCATCTGCGTTAATCATAGTCGAAGAATTATTTCAATATTACTACTTTAATCATCATTTTAAAAATTAAATGTTACCTGAATATATGAGATTGTAAAAACAGAATGCTAAAGAATCAACATCTCATCCAGCTCCATCATTTTCTTTGAAAGTTCATTCATATCATTACCAATTTTACTGTTCGTTATTCTGGCATAAATCTGTGTAGTCCGAATACTTGTGTGACCAAGCATTTTGCTAACAGTCTCCATGGGTACACCTTTTGCCAAAGTTACGGTAGTAGCAAAAGTATGTCGGGCAAGATGAAAAGTCAGATGTTTTTCTATTCCGCATAAATCGGCTATTTCTTTTAGATATGAGTTCAGTCTTTGATTGCTGATGATTGGCAATAACTGATTTCCATGCTGTATCCCTTCATACTTCTCTAAAATTCGTTTAGGAATATTTAATAAAAGTATATTTGATTGCACATCTGTTTTCTGACGCTTTTTCATAATCCAGAGCTTCCCATCGAAAGATTTTTGAATATCTTTTTCATTTAAGTTTCTCATATCGACATAAGCTAAGCCGGTGAAACAAGAGAAAATAAAAATATCTCGTACCTGCTCAAGTCGTTTAATGGCAAACTTTTTTTGCATTATAGTTGTAAGCTCATCCTGAGTTAAATAACCACGGTCAACTTTTTTAAATCGGATTTTGAAATTGGCAAATGGGTTGGAATGAATCCACCCATTATTTTTTGCAAGGGCAATAATGTGTTTTAATTGCTGTAAATATTTGGCAGTGGTGTTAACACTGCAATCCCAAACTGTAGTAAGATAAGTTTCAAAACTATAAATAAAATTGTAGTCAATTTCCATTAACGGAATATCTTCAATTTTGTACTGATACCTTAAAAACTCTCCAAGACGGGTTTCTGTTCGTTCATACTTTTGCACTCCGGCAGCGGTAATATCCTTTCCAATCCGAAGCTTTAGTTCTTCATTGTGTTGTTTAAAAACAACAAGAAGCATTTGCACTTTCGCCTTAACTCCCAAGTATACATCTCTGACCTTCTCAACCGTAAAATATATTCCTTGCTGACTTAATTCTTTGTAATGAAAGTTCAATTCCATCCGAATTTCATGTAACTTTTCATTAACTAATTGAGCAATTGTTGAATCACCAACAGCCATGTTTAATTTCGAATCCCAGATGTCGGGATTAACTGTCAATTTCGAGCTAAACTGGGCTTTCTGGCCATCCAGTACTATCCGAACCATCACCCGGATTTCCCCACTTTTGTTTACATAGTTTTTACGTGCATAGAAGAAAACTTTAAATCTGTAACCCATAACGCTAAATTTTAGATGTTTAAACTAATATTATTGAGCTACTTTCGCGAAGTCAAAATGCGACATTTCAGAGACTTATGAAGGAAAGCTAAAAATGGTTACAGGAAATTACAGAAATTCTTCTGTAACCAAATTGTAACCAAAACAGGGTTAAAATTGGCTTTTTCTTGTCTTTCGGATGACTTAGTGGAAATAAAAAAAGCTGTGTAAATCCTTGATTTACACAGCTTTTCATCATTTGACAGTGAATTGTCTTTTTGTGCTGGCTCCCCAGGTAGGACTTGAACCTACGACCTACGGATTAACAGTCCGCCGCTCTAACCAACTGAGCTACTGGGGAATTTTAAATGCTTTGTTAGAACGTTTGTTTTTAAAAGCGTTGCAAAAATAATAGCTTTTCCGGAAAGAAAAAACATTTTCAAAAAAAATCATCGAAAAAATTACTAAAAAAAGTTCAGCCTGTCTTTATTCGGTTCAAATGCCTGCTCCTCCAACACTAAACAAAAACTCGACATAACCCTAGTAATCAGACGTGTCTGAATAAATCAGATCTCCATTAAGAGTAGTATTTGTCTTCAAGGTAGCAACAGATGAAAATGGATAAAATAAGTGCTGGTCTTTGTCAGCTACAAAAAAACCTATTTTTATTGTTCGATACGAAATGTCATTTCTCAAAAACCGAAGAACTGTTTTTGTTTGTCTTTCTGCAGAATCTTCCAATTTAATAATGCAATCATGCAAATAATCAGGATTCGGATATGGAAAATTACACTAAGGAGCATTTGATTTTTGTTTCTGTTTTTACTTAATGTTACGATTCTTCTTATGAAAAAGTTAAATATTTCTTAGCACGAATTAACACACAAAACGACTCCTATTAACAGCCAAGTTTTCAACAAACTACAAGCCCTTTCCTTCTACATAAAAAACCCAAAAACAGGTTTTCATTCTGATACCACCATTCTGGCATAACCCTTCTTTCTTAATCGCAATATAATAACTACTTTCGCCTATTATTTTGAAGAAAATTGACTATGTGGGTTTGGCTCTCTCGTTTTATACTCAGGAATCGTATTTTCCTGCTTTCTCTATTGGCTATCATTACTGTTTTCATGGGTTATCAGGCTCAGAAAGTAGAAATGTCTTATGAATATGCACAACTACTACCTAAAAAGGACACTGCATATATTGACTACCAAAAATTTAAAGAAACATTTGGAGAAGAAGGCAACGTTATTGTTGTAGGTCTGCAAGATATTGATTTTTTCAAACTCGATCATTTTAAAAAATGGCAGCAGCTTAGCAAAAACCTAGTGAAAATTGATGGGGTAGAAAACCTGCTATCTGTTTCTAATTCATCCAATTTAAAAAAGAACACTAAGAAGCGTCAGTTTGAGATTGTTCCTATTTTTAGAGAAGATATAAACTCACAATCAGAGCTGGACAGCCTCGCCAAAATATTCAAATCATTGCCTGTCTACCGCGGCTTGATGTACAATCCAAAAACCCAGGCTTACATGCTTGGGATTACTGTAAACAAAGACAAGATGGCTTCTAAAAAAAGGGAGAAGCTAATCTTAACAATCAAAGAAGAATGTGATAAGTTTTCAGAAGAATCCGGACTTGAGCTTCACTATTCTGGGCTACCATATATTCGGGTAATCACCTCCATTAAAATCAAAAAAGAGATTTACTTGTTCAGTGCATTAGCCTTACTACTTTGCATTATCACTCTCTTCTTATTCTTTCGATCATTTAAAGCTGTAATTTTTCCTGTGCTTATTGTAATCACAGGAGTTGTTTGGGCATTAGGAACCATGTCTCTTTTTGGTTATAAAATTACACTGCTCACCGGAATGATACCGTCCCTGCTTATTGTAATTGGTATTCCGAATAGCATCTATATGCTGAATAAATACCACCATGAATTCCGAAATCATGGAAACAAAATAAAAGCACTACAACGGGTAATCATAAAAATTGGGAATGCAACCTTTCTGACCAACCTGACGACCGCCTCCGGTTTTGCAACTTTTGTTATTACAAACAGCGAGATACTCAGACAGTTTGGTGTGGTGGCAGCACTAAATATCATTACCCTATTTGTGCTTTCAATACTGATGATCCCAACGATCTTCAGTTTTTACAAGCCACCAAAACAAAGACATATTAAACACCTTGAGAACAAAAGAATCAATAATATTATTGAAAAGCTGGTAGACATTTCAGCCAATCACCTCAAGTTTGTTTATGTGTCAGCATTTCTTGTTTTGCTTCTTGGATTTTTGGGCATTTCACTAATCAAAAGCTCTGGCTTCATGGTTGATGATATTCCTGAGAGCGATGTCATTTATAAAGACCTCAAGTTTTTTGAGAAACATGCAGATGGGCTTATGCCTCTGGAAATCATGATTGATACTAAGAAACCAAAAGGTGCAATGAGTTTGAGCAACTTTAAACGAATTGACAAACTGGAAAAGAAGCTTGCCAATTATGATGAACTTTCAGCCTCACTGTCATTGTTAAATATTTTGAAATTCTCGAAACAGGCTTATTACAATGGGAAAGAACGCTACTACAGTCTACCCAATAATCAGGAAAAGAATTTTATTCTGTCATATGCAACAAAAAGTGATGAAGATGAAGCTACAGGTGTAAATGCCCTACATTCATTCCTGGACAGCACCCAGCAGGTTACGCGGGTAAGCATTCGCATGAAAGATGTTGGCACAAAACGAATGGAAGAACTTTATACTGACTTCAAACAAGAAATTGATTCAATCTTCCCTGCAAAGAATTTCGACGTAACAGTTACCGGTTCAAGTGTGACCTTTTTTAAGGGAACTCAATACCTGGTTAAAAACTTGTTTTCAAGTTTAGCGCTAGCTGTTTTTCTGATTGCAACTTTTATGGCCATCATGTTTTATTCATGGCGCATGGTAATCATGTCGCTCATTCCAAACATTCTACCTCTGATATTCACTGCCGCAATTATGGGATTTACTGGAATTCCAATCAAAGCTTCAACAATACTGGTATTTAGTATTGCCTTTGGTATTTCTGTTGATAACACCATTCACTTTTTGGCAAAATATCGTCAAGAACTAACAGCTACAGGTTGGGATATTCAGCGCGCTGTTAAACGCGCCCTTCGTGAAACAGGGGTCAGCATGATGTACACCTTTGTTGTGCTATTCTTTGGATTTGGCGTTTACAGTGTTTCTCAATTTGGGGGAACCGCAGCTTTAGGCGTTCTTGTCTCCTTAACTCTTTTAGTTGCAATTACATCAAACTTAATTCTACTTCCTTCATTGCTAACTGGATTGCAGAAGTTAACGACGACCCGTTCTTTCAGAGAACCACTATTGCACATTTACGATGAAGAAGAAGACATAGAACTGGATGAGCTTGAAATTGTGGACATTTCAAGAACTAAGGACTCAGAAAACTAAGTGAACTGAATACCAAACGACATGTTGTTCCAAAGGTAAAATATAAAATAGATGAAAACCTCCCTCTCCATTTCCGGACTACAGCAGCTGGTTGTTAATGAACTTGCAGTTGAAGCTGCAATTATTAAAGAAACAGCTCCGGTTAACCTATACGAACCTATTGCTTACACACTTGACATGGGGGGCAAAAGGCTACGTCCGGTAATGGTTTTATTGGGCAGTCAAGTATTTGGAGGAGATGTTCAGAAAGCTATTCCTGCCGCTCTTGCGGTTGAAATTTTTCACAACTTCACCTTATTACACGATGACATTATGGATCA
Source organism: uncultured Sunxiuqinia sp. (assembly GCA_965372405.1). Lineage (GTDB taxonomy): Bacteria > Bacteroidota > Bacteroidia > Bacteroidales > Prolixibacteraceae > Sunxiuqinia. The sequence goes on from CBDVCE010000046.1 coordinate 17,776, forward strand.
TGCTGAGGTTCGCAGGAACAAACCGGCTGTCCACAAAAAATACAATGAAAATGTAGCCATCCTTTCAGGGGACGCCATGTCCATAATGGCCTATCAATATTTGACAAAAACGAATTCTCCCAATATCCAGGAGCTTGTTCAACTGTTTTCTAAAACAGCCATGGAAGTTTGTGAAGGACAGCAATACGATATGGATTTTGAGGATACTTTTGATGTCAGCATTGAAAACTATCTGGAAATGATCAGGCTGAAGACTGCCGTGCTTATTGCTTGCAGTCTGAAAATGGGAGCTATTGTTGCCAATGCACCTTCAAAAGATGCAGAACACCTGTACAATTTCGGAATAAATTTAGGAACAGCATTTCAACTTCAAGATGATTTACTTGACGTTTTTGCTGATGAAGAAAAATTTGGGAAGAAAATTGGAGGAGACATCATTGCCAATAAAAAAACATTTCTCCTGCTAAAGGCTCTTGAGCTAGCAAATGGTTCTCTAAAAGATGAATTAAATCAATGGCTTCAAAAAGATGATTTTAACCCTGTTGAAAAAATCGCTGCAATCAAACAAATCTATATCGATCTGGGGCTCTCAGAAATCAGCAAGATTAAAATGGAAGAATCCTACCAGAAAGCAATGAAAGAGCTTGATCTTGTTGAACTAACAGGTGAGGAAAAGGAATTACTTTACGAACTTGCAAAAATGATTATGAAGCGTGAACATTAATGTAAAAAGCACGTTTGTGTGCATGAGCAATAATTCAGATATTATTCAGTTTTAAAATTTGTTCAATTAAGCTGGTTTTTGTAATTTCCGGCTCTATGGTTAAACTTTTCAACATGACTCAGAATAATGGTAAAATCGTACAGGTGATCGGACCTGTAGTCGACATTAGCTTCGATAAAGAAGGAAGTGAACTTCCTAATATCTTAGATGCTTTGGAGATTGTCCGCGAAGGACAAGCCAATTTGGTTGTTGAATGTCAACAGCATATCGGCGAAAATACCATCCGTACCATTTCAATGGACTCAACAGATGGATTAAAACGCGGATTGGAGGTTGTCCCAACTGGAAAACCAATCACTATGCCAAAAGGGGAAATTGCCTTAGGACGTTTGTTAAATGTTACTGGTGATGCAATTGATGGCATGGAGAATCTTCCAAAAGAAGGTTTAAACATTCACAACGACCCTCCAAAGTACGAAGACCTGACTACCGAAACAGAAGTGCTTCACACAGGTATCAAAGTAATTGACCTGATTGAGCCTTACGCCAAAGGTGGTAAAATTGGATTGTTTGGTGGTGCTGGTGTAGGCAAAACCGTATTAATTCAGGAGCTAATCAATAACATTGCTCTTGCACACAGTGGATTATCTGTTTTTGCTGGTGTTGGTGAACGTACACGTGAAGGGAACGATTTGCTGAGAGAGATGATTGAAGCCGACATTGTTGACTATGGTGAAGAGTTTAAGAAATCGATGGAAGAAGGAAGTTGGGACTTATCAAAAGTTGACAACGAAAAAGTAAAACAATCAAAACTTGCTCTCGTATTTGGTCAAATGAATGAACCTCCAGGTGCTCGTGCCCGTGTTGCTCTTTCTGGTTTAACCATTGCTGAAAGTTTACGTGACGGAGATGGATCTACAGGCAAAGGAAAAGATATCCTTTTCTTTGTTGATAACGTGTTCCGTTTCACTCAGGCTGGTTCTGAAGTTTCTGCTCTTCTTGGGCGGATGCCATCGGCTGTAGGTTATCAACCTACTTTGGCAACTGAGATGGGGACTATGCAAGAACGGATTACCTCAACCAAAAATGGATCGATTACTTCCGTTCAGGCTGTATATGTTCCTGCAGATGACTTGACTGACCCTGCTCCGGCAACAACATTTGCCCATTTGGATGCTACAACTGTATTGAGTCGTAAGATTTCAGAGCTCGGGATTTATCCAGCAGTTGATCCCCTTGATTCTACTTCAAGAATTCTATCTGAAGAAGTTGTTGGGGAAGAACATTACAGTTGTGCTCAACGTGTAAAAGAAATATTACAACGCTATAAAGAACTTCAGGACATTATTGCTATCCTTGGCATGGATGAGCTTTCGGAAGACGACAAACTGGTGGTTCACCGTGCACGTCGTGTTCAACGTTTCCTTTCGCAGCCATTCTTCGTTGCTGAACAATTTACCGGACTAAAAGGTGTTTTGGTTACCATTGAAGATACCATAAAAGGCTTTAATATGATTATGGCAGGTGAAGTTGATCAGTATCCTGAATCTGCCTTCAACTTGGTTGGAACCATTGAAGAGGCCATTGAAAAAGGTGAAAAAATGTTAGCCGAAGCTGCTGTTTAATTTAAAACGTATAGCATGTTTCTTGAAATTATAACACCCGATAAAAAAGTATTCTCTGGGGAGGTTCGATTAATTCAACTCCCCGGGAGTAAAGGTACTTTCGAAATCCTTAATAATCATGCACCAATCATTTCAACTTTAACTAATGGAAAAATTAAAGTGATTGATCTTAATGATCAGGTTTCTTTCTTTGAAGTTAAGGATGGAGTGATTGAATCGAAGGACAACAAAATAATTGTCCTTGCCGAATCTGCTTAAAAATAAAACATCATTGACATATTACCCTGAAGATTCTGTATCTTCGGGGTTTTTATTAAAAGTGAAAACTAAAATCCTCATTATACGTTTCAGCTCAATTGGTGACATTGTGCTTACTTCTCCGGTAGTTCGTTGTTTAAAGCAACAACTGGATGATGTGGAGATTCATTTTCTGACCAAGGCAAAACACCACAACTTAATTTCTGCCAATCCACACATTGATAAAATACACCTGCTGGAAGAAAATCTGCAGGACATTATTCCCCAATTGCAAGCTGAAGAATTTGACCTACTGGTTGATCTTCATAATAATATTAGAACACAGGTCGTAAAACGATCGCTTAGGATTAAAAGCTACACACTGAATAAGATCAATCTAAAGAAATGGCTGCTGGTTAATTTCAAATTTGACCTTATGCCCAATCTCCATATCGTTGATCGAAAATTTAAAGCTGTTGCTCCACTTGGTATTAAAAATGATTATGCTGGACTTGATTACTTCATTCCAGAAGAACATGAATACCCAATAAGTAAATTACCAGCAGATTATCAGGATGGCTATGTGGCGGTGGTTCTTGCCGGAACTTACTTCACCAAAAGGCTTCCTGCAGAAAAACACAAGGAAATAATTGAAAAAGCAGACCTCCCTTATATTTTACTTGGAGGTGAAAGTGAACGTTCAATAGCCGAAGAAATCTGCACACAAAACGATAGAAGAGTTCTAAACCTTTGTAGCAAATTGAATATTAACGAATCTGCTTCACTGGTTAAGAACGCCAGAATAGTTATTGCAAATGATACCGGATTAATGCATATTTCTGCAGCTTTTAAAAAGAAAATAATATCAATTTGGGGAAGCACCGTGCCAGACCTTGGTATGTTTCCTTACTTCCCAGATCCGTCATCAAAAATGCAGAAAGTTGAGGGTATAAAATGTCAACCATGTTCTAAGATTGGAAGACACCAATGTCCTAAGAAACACTTCCGCTGCATGCTTGACCATAACAGTGAAGAAATTGCAGACTGGTTAAAAACAAATTACTAGTTTAATCAAAAGCAGAAACTAATAATCCCAATGCCTTTTGCAGAGTAGCCCTCGGACATGCTATATTGATTCGCATAAAACCTTTACCCTGCTTCCCAAACATGACTCCTCGATTTAACCCAAGACCCGCATCTAAAATCCTATCATTAAGATCTTTGTCCCTCATGCCCATTTCAGAAAAATCAAGCCAAATCAAATAAGTTGCATCAGGTTGCATCAATTTCACTTTGGGTAAATTCGATTTCAAAAAGTCCTCCATGAAATCATAATTGCTTTCTATATAAGCCATCATTTGATTAAGCCAGTCAAGTCCTTTTGAGTAGGCAGCCTCCATTGCAATATTTCCAAAAAGGTTTCCGCCATAAATATGGCTAGCCTTCATCAATTCATCATATTGCTCAAATAGTTTTTTGTTGGGAATTATCAAGTACGAAGTTGATAATCCTGCAATATTAAATGTTTTGCTTGGCGCCATCAGGGTAATACTATTCTGTGCAAACTCATCATTTACTGATGCAAATGGAATATGCTTTTTACCCTTGAAAGTCAAATCTGAATGAATTTCATCCGCTATTACAACGACATTATTTTCAAGACAAAGCTCACCAATTGCTTGAAGTTCCTCTTTTGTCCAGCTCATTCCTCCAGGATTTTGTGGATTGCATAAAAATAGGAGCTTGGTTTTTGGGGTAATCTTTTGTTTTAAATCTTCCAAGTCGAAATGATAACGTCCATCTTTTAAAACCAATGGATTCTCAACCATCTCTCGATTGTTATTCTTTACTGCTGAAAAGAACGGAAAATAAACCGGAGGCTGAACGATTACTTCATCACCAGGATTGGTGTAAACCAACACCGCAAAAGCTAAGGCAGGAACAACTCCAGGGCTGTAATGCACCCATTCTTTATCTATTTCCCAATTATGACGATTTTTCAACCAATCCAGAATTGCATCCGTACAGGAATCGGGTCGGTAAGTATAGCCTAAAATCTCATGCTCTGCACGTTCTCGAATAGCCTCCATAATAAAATCTGGAGTTTTAAAATCCATGTCAGCTACCCAAAGTGGCAAGATATCTTCTTTGCCAAAGAATCGCTCATTGGCATCGTATTTTATACAGTTTGTTCCTTTTCGCTCAACAAGCTCATCAAAATTATATCGCATAACTTTCGGTTTTGTCTTTCAATAAAAGAAAATATGCTGCCTAAAGTTCAATCTTTTTCAAATAATTCATGCCATTTTCATTTTCAACCTTCAACACAAATGAGAATCGGTTTAAATCAAGGCATAAATCAAAATCAGCTGAAGGAGCCCATGTTTGCTTTTCTGGCACAAAAAAACGAGCTCCTGCTCCAACTTTAAGTTTCTCTACCATCTGCTCAAAGTCAAAATCATTACCTAATAATTTCGCATGAATGTATTCCGCAAGAAAAGTATCTTCATCGGTTGGATGCTGGCAAGCATAGCCCATGCAAACCAAGGAAAGTTTTTCAGGATTCTTCTTTTTAATGTATTCTATAATTGCACCAGCATTAACAAAACTACCAGTAATCATCTCATCAGCCTTTGTTGCATTTGCAATCCCTTGCGTGCCCGAGCTGGTGGTATGAACCATTGTTTTCCCGCTTATTGATCCAGCCAAAACCTGAGAAGGTGAATTTCCGAAATCAAACCCTTCTGGTTTTTTCTCGTGCCTCTCTCCCACCAAAATGTATTCCGGATTTTGTTCTTTTAATTGATAAGCCAAATCAATATTCCCAACTGGATAGATCTTTGAGACTCCACCATCAAAAGCATAACAAGCAACAGAAAAAGCCCTGAAAACGTCAATGATTACAGTAAGACCTTCTGCCTGCTTTGCACCTTCAAGAAGTTGTAAGATTTGTATTTGCATATCAAATAGTGACTATGAAAGTTTTTCAATAGCAGTATTAATTCTATTTATAGTTTCGTCTTTGCCAATGAATTCACAAATATCAAAAAGGTCAACTCCCTGGCTACTTCCAACTAATGCCAAACGAATTGGAACCATCACCACACCAAAGCCCCATTCTTTTTCATTCATAAAGGCGGAAAACGCTTCTTTAATCTGGGTGGCTTCCCAGTTCTCAACAGACTGAAAAAGCTCAATAATTGCATTCAATTTTTCGGGAGTATCTTCTTTCCACTTTTTCTTAGCTGTTTTTTCATCATAACTAGACGGAGCTTCAAAAAAGTATTGCGCCTGATCCCAAATTTCAGAAACAAACTCACATCTTTCTTTCACCAAATCAATGATCTTCACTAGCTTGTCCAGATTAGCTTCAATTCCTTTTTCATCCAACAAAGGCTTGAATAATTCAGACAATTCTTCGCTTGTTTTTTCCTGCAAATAGTGACGATTAAACCATTTTGCCTTTTCAGGATCAAAACGTGCACCTGATTTGACAACGCGGTCTAAGCTAAATTGATCAATCAATTCATTCATACTGAAAAATTCCTGTTCAGTTCCGCCATTCCAACCAAGAAGTGCCAACATATTAACGAAAGCTTCAGGGAAATATCCATCCTCACGATAGCCTCTTGAAACATCTCCAGTTTTAGGATCAGCCCATTGTAACGGAAAAACAGGGAATCCTAATTTATCTCCATCACGCTTGCTCAACTTTCCTTTACCGGTTGGTTTTAAAATAAGAGGTAAATGAGCAAATTGAGGTCGATCTTCACCCCATCCCAAAGCTTCATATAATAAAACATGTAAAGGCATTGAGGACAGCCATTCTTCTCCACGAATAACGTGTGAAATTTTCATTAGATGATCGTCCACCACATTGGCCAGATGGTATGTTGGCATTCCATCTGCTTTAAAAAGTACTTTATCATCCAACTGGGCTGTATTAAATTTCACCTCTCCGCGGATCAGATCCTTTTCTACAACATCGGTATTTTCAGGCATTTTAAAACGAATAATAAAATGTTCGCCTGAATTTATTTTTTTACTGGCTTCTTCTTTTGATAGGGTCAATGAATTATTAAGTTTTCCACGAGTATGCATATCGTAAGAAAATACTTCTTTGTTTGCCTCTGCTTCGGTTCTTAACTCACTAAGTTCTTCAGGTGTATCAAACGCATAATAAGCATTGCCATTTTCAATTAGCTGATCAGCATATTGTCGATATAATTCTTTTCTTTCACTTTGCTTGTATGGACCAAAATTTCCACCAATCCCTTGGCCTTCATCCGGGTTCAGCCCACACCATTTCAATGCTTCCAGAATATATTCTTCAGCTCCAGGCACATAACGTGTCTGATCTGTATCTTCAATTCGAAGCAAAAAATCTCCACCTTGTTTTTTGGCAAACAGGTAATTAAATAATGCAGTCCGCACACCTCCCATGTGCAAAGGACCAGTTGGGCTTGGAGCAAATCGTACTCTTACTTTTCCGGAATTCATCTTTTTATCTTAAATTTTTCTGCAAAGATAGGATTATTTGCTCCTGCCGGAAGTCTTAAAATCCTCAATTTTAAATGATCTGTTAAACTCAAAGACAGGCATATGACAATATTCATAAATTTTGTTTGTAATGAAAAAGCAAGATTGACAACCAATGGGGAAATTGTTTTCGTAATATAATGTTATAAAACCAATTTGTTGGATACGAGATATATCTATCTTTGTGCTTTTTACTTTACTAATCTTAAATAAGAGAATATAGAATGAAGAAGGTTTTTGTAATAATTTGTACCCTGACAATAATAATGTCGGCAAAAGCAGATGAGGGTATGTGGTTGCCTTCGCTGGTTCATAAATTGAACATCAGCGAAATGCAACAAATGGGATGTGAGTTGAGTGCCGATGACATTTACGATATTAACAACTCAAGTTTAAAAGATGCAGTGGTTGCTCTTGACAGAGGATCATGCACGGGCGAATTAATTTCAGCAAAAGGATTGATGCTTACCAACCACCACTGTGGTTTTGGTGAAATTCAAGAACACAGTTCTGTTGAACACGACTATTTAAAAGATGGGTTTTGGGCCAAGTCTTTAAAAGAAGAGTTATCAAATCCAGGCAAAACAGTTTCATTTTTAGTTCGCGTGGAAGATGTAACTGAAAAAATTCTTGGTGATTTAGAAGATGGACTTAGCTACGATGAACGCAAAACCAAGATTCAGAAAAAATCATTTGAAGTTCAAAAAGATGCTATTGAGGAATCACATTACGATGCCAAGGTGCAATCTCTTTTTAAAGGAAACCGCTATTATCTATTTGTGTACGAAACGTTTCGTGATGTTCGTTTGGTAGGAGCTCCTCCAGCATCAATCGGTAAATTTGGCGGCGACACTGACAACTGGATGTGGCCACGTCATACAGGTGACTTTTCATTATTCCGTATCTATTGCGGTGCTGATGGGAAACCTGCTGACTACTCTGAAGAAAATATTCCTTACGAGCCAAAACATCATTTACCAATTTCTTTGAAAGGTTACAAAGAAGGAGACTTTTCAATGGTCATGGGCTATCCTGGTTCAACAAACCGTTACAAATCTTCTATTGGAATTAATTACACGATGACGGTAACCAACCCTGTTCGTGTTGATGTTCGATCTAAAAAACTGGAGATTCTTAAAAAGTATATGGGTAGCAGCCAAAAAGCCCGTATCCAGTATGCTTCAAAATATGCCCGAAGTTCAAACTACTACAAATACAGTATTGGACAAAATAAAGGGTTAAAAGCTCTGAATGTAATTGAAAAGAAAAAAGAAATTGAGAATGATTTCACTGAATGGGTAAATAAAAGTGACGAACGCAAAGAAAAATATGGCAAAGCACTGGAGTTTATTCATTATGCATATGAGAATACTGAAGATGAGAAAGCCTATGAATATTTGATCGAATCTATGATGCGTGGACCCGAAATCTTCTACCATGCTTATGGCGCAAAAAGCCTATTGTCTGCATTGGAGTCTGGCGACAACGAAGATCGTGTTAAGAGTAATGTTGAACACATGACAGAAGAGCTTGACGATTTCTTTAAAGATTACGATGCATCAACGGATCAAAAAATAACAGCGGCATTATTGAAACTATACAGCAAGAATGTTGCGCCAACTTATCATCCTCAATTTTTCAAAGAAGTAAATTCAAAATACAAAGGTGATTTTGATGCCTTCGTTGCTGACATGTTCAAAAAGACGATTTTTGCCAGCAAACAGAAAACGAAAGAGTTCCTTGCCAATCCAAAAATCAAAACATTAAAGAAAGATCCTGCATTCAAAACTGCTACAAGCGTTTTTAAAGCAATGGATATTGTTGGTAGCGCCATGAAAGAAACAACTGACGAACTCCTTACCGGACGCCGTTTATTTGTTGCTGGATTAATGGAAATGTATGAAGGTAAAAGCCTTTATCCTGATGCCAACTCAACTATGCGTTTAACTTATGGAAAAGTTGGTGATTACATTCCTCGTGATGCCGTTCACTATAATTACTTCACCACTCTTAAAGGATACCTTGAAAAAGAAATCCCTGGTGATCCTGAGTTTGATGTACCTTCAAAATTGAAAGAACTTCATTTAGCAAAAGACTACGGACAGTATGCTGATAAAGATGGCACTTTGCACACTTGCTTTATTTCAAATAATGACATTACCGGAGGAAACTCAGGAAGTCCTGTGATTAATGGTAATGGCGAACTAATTGGTTGTGCATTTGATGGCAACTGGGAAGCAATGAGTGGAGACCTTGCCTTTGAGACTGAATTGCAAAAATGTATCAATGTTGATATCCGCTTTGTATTGTGGACAATTGATAAATTTGCTGGAGCAACACACTTAATTGATGAAATGACTATTGTAAAATAGACAAAATACATTTTTATATTGAAAGAGGGTGTCCCAATTGCGGATCGCCCTCTTTTGATTTTGTATATTTGCCGGAAAGAAATTAGGAAATGACTAATCCCCCAAGAATTACAATATATACAGATGGTGCTGCACGTGGAAACCCCGGCCCTGGTGGTTATGGAGTGGTATTAATGTCAGGACAACACAGGAAAGAGCTTTCCGATGGATTCGAGATAACCACAAATAACCGGATGGAATTACTAGCAGTAATCGTTGGTCTCGAAACACTTCTCGTACCCAATAGTCAGGTTACTATTTATTCCGACTCTAAGTATGTAGTTGATTCCGTTGAAAAAGGCTGGGTTTGGGGCTGGGTAAAAAAGCGTTTTAAAGGAAAGAAAAATGTCGACCTCTGGAAACGATTCCTTGAAATTTACAAAAAGCATCAAATTAAATTCGTCTGGGTAAAAGGTCATGCTAACATTCCGGGCAATGAACGTTGCGATCAGTTGGCAGTTGAAGCCTCACAACAGCCATTCCTAAAAAAAGACGAAGGCTATGTACAGAGTCAGGAATGATGAAAGTTTCACTACTTTTATGACTATTATAGAAATACACCCATGAATTGTTTGTATCAATTAGGTATTTGGTTTTATCGTTTTGCAGCTAAGCTTGCCGCTCCATTTTCTGAAAAAGCTAGACAATGGTCTGCTGGCCAAAAAGCAGCATTTCCATATTTAGAGGCGAATATAGAATCTGGACAACCCATAATATGGATACATGCAGCCTCGCTTGGGGAGTTCGAACAAGGACGTCCACTAATTGAGCAAATTAAATCCAACTACCCCAAGTATAAAGTATTACTCACTTTCTTTTCGCCATCTGGATATGAAATAAGAAAGAATTATGAAGGAGCAGACTACATTTGCTACCTCCCTGCAGACACCAAAAAGAATGCAAGAAAATTTATCGAATTGGTAAATCCAGAAAAAGCCTTCTTTATTAAATACGAATTTTGGAAAAATTACTTTTCAAGCTTAACGAAAAAGGGAATTCCACTTTATATGGTTTCTGCAATATTCAGGAAAGACCACTTATTTTTCAAACAAAATAGACGTGGAGAATGGTATCGCAAGCTTTTGATTCAAGTGGATCATTTTTTCGTACAAAACCAACTTTCCGCAGACCTCCTAAAAGGAATTGGGCTGAACAATTTCACAATCACTGGGGATACACGATTTGACAGGGTTGCGGAAATTGCTGCGAATCGAAAAGATTTACCTCTTGTTGAGAAATTTAAGAATAACCAAAAACTAATTATTGCAGGTAGCTCATGGGAGCCTGATGAAAAACTTTTGGCAATATTTGCAAAGGATCATCCTGAGATCAAACTTATTTTTGCACCGCATGAAGTAAAAGAATCAAACATTAAGCGCCTGGAAAACCTTTTAGAAGGAAAAGCGATTCGATATTCTGAAGCTGACAATAAAGATTTATTGAAACCTCAGATTTTGATTATCGACTCAATTGGTATCCTTTCCAGCATATATCGATATGCTGACATCAGTTATATCGGAGGTGGATTTGGAGTTGGGATTCATAACACTCTTGAAGCAGCAATCTATAATACTCCCATCGTATTTGGTCCAAAATATCAAAAATTCCAGGAAGCAGTTGACTTAATTCAAAAAGGAGTTGGCTTTTCAATCCAAAATCAAAAAGAACTCAACTTAACTCTTGAGGGCTTTATAAAAGACAATAAACGGCTCCAGGTAATCTCAAAAGACTGCCATAAGTTTATGCACCAAAACATTGGAGCTACTCAAATAATTTTGGGAAAAGTTTTTAACAATTGAGAATTAATCGCAACTATTTTTTCACTCAAACGTATTAGGCTGATTTAGAAACTACTGAACTAAATTTTCCGTAAACTTCATATAGGAAAACTAACAAACTCTTACACTTTTGGTAAACTTTCTTTAATTATCAAAAACCTACCTCGCTGACTATCACTAAACTAACATGTTTTAGTTGATAACTTTTAGCACACAATCAAAAAATAGTGTTCCTTTTTTTTCATTCCGTTACTATATTGCATAGAGCAAATTCGATGAAAAAGGAACCCGTTTAATTTCACGTTTACAAACAGTTAACAACAACTCTTTTTTAACTTTTGGTTTATGGCTTTCAAAAATGTGGCAGTTGAGCCCAAAAAGGGCAAGAAAATTTATACTCAAGATGAGGCATTCAACTCTTCTCTGGAGTATTTCAATGGAGATGATCTGGCAGCACGGGTCTGGGTGAATAAATACGCTTTAAAGGATTCTTTCGGGAACATTTACGAATGTACCCCGGATGAAATGCACAAGCGTCTGGCGAAGGAAATTGCCAGAATAGAAAAAAAGTACAAAAATCCGATGTCTGTTGATCAGATATATGGACTCTTAAAAGATTTCAAACATATCGTCCCTCAAGGGGGGCCAATGACTGGAATAGGAAATGATTTCCAAGTTGCTTCTCTTTCAAATTGTTTTGTAGTTGGAAATGATGGTGATTCTGACTCGTACGGTGGAATCATGAAAATTGATCAGGAACAGGTTCAACTCATGAAGCGTCGCGGTGGAGTAGGACACGATCTTTCACACATCCGTCCGAAAGGATCACCGGTGAAAAACTCAGCTCTAACTTCAACAGGAATCGTGCCTTTTATGGAGCGTTATTCGAACTCTACCCGTGAAGTAGCACAAGATGGTCGTCGTGGCGCATTGATGCTTTCAGTGTCAGTTAAACACCCTGATTCGGAACAATTCATCGATGCTAAGCTTGAGCAAGGAAAAGTAACTGGAGCAAATATTTCTGTTAAGATACATGATGATTTCATGCAATCTGTTGAAAGTGGGGAACTCTATTCACAACAATACCCCATTGAAGCCGAAAAACCAACCTTCGTTCGTGAAACAAACGCTGGAAATCTCTGGAAGAAGATTGTTCACAACGCCTGGAAATCTGCAGAACCTGGTATTCTTTTCTGGGATACGATTATAAAAGAGTCGGTTTCTGATTGTTATGCTGATTTAGGATACAAAACTGTTTCTACCAATCCATGTGGAGAAATCCCTCTTTGTCCTTATGACAGTTGCCGTTTATTAGCCATCAATTTATATTCATATGTTGACAATGCTTTCACTAAAGATGCAAAATTCAACTTTGACAAATTTAAAGAACACGCTGGCTATGGCCAACGAATAATGGATGACATTATTGATCTTGAACTGGAAAAGATTGATGCAATTATTGAAAAAATAGACGACGATCCTGAAAGCGAAGAAATCAAATTTATTGAACGTAACCTTTGGGGAAATATTCAAACCAAAGCACGTGAAGGCCGCCGAACTGGTGTTGGAATTACTGCTGAAGGAGATATGCTTGCCGCTTTAGGCCTTCGATATGGTAGTGACGATGCAACAGATTTTGGTGAAGAAATTCACAAAACACTTGCAGTAGAAGCTTATCGCTCTTCTGTTAAATTGGCCAAAGAGCGCGGTGCCTTTGAGATTTATGATGCAGAACGGGAGAAAAATAACCCATTAATCAACCGCATAAAAGAACAAGACGAACAACTTTACAAGGACATGGTGCAATACGGACGACGCAATATCGCTCTGTTAACCATTGCTCCAACAGGTACAACAAGCTTGATGACTCAAACAACCTCTGGTATTGAGCCTGTATTTATGCCTGTATACAAACGTCGACGCAAAGTAAATCCAAACGATAAAAATGTTCGTATCGATTTCATTGACGAACTCGGAGATAGCTGGGAAGAATACATTGTATTCCATCACAAATTTGTAACATGGATGGAAGCGAACGGACTTGATACTACAAAAAAATACAGTCAGGAAGACGTAGATGAGATGATCAAAAAGTCTCCATACTACAAAGCAACTTCAAATGATGTTGACTGGCTGAATAAGGTTCGTATGCAAGGACGTATTCAAAAATGGGTTGATCACTCAATTAGTGTTACCATCAACCTTCCTGCAGATGCTGAAGAAGAATTAGTTGGACGTCTTTATTTTGAAGCCTGGAAGAGTGGCTGTAAGGGAGTTACCGTTTATCGTGATGGCTCACGTACAGGAGTTCTTATTTCAAACAAGGAAGAAGAAAAACAGGACGATGATGCTTACTTCCCAACCCAGCGACCTGACGAATTAGAAGCTGATGTTGTTCGTTTTCAGAACAATAAAGACAAATGGGTTGCTTTTATTGGCGTAGTTGGAGAACAACCTTACGAAATTTTCACTGGATTACAGGATGATGAAGATGGAATTCTACTCCCACGTTCAGTAACAAAAGGTAAGATTATTAAGAGTCGGGATGAAGAAGGAAGTTCCCGATATGATTTCCAATACACCAATAAGCGTGGATACAAAACTACCATTGAAGGACTTTCTTACAAATTCAACCCAGTTTTCTGGAACTATGCAAAACTAATTTCAGGAGTACTTCGCCATGGAATGCCAATTCATAAAGTTGTAGATACAGTTACAAGCCTTCAGTTTGACAATGAAACAATTAATAGCTGGAAAGCTGGTGTGGCACGTGCTCTTAAGAAATATATTCCGGACGGAACCCTTGTAGATGGGGCAACATGCGGGGAATGCGGATCTGATAATGTTATTTATCAGGAAGGATGCCTAACCTGCCCTGACTGTGGTTCTTCGAAATGCGGATAATCAATCAACTCGGATAATTACGAAAGGCTTTCACATTTGTGGAGGCCTTTTTTTCTGACCGTATCCTAATGAGCATTGACCATATGATAATAAATGCTGTCAGCATCAAAATGGATACTGGCTGTATCAAAAACAAATGATGACTGTATATAAACAAGTGGACGATGAATCATAATATATGCTGGCCGTAGCAAAACATCCGGCAACCGAATCATAATGTCTGCTGACTGCACCATAATATGTACTGACCGCATCATAATGTCTGCTGACTGCACCAAAATATCCGCTGACCGCTTCCGAATAAGCACTGGCCGTTTCCGAACGGGGTTTGTTCATTAAACTATCCATATTAGTTGTATTCCCGGATCAGCATCAGTATCATACGAATCAGAATGCCGATTCGTCTATCCGGAAATGATTAATTGTTCTTAAAGAGATACCCCTATTTTGATTCAAACAAAATGCAAATCTTTAAATCAAAAGTTATGAGAACAAGTTATTTAAAATTAACATCAACTTTATTCACGTTTCTGCTCATCAGTTCTATCTCTGCTCAGGAATTAAGATCAATCCCAGACCAACTTCCGAAAAAGGAACTGGCAGACCTAAATGAACATCAATATCAAGTTACTACTGATTACATTACTTTCTCCATCCTTGGATCGATCCTGCTATTTTCTTCAGAATAAACCGCAATTATATCGTTAGCATTCAATCCATAAATGATGTCATTATTTATTCAGGCAGCCGCCTAAAAATTAAACTAAACTCAGGTAGCAACGATGAAGATCTGATTATAAGTAGAGATAAGGTAAACAAGTTTAAAGAATGGATGGATCATTAAAAAAGGATCAAATTTATTCATCAATTTACAAGCAAAAAATCATTGCTGTAAAACATCCTATTTATATTTATTCAATATTCCCAGTATTACACCTACAAATCAGAATACATTCTCCTGTTTTAGAGGATGTTTATGCTAAGGAATACTTTTAAACATCTACCTATCTGGATAACATACAGATAATGTTTTGTAACATCGGGTACAGAATTTGACTTTTCGATGCCGTATATTGATGCTCTGTGAAAAAAAAACTAAATGATCGAACACTATGTCCGCCAAAAAACAGCCTCAAAAGTCTAGAAGAAATTTCTTTAAAAGTATAGGATCGATTGGGATTGGCGCAGCTGCAACCGGATCTATTCTGTCCTTTGAATCTTGCAGCAGCAATGATCCGGAATCAACAGAAAAAATCAAATTACTAGGCCAGAATAATCAATTGGTTGAAGTTGATGCATCCCAAATAAAATCCGACAAAATAATACTCGATAAAGAGTATTTGCATGAAAGAGGGAGAATTGGGTTACCTAACAAGCGCTTTGTAATGGTTATCGACTTATCCAGATGCAAGGACGAACGGAAATGTGTCCAAAAATGCCAGGGCGCACATCAGCTAAAACCTGATCAGTTCCACATTAATGTATTGGAAATTCACGACGAAGATAGTCGCAGTACATACTACATGCCAAAGCCTTGTCAGCATTGTGATAATCCGCCATGCGTAAGTGTTTGTCCGGTTGATGCGACCTTTAAAAGACAAGATGGACTGGTGCTAATTGACAATGAACGCTGTATCGGGTGTCGCTTCTGTATTGCTGCATGCCCCTATTCTGCGAGGTCATTCAATTGGACAGAACCAAAAGATGCTGAGAAGTACGCAGATGTCGAATATGATCTGGAGCTAAACGTTCCTCAGAAAAAAGGTACGGTTACCAAATGTGCTTTCAGTGCTGATCGCTTACGGCAAGGGAAACTCCCTTATTGTGTAACAGCCTGTCCGAACGGAGTTTATTACTTTGGTGATGAGAATGAGAATTTGGTTACCAATGGCACAACCAGAGAAACTGTTGAATTAAGTGAACTGTTGCAAGATAATGCAGCTTACACCTTGATGCCAGAACTGGGAACTAAGCCAAGAGTATATTACTTACCTGCGAAGAAAAATAATTCATGATCCTATCTTAAAATCTTATGGACGATAAAAACATTCAACAAGAAATGCCCAAGGTCTCATCAGACAGAATTGAATCTGATCTGCTTAGAACCGTTAATTGGAGCAAACCATCAGTAATATGGCTAAGCTCGTTGGTTATACTTCTTTTTGCCTGCCTGTATTTTTACTATTTGCAATTACAAAACGGACTGGGCGTAACTGGCTTAAATGATTTTGTATCATGGGGAATTTACATCTCGAATTTTGTATTCTTTGTTGCTACCAGTCTGATCGGCATGCTAATAAGTTCAGTGCTGGGTATGATTGGTATTAAATGGATTAAACCTATTGCACGTATCGCAGAGATTATTGCGGTTGCGTTTGCTTTAGTTGCCGGACTGATCATTATCACCGATATGGGACGCCCGGACAGGCTTCTCCATGTGTTTTTATACGGAAGAATTCAGTCTCCTATTTTATGGGACATTGTGGTTATAATAACCTATGTTGCAATAAGTTTATTACTCCTATATATTCCAATGATACCGGACATTGACCTCTGTCGAAAGAACAGCTCGGGTCTTCCAAAATTCCAACGATGGATTTACAAAGTATTATCGCTGGGATGGGCTGATCATCCGGTTCAATTTAAGATGATCAAGAAATACTTTCGAATTTTACTGATACTTATTATCCCAATTGCGCTGGCCATTCACACTGTAACTTCCTGGCTGTTTGCCATGACTTTAAGAGCAGGCTGGGACTCACCAATCTTTGGACCATACTTTGTATCAGGAGCTTTTGTTGCAGGATGCGCCGCAGTTATTATTGCCATGTTCTTCTATCAACGAAACTTCAAGCTGAAAGACTACATCACCGACAAGCATTTCGATCATATGGGTAAACTGCTGGTGCTGGTAGCTTTGGTTTATGTCTATTTCAATATCAACGAAATTATTGTGCCGGCATACAAACTAAAAGCTAGTGAAGCATCACACATTCAGAGTATTTTATTTGGTCACGATTCCGTCATGTTTTGGCTGGTTCAAATCGGAGGCCTTGTACTACCTTTCCTTTTACTATTGTTCACTCCAATGCGAAAGCCAGTACCTGTCACCATCATTTCTATTGTAATTCTTATTGGAGCTTGGTTTAAGCGCTACCTGATTGTAGTTCCAATCCAGCTCCATCCCTATCTCCCCATTCAGAATGTCCCTGAAAGCATGACGACATATACGCCAACTCTGGCAGAGATTGCTATCACACTGGCATCCCTCATCATTGTGCTTATCATTATTACTGTTCTGTCGAAGCTATTCCCCATCATTTCGGTTTGGGAGATGAAAGAAGAAAACCAATCAACTAAATAATCCTGCTCAAAATGAAAAAGAACTTAACGACGATACTATTAATTGTTATAACGTGCTTTTATGCTTTTGCTCAGGATGAATGGATTATCCCTGAAGCTGATGCAGAGATAATAAGTCAATATACGTTTGAAGATGATTTCATACTTGAAGGACAAATCAGCTATGATAATTACTGCACTTCATGCCATGGAACACCAACTGAGAATAATTACACACGAATGGTTCCTCCTCCCGGAGATCCGGGTGCAGTCGATTTTCAGGATCAAACGGATGGATCTCTATTCTTCAAAATTAAGAATGGACGGGCTTTAATGCCTGCCTTTGCTGATGTTATGTCAGATGATGAAATATGGAGTATTGTAGCCTACTTCCGTTCCTTCAACGACAGCTACGAACAGCCTAAGTTTAATCCTGTTGGCATTGAAATACCTGAATTAACTGTCCAATTGGAATTTGATGAGAATGTTGACAAGATCGTTGCCAAAGTATATGCTGACGAAAAACCATTCCCTGAAGCCAAAGTTTCAGCTTTCATTAAAGCATCTTTCGGGAATTATCTCATGGGACATTCAGAAACCAATGATCTGGGAATTGCCTATTTCGATTTATCAGGAACCATTCCTCCATCGCAAGATGGAACACTCAATTTTATCGTAAAAGTGAGTAAAGGATATGCTTATGCCAAAACAAAGGAAAAGATTCAAATTGGAGAGGCTCATGTCATTCCAAATTTAATTGATGGTAGACATTTATGGAGTGCCCAAGGCAAAGCTCCTTTCTGGCTAAAAGTTGCTTTCTATCTGGCAACGGTCGGTATTTGGTCAGTCCTGATTTTTATTCTCTTTGGCCTACTTAAACTTAAAAAATACAACAAACACAGTTCACCATCTGACATTCAAAAACAATGAGTATAAACAGACGAGATTTCTTGAAAAAAGCCGCTGCCACATCAGCCGCTGCCGCTGTTGGGGTTAGCGTTCCACATAGCTTACTTTTAGCTTCGGAGTCAGCTGAATTCGGATGGAAATGGGACAAATCAGTTTGTCGGTTTTGCGGAACAGGTTGTGGAATAATGATCGCCACCAAAGATGATAAAATCGTTGCCGTAAAGGGAGACCCTCTGGCACCTGTCAACCGAGGACTTAACTGTATAAAAGGCTACTTCAATGCGAAGATCATGTATGGAGCAGATCGTCTGAAAAAACCTTTACTGCGGGTTGATGAAAATGGCAATTTCAGCAAACAGGGGAAATTTAAAGTCGTTAGCTGGGAAAGAGCTTTTGATGAGATGGAGAAGCAAATCAAAACTACGATGAGCGAACTTGGCCCAACAGGACTTGGCATTTTTGCCTCCGGCCAGTACACCATCATGGAAGGTTATGCAGCAACAAAATTAATGAAAGCAGGCTTTCGCACACATAACATTGACCCGAATGCACGTCACTGCATGGCTTCGGCAGTTGCTGGTTTTATTCAAACTTTTGGAATTGATGAACCTTCGGGCAATTACGACGACATTGAAATAACCGATACGATTGTTACCTGGGGAGCGAACATGGCTGAGATGCACCCGATCTTATGGTCACGTGCTACTGACCGGAAACTCTCAGACCCCAAGAAGGTACAGGTTGTTAACCTCACAACATACACGAACAGAACATCGGATTTAGCAGACATTGAGATTATTTTCAAGCCCAATACCGACCTCGCATTATGGAACTACATTGCTCATGAAATCGTATTCAATAATCCAGATTCCATTGATTGGGACTTTGTGAATAAGTACACCGAGTTTGTAACTGGATTTGTGGATATCGGATACGGCATGAGAACACCTGATCATGCTAAATTCTCAGAGAAGGAAAAGGAAACGGTAAAAAGTGAAGTCTCCAAAATTATCTCCAAAGATGAAGCAACTACGCTTGCCTATTTAGGTTACAAAGAAGGTGATGTGTTAGAGATGAAACACCGTGGGGCAGCAAAAAATCACTGGATTATCTCCTATGAGAACTTTAAAAAAGCGCTTAAACCATACACGCTGGATTATGTGGCAAAGATGTCTAAAGGAGATCCAAATGAGCCTTTAGAAGATTATGCAGCAAAACTAAAGAAACTGGCTGATCTTTATATTGAAAAGAATAGGAAAGTAGCATCCTTCTGGACGATGGGCATGAACCAACATACTCGTGGAACATGGGTGAATGAACAAGCCTATATGGTACATTTTCTTTTGGGGAAACAAGCTCTACCGGGCAGTGGCGCCTTTAGTCTTACAGGACAGCCTTCAGCCTGTGGAACTGCTCGTGAGGTAGGAACATTCTCACACAGACTTCCGGCAGACATGCTTGTTGCTAATCCAGCTCACCGGAAGTTAACTGAGGAAATCTGGAAGATTCCACAAGGTACCATCAATCCAAAGCCAGGTGCACACAATATGAAACTGCATCGGGATATTGAGGACGGAACTATTAAGTTTGTTTGGATTCATGTCAACAATCCTTATCAAAATACAGCCAATGCCAACCACTGGTTAAAAGCTGCGCGAACTATGGATAACTTCATTGTTTGTAGTGAAGCTTACCCGGGAATATCTGCAAAAGTTTCTGACTTGATTTTACCAACGGCAATGATCTACGAAAAGTGGGGTGCCTATGGAAATGCCGAACGCAGAACACAACACTGGAAACAACAAGTAACTCCTGTTGGTGATTCCATGCCTGACACCTGGCAGTATATGGAGCTCGCCAAACGATTTAAAATTCGTGAAGTATGGGGAGAACAAAAAGTACCCGGACTCGAAGGCGGCTTGGCAGATGTTGTCTCGGAAGCTCAGAAAATGGGCTACAACCCAAATGATAGTTTATACGATGTTCTTTTTGCCAATGAGGAAGCCAAATCATTTCAATGGCCAGATCCGGTTGGCAAGGACACTCAGAATACAGAAGCCGAAGGAGATAAACGAAACATTTTAGGTTCCGATGGAAAACCATGGGAAGGCTATGGATTCTTCGTTCAAAAATATCTTTGGGAGGAGTATCGCAGGTTTGGATTGGATCATGCGCATGACCTGGGTGATTTTGACCATTACCATCGGGTTCGCGGGTTGAAATGGCCTGTCATTAACGGGAAAGAAACACTTTGGCGATTTAATGCCAAATACGATGTTTATGCTGAAAAGGCGGATACAGGTCCCTTTGCATTTTATGGCCCGGCTTTAAAATTATTACCACAAGGAAACTTAAAAGGTCCCGATTTGTCGAAAGGAAAGAAGGGCTTGAAAAACAAAGCCAAGATTTTCTTCCGTCCCTATATGGATCCACCAGAGATGCCGGATAAAGAATATCCTTTCTGGCTATGTACCGGTCGTGTGCTGGAACATTGGCACAGCGGCACCATGACCATGCGTGTACCTGAATTGTACCGCGCCGTACCTGAAGCTTTATGCTACATGAATCCAGACGATGCGGTAAAATTCAACATCACTGATGGTGATTTGGTTTGGGTTGAATCCAGAAGAGGGAAGGTTAAAACGCATGTTGAAACGCGAGGCAGAAACCGAATGCCACAAGGCTCCGTTTATGTTCCCTGGTTTGATGAAAAAGTGTTCATCAATAAAGTTTGCCTTGATGCAACCTGTCCGATTTCAAAACAAACTGACTATAAGAAATGCTCGGTTAAAATTTACAAAGCCTAACAGCTGAAATGACAACAAGACGCAAATCAATACAGCAAATTTTGGCGGGGGTATCCATTTTAGGAACCGGAGGATTGCTTTGGGGAGTTACTGCAAAGTCGATGGCTGAAACAAGCCTGGTTCTTCGGCCTCCCGGAGCAAGCGATGAAAAGCACTTTGTTAAAGCCTGCATCAAGTGTGGACAATGTGTTGAAGCTTGTCCTTACGATACGCTCAAGCTTGCTACGATGTCTCATGATTTGCCCATTGGTACGCCCTTCTTTACTCCCAGAGAAACACCATGTTATATGTGTACGGATATTCCATGCACAACACAATGTCCGTCGGGAGCATTAACACTGGAACGACTTCATGAAGAATCAGGTAAAGCTTCCATTAATGAGGCACAGATGGGGCTTGCAGTCATTCACCAGGAATCGTGTATTGCCCACTGGGGTATTCAATGTGATGCTTGCTACCGGGCTTGTCCGTTAATTGGGAAGGCCATTACACTGAAGTTCGAGAAGAACACAGTGACTAACAAACATGCAAACATGATTCCAGAAGTGAATAGTGATGTGTGCACCGGATGTGGAGTTTGTGAGCATGTATGTGTGGTTGAGAAAGCGGCCATATTTGTTCTTCCACGAGAACTTGCAACCGGTGAGGTGGGCAATCATTATATCAAAAGCTGGGATAAGAATGACGAAAAGCGCATTCAGGAAAACCAAGTCAAGCAGAAGCCTGATGAAAAATCAGCACTGGACTATCTAAATAACGAAGACGAACTATTCGAATAAGAATGAAAATAGCTTTACGACCATATCGCTACCTGATTGCACGCCGGATCATCCAATTTAGCCTCTTGCTTATTTTTGCCGGAGGGAACTATTGGGGCTGGAAGATTCTCAATGGGAATTACAGCCATGCGACCTTGCTGGATACCATTCAGCTATTTGATCCTTATGCATTTTTACAAGTGCTTGCATCCGGTTTTATAGGAACATCAGCTTTAGTAATTGGTGCAGTTACCATTGCAGCTCTGTACACCATATTGGGTGGTCGCATATTTTGTAGTTGGATATGCCCCATGAATATGATCACAAGCCTTGCTCGAAGTCTTCGACGCACTCTTGGGATCAAGGATAATACAAACCTTAAAATATCAAGAAACCTGCGTTATTGGCTATTGGGAATTAGTCTTGTGTTATCTGCCCTATTAGGAATTGCTGCATTCGAAATCGTCAGTCCGATATCCATGCTACATCGAGGAGTGATATTTGGCTTCGGTATTGAAATTTCAGTTATTCTCGTCATATTCTTCTTCGACCTGACCATATTAAAAGATGGTTGGTGCGGACATATTTGTCCACTCGGTGCATTTTACTCAATACTTGGCAGACCGGGTCTAATCAAAGTAAAACACATCAAAGACAAGTGTACATCCTGCATGAAATGCTTTGTAGTCTGCCCGGAAGAGCAGGTGCTATCAATTGTTACAAAACAAGACGGCCTAATCAAATCGGGCGAATGTTTGAACTGTGCCCGATGCATTGAAGTCTGTGATGATAAAGCCTTAAGATTTTCAATAAATAAACTAAAAAGTCCTAATTCTTAAACCATACCTTATGCGTAGAATTGAAATAATAATCCTTGTGCTCTTTGTTCTGGCTGCTTGTGCTGATAAAGAAAATAAAGAGCTTATTGAAGACAGCAAGTTGGGCTTTATTGATGCCAGTGTAAAGTCTGAAGATACCAACCTGAAGCGAAAAGCAAGGTTTATGGATGAGACACCAGGCTCAGGACTCAAGATTGAACGTGCTTTTGAGAATGCTCCGCCTATGATTCCACACACAACCAAAGGGTTTTTCCCGATTAAAATAGATAACAACATTTGCCTTTCGTGCCATATGCCCGAACTGGCCAAGGAGACTGGAGCTGTTGAATTGCCTCAAACACACTTTACAGATTTACGACCTAAAATGAAGCAGGAGGGCGAAATCTTTTTCTTTGAAAATGAAGGGGAACTTGTTAAAAAGGAATTGAATAAGCTGAACAACTCCTACTTTAATTGCTCGCAATGCCATACTCCACAAGCTGATATATCTATTGACATTGAGAACTTGTTCTCACCAGAGTTCAGAGCTGAACATGGATTGGAAAAATCGTCCTTAATTAAGAGTATTGATGAAGGAATATAGGGAGCAGGGAGAAAGGAACAGGGAGACGCAAACCAAACTCGATTACTTTACCGAAACTGCAATGAAGCTTTTGGATTTCAATTTAAAAAACTTAGGATAATGAACATTTCAGGGATAGTAGTAAAAACCGAACCTCAATACGCGGAATTACTTATAGAGAAATTTAAAGAAAGTGAACTCTGTGATTTTCATGTCTACGAAAATGGAAATATAATTCTAACTATCGAGGGTGAATCGGTTAGTGATGAAATGGGTAAACTGAAACAAATTGAGCAATTCCCACATGTGCTTTCTGCCCAAATGGTTTATTCCTATTGTGAAGATGAATTGGAAGAAGGGAAAGAATTTCTTTCGAAGAATAAAGCCATGCCAGATTGGCTGAATGATGAAAAATTAAAGGCTGAGGATGTTCCTCCGTACCAGGGGGATGTGAGAAAGATTCGATAAGGGTGTGGAGCTTTCTAAGCTCCGTTTTTTCCGCGATTAGAAATCGCAGCACCCATAAAAAAAGGCCTCTCGTGGAGGCCATGTTATATACTATGCTGCAATAGTTGAAAAAACTTCAGTTAAAATCCGGGGATACATCTCCCCAAAATTTTCGTTGCACCAGTCTCGAAGATCTTGGAGCTCTTCAGGCTCTACCCAGCTTATGCATTTGGAGAGTTCTTTGCGAAATAAATCCCGACTAAAACTAACCTTGGGTAAAATGACTTTTGCGTATTCTATCATACAAGCGTTTTTTATTTTTTGACTCAATTAAAGTAACACATCATCTTAAGATTTGGTATGTTGAAAAAAACATCTTAACATGATTTAACAGAACCTTTAATCAAATATACCACCAACAGACTGAGCATCAAATACGTAATTTACGAACCATTAAAACTTGTTATAAAACATTTGTGTCATTACTCAAATCGTGAAATTATCCATTGCTGCTGCGCGATTGTATCGCGTAGTATTCCAGCCCTAATTAATAACAATAACATTATCCAACAATCCTTTTTCTCCTGCATAATCGGCGGCGCTACTATACAGATAATCTTCTGGCCTAAAAACTAATCCTTCTTCTACCGGATTATTATGGATATAATTAATTTTTTCATCAATTACCTTGTTGCTCCATAATTCTATTGGGTGATTGTCATGTCGCCAAAACTGATATTTATTTACATTTGATGACCTATTGCCTGCTTTCAAGAATTGCTCAAGTAAAAGCTCTTTCCTGCTCTCCTTTGGATTTTCAATAATGACTTTTACAATTGCTTTACTTGTAAACCGCTTAAAATCTCCTATTAATAATTCTGGCTTAAGCTCACTAGAACTTCTAAAAATTAAATGGATATGGCTAGTCATTATACACCATGCAAATACTTCCATGCCTTTCTCCTTTTGGCAAAAATGTAAACTATCAATTAGTATGTTTTTATATTCATTTCTTGTAAATACGTCTAACCACCCTACAACTGCAAAACTTATAAAATATACTCCCTCCGGATTATGAAACTTGTAATTACGGCTCATTTGGTAAGTTTAATAATTATTTCTGAAACCGGACATAGTACTACGCGATACAATCGCGCAGAAGCAGTGAATACAAACGATCCAGAATAATCATTATAAAACTACGGGTCTTCAAAGGTAGTTCTCTGATTTCTACAAACTGCAGCCTAGAGAAACATTACGATGTAACTGAACCAATTGCAATAATTAGCTAAAGTTTAAGGTATAGCGTAAAGAATGTGTTGTATTTGGAAATGTTTCATGTATATATTAAATATTTTTTTGCAAGATTGCCATCGTGACACACACCACATAAACCAAACTCTCAAATCTAAATTGAAATCATAGGTCTGTGTTTTTCTGTCCGAAAATTCTGTTGTCAATAATGACACGGTTTCCTTCGAACGTTCTGACGATTGCGTCTCATTCTCTGTAAATATACTGAGATCCACTAAAGCTGGCCTTCCATGAATAGAGCTGACGCTTCCTCTGATCCATTCCAACTCCTACCTTCCTGCTTCCATCTATTCTCCCGACAATTAATACGCATAAAAAAACTCCTTTACAATTAATGCTAACCCAAAAGAGTTCAATAATTATTAGCATCTTATCATATATTTTTCTAAATTGCAGAATAATGTTAAGTAAATAGAATTAAGCTATTGAAAAACAACCACCCTATTGCACAAGGAGTATCGCGAAGAGAGAAATAAAGGGAAAGGTTTTATTTGATTAAAAAAAGTGAAATAAAAAACCGACAGGCTTATGAGGAGCCTGCCGATTAACTTAAATAATGCCCATATGGGCGAGTATTAATTTTTTAAAGTTACACTTTATGAACAAAGTACAAACAAACCAGTTCCGAATGTTTCTGAATACACAGGGAACAATGGATGCAAACACAACCCTTTGGAATGTAATCCCCATCTTACTCTCAGCTAAAAACGGGTATGATGAATTAATCCAACGAATTATGGTTCAGAATGAAAAAACAAACCCAAACAGCAAGGCTGTTACGGAGAGTAAAGAAAACACACTGGATCAACTCATCACAAAGGTCGTCGGACTTTCAGGAAGTCTTCAAGCTTTTGCAGCCTTTAATGATGATACGGTTTTACAAGGAAAAATTAAGATTACAAAATCGGATATTAAAAATGCTCGTGAAACAGAGATCGAAGGGATGATCAATCCAATCATCTCTGCTGCACGTGAAAATCTTATTGATCTAACTGATTTTGCAGTGACAGAAGAAATGATAATTGAAGTTGAAACCTCATTAGACGACTTCAAAGTAATGATAGGACAACCTCGTACCATCCGAAACCAAGCCTTTGCTGCGATGACTGCTATGGACGAGCTATTTGATGAAATCAACAAACTAGTCAAAAGTAAACTCGACAAATTGATGATTCGATTCGAGGCAACCGACACCGAATTCTACAGTGAATACAAACGAGCCAGAACAATAGTGGACTAAAACAATGAATTTGAGAAAGCAGCTTAAGGATATTACACCGTAAGCTGCTTTTTTATGTCTGACAACTACAGATTTAACTCCATAAATAGCGGACACATGAATACGATTGCCTGATTGATATCCAGACTTTGCTTTATTAACTCCATGTGTAGCTTTTTTATCATCAAGCCTACCGGATTTAACAAGCCAGTCATCGGATTTAACTCCGTGATGAACGGATTGAACATCACAAGGAGCAGATTAGACTCACGACCTGACGGATTTACAGTCACGACTGCTACATTGTCTGTCGGGACGGTAGTGTCTCAGAATCTGTGTAAGTATATCTACATCACTATATTTTCACAACGATCTTCAAATATAGTCTTAAATTGATTTAATATCATCCCCCAGTAAGGAATTGGCATAGTCCAAGTACGTTCCATATTTTTACATGCCAGATAAATAGATTTACTGGTATAGGCGCTTAGGTCGCGATTAACTAATTTTGCCGTATGGCAAAA
>CBDVCE010000047.1:0-44206 GCA_965372405.1 uncultured Sunxiuqinia sp.
AAACTTTCCTCTATACCCCGAGGCAGAGCCTCGAGGAATTCTCTTGATTAAAGTTGTAACTATACATGCCTGCCTGCGGTAGGCAGGCGCCGCACATTCCAAATTAATTCTTTACTAATCTCTATGTTAGACTATTTAATGTAAATAGTATAGTTAAAATCAGAGATGAAAAGGAATCTTGCACAGGAAGTTAAATTGATCAGTTGAATAGTTGGCTGAATTAACGTTTACGTCAGCAAATTGAGATTGAAAGGCATTGAGAAACCTCCAAACTCAAAGAAATGAAAAAGGAAGGCGTGGAGGTTTCTCCATACCCTGCCAAAACAAAAAGTGAACGAATGGAGGTTTCTCCATGGCTTGCCCAAATGAAAAAGGAAGCATTGGAGGTTTCTCCATGATTAAAACAGAACAAAAGGAAGGTTTGGGAGTTATCCCAAGACAGGAGAATCAAAAAATCCGTAGTTTGTTATCAGGATTAGGTAAACAGGCTTCGATTCTAATAAGCTAAAAATAAAGTATCAATTCTTCTCACACTCTTATTTCAAAACTTTGTCCGTTCCAACTCAAAGACTTCCATATCTTTAATTTTCTCACCATCAATCACAAACCGAACTGCTGTACAAACATTGTGAAATCCATTGTTCCCAGCGGCTCCGGGATTAATATGCAAACAGTTAATCTTTTTATCATGAATAACTTTTAGAATGTGCGAATGACCGGAGATAAAAATCTGAGGTGGATTCGCATACAGCTCTTTTCTGATACGGGAATCATAACGACCAGGATAACCGCCAATATGGGTTATAAACACCTCAACTTCTTCACATTTAAATCGCAGGTTTTCAGGATACATCCGTCGTAAAACATGCCCATCAATATTTCCATAAACAGCCCGAAGCGGTTTTATTGCTGCAAGTTGATCTGCGGTTTCTTCATTTCCAATATCGCCAGCATGCCATATTTCATCTACCTCTTCCAAAAACTTCAAAACCCGCTTGCTTAAAGAGCCATGCGTGTCTGAAATGATCCCAATTCGCTTCATTCTTTAGATTTTACTTTAACGAGTCTCAAAAATAGTGTAATTTTGAATAAAGATTTCAAAAAATGAAACGAGTTGTAATTGTTCGACATGCAAAATCAGTTCCTTACGGATATGATGATGATTTTAACCGGGACATAAAAACCCGCGGTCATAATGATGCTAATTTAATCAGTATGAAGCTGACCGAAGAGGACATTAAAGCTGACCTTATTATTAGCAGTCCGGCAAAAAGGGCTTTAAAAACGGCTAACATTTATGCTGAAAATTTAAACTACCCGGAAAGCGAGATTCTATTGAAAGAGGAATTATACGATGGAATCACCACGCAAGATTTTATTGACATGCTCAATGATTTGCAAGAAAATATTAAAACCGTATTCATTTTTGGACACAACCCCACTGTTTATTACCTATGCAGTAATCTTATAAAATATTTTAATAGCGATATGCCTACCAGCTCTACTGTTGGTATCGATTTTGATGTAGAAAGCTGGAAAGATGTTTCTGCCCGAAAAGGTAAACTGGCATTTCAATTCGTACCCCGAGATTATAAATAATGCAACTATTTTACACGCCCAATATCCCTTCTCTGGTTTTTCAACTTGATGAAACCGAATCAAAACATGCAGTTCGTGTTTTGCGACTTACCAATGGAGATAGCATTCAACTAATTGACGGAAAAGGAAATTTCCATAATGCAAAAATTAAAGATGCTCACCCCAAAAGATGTCAGGTTGAGATTATAGAAACTCATGCCGAATTTGGCAAACGAAACCACTACCTACACATGGCTGTTGCCCCCACAAAAAACATCGATCGTTTTGAGTGGTTTCTTGAAAAGGCTACAGAAATTGGAATTGATGAAATCACACCAATTCTTTGTGAGCATTCAGAACGCAAGATGATTAAACATGAACGCCTGGAGAAAGTGATTATCTCTGCCATGAAGCAATCCTTAAAAGCCTACCTACCCAAACTAAACCCACTTACACCTATTAAAGACATTCTTTCAGCGGAATTTGATGGAAATAAATGCGTTGCCCATTGTTACGAAAAAGACAAACGACAACTCAAAAACGAAGCAACAAATAGCAACTCAAATTTAATTTTAATTGGCCCTGAGGGTGATTTTTCTGAATCTGAAATTGAAACTGCTCTGCAAAACAAGTTCATCCCAGTTAGTTTAGGTGAAAGTCGCTTGCGAACAGAAACTGCAGCAGTTGTTGCTTGCCATACAGTAAACCTGATGAATGATTGATGGACTGAATAATTGAATGATATTTTTTAAAATGCCAGAGATCAAAAACCAAATTCCAAAGTCATCCCGGACGAAACGAAGTGAAGATCCGGGATCTCATTAATCTGAATGTTAACCTTTCATCCTTACCGCAAAGTTCACTAAGAAATCGCAAAGGGAAAAAATTCCATACATTTGCATAACTATTATTTCATCCGTAATCTATTTTTAGAATAAGAGTTATTCAAAAACTAAAATTCATTTCATTGCTAATTGTTCTCATAATAATTGGTATCAGCTGCAACAAGGAAGATAATGAATTAGAAGTAAATGAGATTCCCGCATTTAGTCTTGAACAACCTGACATAATTGGAGATGAGAACTATAAAATCTATTCAGCTGCAATTGAAAGCCTCACTAAAAGAGACACTATATTAATAGCACAATCTTCTTTAAGCCTAACAGATACATTACAGCTAAACACAGGTTTCTCCAGAATACGTCAAGAATTACCTGAAATAGGAAATGATATTTTAATATCACTTAAAAACATCAATCAATCCACTGTATTATTTGATGAAAAATTTGAGGTTGACCAAAAAGAGATAATTCTCATTTCATCAGAAGAAATAAGTTATGTATTCTCCCTGAGATTGGAAGAAACAAGTAGTCTATTTCAAGAATATAGTGACATATACAGATTTTCAAAAATTGCATTTAATGAGGATAAGACAAAAGCTACAATAGAATCATCGACCTCAGGTAGTGGAGGTCAAGGACATTTTATTTATCTAGAAAAGAATGACAACAATTGGAAAGTGAAAAAAGTAATCATGCTTTGGCTTGCTTGAATTAATCCAATTAGTAACTTCTAAATATGATATTTGTTTTCTGGATTTTGGAATTTAGTCAAGTGCTTGTTCAATATCACCAATCAAATCCCTAGCTGATTCAATGCCTACGGAAAGTCGCAAAGCGGTTGGACTAATTTTCATATCCAGTCTTTGTTCTTCAGAAAACTCCACATAAATGGTTGACCAAGGGTGAATAATCAAGCTTTTATTATCATTTAGGTTTGTCGCACGGCGTATAAACTGCAGCTTATTCATAAATGCAAAACAGGCTTCTTCCGATTCTAAATCAAAGGTCATAATGGTTCCTGGGATACCATTAAATTGCTGAGCCGCTAACAAATAGTTCTCAGCATCTTTAAGTCCGGGATAACAAACCTTTTTAACCTCAGGATGATTGCCTAAGAATTCTCCCAGCTCCATGCAACTCTTATGCGACCGCTCAACACGAAGTTCCAGCATATCCAATCCCATAATTTGATAATGAGCTGTATGAGCACTCATTGCACCACCAGTATTCCGGTAGTAGTTTTTCCGTAAACGTGCAATAAAAGTATCTTTCCCAAACTTTGGATAAATCTCATTCAGGTTTGGATTTAACGACCAATCGTAATTCCCATTGTCCAGAACCATCCCACCAAATGAAGTTGCCCCACCCGAAATGTACTTGGTAGTTGACATCACTTCAATATTCACACCCAACGATTTGGAATCAAAAACAACTGGTGGCGTTAGCGTACTATCTGCGATCAGTAGCAAATTATACTTTTGGGCAATAGCAGCCAATTTTTTTATATCGGCAATTTCCAACTGAGGATTGGTTACCGTTTCAAAATATATTGCTCGGGTATTTTCATCTACCAAAGCTTCAACGGAATCGGTATCAGTTGTATCACAAAAACGGGTTTCCAGCCCATAATTCCGTAAGCTCTGGTCAAACAACGAATAGGTGTGTGCAAACAAATGATGGCCAGAAATAATGTTATCACCAGCTTTGCAAATTCCCATAATCGTATTTGAAATGGCAGTCATCCCAGAAACTACAGCCAATGCTTGATAAGCTCCAGTAAGTTCTTTCATTTTCAACTCGAAAAACTCAACAGTTGGGTTGGTAGCACGTGAATAAACATGCGCAGGAAGTTCACCTCGGAAGTTAGCAGATATATCTTCTGCAGAATCAAACTCAAAAGCAACGCTTTCATAAATAGGCATGTCCAGTGCCCGGTGTGGGTCATCTTTCGGAAAACGAACGTGAAGGGAACGCGTTGTGAAACTTTTTTTCATCTGATTCTTTTAAAGTAGTTTTCAAAATTAACAGCTTTTCGCGAATATGGTTTCATTAATCAGCTACATTTTTCTTTCAATCACAAACTTCCAGCTTCCAGCCACGAATTTTTCTTTCTATCTTTGAATCCATTCAAAAAACATGAAGAAATCCATCATATACTTTTTGCTGCTTCTGATGTCTGGCTCACTTTTAGCTCAGGAACAGAAGCTAAAGATTGCTCTTCTAAAATACAAAGGAGGTGGCGATTGGTATGCTGACCCTACTGCTTTACCTAACCTTGCCCGTTTTTGCAATAATGAACTGAAAACAAACATTAATCCAGAACCTGCAATTGTTGAACCTGCAAGCGTTGAGCTATTCAACTACCCTCTTGTTCACCTGACTGGTCATGGAAATATTATTTTTTCAGAAGAGGAAGCTTCCAACCTAAGGATATATTTAGAAGCTGGTGGCTTCCTGTATATTGATGACAATTATGGATTAGACGAATTTATCAGGAGAGAAATGAAGAAAGTCTTTCCAGAGCAGGGCTTCATTGAGCTTCCAACAAATCATGAGATTTACAATCAGAAATTTCGTTTTAATAACGGATTACCCAAAATACACGAACACGATAATAAGCGGCCTCAGGGTTTTGGTCTATTTGTAGAAGATCGACTAGTTTGTTTTTACACATTTGAGTCTGACATAAGTGATGGATGGGAAGATCCATCGGTACATAACGATCCGCCAGAAGTTAGACGAAAAGCACTGGAGATGGGTGCAAATATTGTGTCGTACGTTTTTGGAAATTAAATGTAATAATTTGGAATTTTATTGAATATGAAAGTACTTGGAATTAACGGAAGCCCGAGAAAAAACGGGAATACAAAACTACTTATTGAAACTGTTTTCACAGAATTAAATGAAGTTGGTATTGAAACAGAATTCTTTCAACTAGGAGGACGACAGATTCACGGATGTACTGCTTGTGGCAAATGTCGTGAGGTTCTAAATCAAAAATGTCAAATCAAAAATGATGCTATAAACGAGTGCATTGAAAAGATGATTGAAGCTGATGGTATTATTTTAGGTTCTCCAGTATACTTTGCTGATATAACTACCGAGATGAAAGCTCTTATTGATGTGGCAGGATATGTTACACGTGGGAATGGCGATCTTCTGAGACGAAAAGTGGGTGCCGGCGTTATGGCAGTTCGCCGAGGTGGAGCGCTTCATACCTTTCACTCAATGAACAACTTCTTCCTGCTAAGCCAAATGATTGTACCCGGATCAAGCTATTGGAATTTTGCTTTTGGAAAAAATGAAGGAGATGTATTGCAAGATGAAGAAGGAATTCAAACCATGAAAACCCTTGGCGAAAATATGGGATGGCTGTTAACTAAAATAAATGCTTAAATCTTTTTGAACCAACGTACTGTCGGCTTGTTGTCACCTAAAAATGGGAGCCATGGAATGGGTAGTACAAAACAACATGCTTATTAAGGAATTCGTTTTAAAAGATTTCAAAGAGGCACTGCAATTTATCAATCAGGTTGGCGAAGTGGCAGAGGATATCAATCATCATCCCGATATCCTGCTACATAGTTACAAAAAGGTTAAAATTCTGCTATTTACCCATTCGAAGGGGGAAATTACAGAACTTGACCATACCTTAGCTTCAATAATCGACCAACTGTAAATATGCTACAATACAAATTTCAATTTCTATTAAAGAATATTCTCAAAGGAATTGCATGGATGGCAGTACTGGTAGTGATATATCTTCTTTTAAAGGAATTCGTTGTTGCTGAAAAACAGGATCTTTGGCTTGACAGATTTTATAGCAAGCCAATCCTTATCTATTTAATTTACATTGGCTCTGAAGTTTTCTTTGGAATTTTTCCTCCTGAAATATTTATGATCTGGGCTTACCACAAGGGCGACACACTCCACTACATTATGAATGTGTCCTTTTTTGCAGCTGTTTCATATGGTGCCGGTTATCTTGCTTTTTTGATTGGAAAATTCCTCCGACGTGTAGTCTTTTTCAGATATCTTGGAAGAAAATTCTTCACAAAATTCTGGCCTTTATTTCGTAAATACGGTTCTTTTCTAATCATTGTTGCAGCACTTACACCACTGCCATGGGCAACTATAAGCATGTTGATAGGATCAACTGAATATTCTATGGGACGATACGTTTACTTTGCCCTATTTCGCTTACTGCGTTTTGCAATTTATGGAACCCTAATTTTTCAGGGACATCAATTAGTTTAAAAAAACCATTCCACCCAAAACTTGTTATAGAAGAAAAAATAAGAGACAAGTTATGTTTGTACGATTAAAGGAACGGTGGAAGGTCGAGTCTAATTTTCAACTAATAATCATTTTTGTAGTTTTTTCGATTACCGGAAGCGCAACGGTTATTGCTAAGAAGTATTTATTTGCAATGATGGGTATTGACTCAAGCATGCCTATTTATTGGTTGATCCCAATATATATTTTAACCATCCTTCCTATTTACCAGACCTTGCTAATTATTATTGGCACTCTACTCGGACAATTCCAGTTTTTCTGGAATTTTGAAAAAAAGATGCTTAGGCGATTTGGAATTAAAATTAATTAGTGATGAAATCAGTTTTGACAAGTGTCCTGTTGGTTTTACTATGCCTGCCTGGATTCACAAAAAAGAATAAGACAATGGATATTGCAACATTTGGTGGTGGTTGTTTCTGGTGTACAGAAGCTGTTTTTAAAGAATTAAAAGGAGTTGAGTCAGTTACCTCAGGCTATTCTGGAGGCGATATAATTAATCCTTCTTACAAAGAAGTAACAAGTGGTCGGACTGGTCATGCTGAGGCTATAGAAATTGAGTTTGACTCAACAGTTGTTTCTTTTTCAGAACTGCTTGAGGTATTTTTTGCGACACATGATCCAACAACACTGAACAGGCAGGGAGCCGATGTGGGCACTCAATATCGATCAGCAATTTTTTATCACAATGATGATCAAAAAAGGATTGCACAAGAAGTGATTGATCAATTAAATAATGAAGACGTATTTAATAAGACGGTAGTTACGGAAGTTACTGAGTGGAAAAACTTCTTTAAAGCTGAAAAATACCATCAGAATTATTATGCGAATAATCCATCTCAAGGATATTGTCAGTTTGTAATTGTTCCAAAATTGAATAAATTCAGAAAGATTTTCAAAGATAAACTTCAATAAAAAGATAATGAATAAGCTATTCTTTATTGCAATATTTTTGCTTGTAGCTACATCAGTTGTTACTGCTCAACGCGAATTCTCGATGACAGAAGGAGACACCACTTATGTGATGAAACGTTATGTTTTTATGCATTTATTGACTGGTCCAGAACGTAGCCAGGATTCAACAGAATCTGCTCAAATTCAGAAAAAACATCTTGCGCATCTGGATAAATTAGCCAAGGATGGACAATTGGTAGTTGCTGGTCCTTTTGAAAAAGGAGGTAAATACCGTGGCTTGCTCATTTTTGATGTAGAAACCATTGATGACGCTCTGAAGCTTGAAGGTGAAGATCCGGCAATAAAATCAAAACGACTGGAAATGCAAGCCTTTTATTGGTGGGGCGCAAAAGGTACCAAGCTTCCCTAATAATTAAAAAATCTATTCCAACTATAAACCAAAAACGCTATGAAATCTTCAATGAAATTATTAATTATTGTTTCGGTAATACTGACTATTTCGGTAACAACCAATGCACAACCAATTAGTTTGTTTAACGGTGAAAATTTAGACGGTTGGCATGTTGACGTCCCTCTTTTAGATGAGCATCCGGATACTATAGTTCCTTTTCAGGTAAAAGATGGTAAACTAATAAGCCTCGGTGTCCCAAGAGGTCATTTAATTACTGATGCTATTTACTCAAATTACAAACTTCATGTAGAATACCGTTTTGCAGCCGAACCGGGTAATTGCGGAGTGCTTGTTCATGCCTCAACTCCCCGTTCACTATACGAAATGTTTCCAAAGTCATTAGAGGTTCAAATGCAATCTGGCCATGCTGGAGACTTTTGGTGTATAGTTGAAGACATTACAGTCCCTGAAATGGAAGATCGCCGTGGTTCGAAAGAAGAATGGGGCATAATTGAAGGGAAGAAAAGGCGCATTCTAAACTTAACCGATAATTCAGAAAATCCTCTTGGTGAATGGAACAAGATGGACATTCTTTGTAAAGGTGACATCATAAAAGTTTGGGTAAATGATGAACTGGTTAACTATGGTTTTAATTGTACCACTTCAAAAGGACAAATAGCCATTCAGGCAGAAGGAGCTATTGTTGAATTTCGAAAAGTTGTGTTGAATAAACTAAAATAGTTTCAGTTAATAAATCTCCTTTGTCGGCTGCCTGACAATAAATTAGCAGCCACCTCACTATGTTTGATAAAAAGAAAATATAGTGAGAACACTTTTTATATGCATAATTATATTCCTTGGTATCCCTCAATTATTAAAAGCACAAACTTGCTGCTCCGGAGGTTCACCAATTACCAGCAATCTTGGAATTCAGGAAGTTGATCCTAAAAGCTGGTATGTACAACTTTCATACGATTATAATTTTCTGGATGCCCTTTACAGCGGCACAACAAAACTGAACGATCAAAACCGCGAACGCATCACTCAAACGGTCATGCTTCAGGGTATTTATGCGCTAAACAAACGTATATCTTTCAATGTACTGCTTACTCATGTAAAACAGGAGCGAACAATTTTCTCTAATGGAAATGAGAACTATACAACAGCGAATGGCATTGGTGATGCAGTATTGATGGTGCAATACTCAGTTTTTTCAAACCTTAAGCGGAATCTTGTTATTGCTGCTGGCCCTAAAATTCCAATTGGTAAATTTGATGTTACTGATCAGGAACTTGGTTTTTCTCTTGCTCCCGACCTGCAGCCAGGCTCAGGTTCCTTAGATGGAATTATCGGTCTTTCACACAGTGAATTTCATGTACTCAATCCAAATTTCACCATAACCGGTACGCTGGGTTACCGAATTTCGTCTGAGGGAGAGCGTTTTGATGGTGATACCGGCTACCGGTTCGGTAATAAATTTATTGCTTCTATTGGTTTTAATGAATCATTTTTCCTCGGCAAGAATAGTCTTTCTCCTTTTGCATATTTACAATACAGACATACTCAACCAGATAAGATTGAGAGTTTTGATGTTCCCGGAACTGGTGGTCAATGGATTAATTTATCACCCGGATTTAGTATTTCCCCATCGAATAATGTTGATCTAAATTTCTCAGCAGAAATCCCCCTTTACCGCAATCTTCAAGGAACACAATTAACAACATCATACCGATTCAATGTTGGTGTAGCAATCAAAATATTTAATAATCAATAAAAAATACAGCCATGAAAAAGACAACATTAATGATTTTAGGGTTCGCACTAGTCCTTTTCTCGTGCGAGAGTGGAGAAGATCCTGTTGGAAATATTCCACTACCCGATGCTCCGGGAACATCAGGCACAGGAAGTGGCCCAGGGAAAATCCTTGTAACAGAAGATGAATTTACAAATCAGCAATTGGTAATTGCCGGAAGCAGAACTTTCAATTTTATCGTCTCCTTCAATCGGGAACTTGAAGGAGAACTGCATAATTTCACAGCAGTGCAAGACGAACTTCCGGTGATTATGAAAGATGATGATGGCAACAAATGGGACATCTTCGGATTTGCAACTACAGGTCCTGATCTGGGAAAAAGATTAACACCAACACAAAGCTTAATGGGTTACTGGTTCTCATTTGGAACTTTTTATCCGGGGCTGGAGTTATATCCAAGCAATTCAAAAGGAGCTCATGAAGGAGAAACTATTGTGGGTGACAACGGCTGGCTAGTACCATCAAATGAAGTACGATCTGGGGGAGTAGGGAAAGATGGTATTCCAGCCGTTAGCAACCCCAAATTCGATAAGGCATCAAATACTACCTTGGCTCCAAATGCCTTGGTAATTGCTTTTAGAAGTGGGAATCAAATAAAAGCTTATCCCCATAATGTGCTTGATTGGCATGAGATTGTTAATGATTCCTTTGAGAACCTTCATGTTTCAATTGTTTACTGTCCGTTAACCGGAACAGCAACTATTTGGGATCGTACTATTAATGGAAAAACAACCACTTTTGGAGTCTCCGGGCTTCTATACAATACGAATATAGTGCCTTACGATCGTGAAACCGACTCAAACTGGTCTCAGCTATTTGATCGATCGGTAAATGGAACAAACATTGGCAAAAAAGCAAAAAACTACATGCCGATTGAGATGAATTGGTCCACATTTAAAAAAATGTATCCTGATGCTGATGTAATGAATACCAACACCGGGTTTAATAGAAGTTATGAGTTTTATCCATACGGAAATTACAAGACTGATAAGTCATTGATTTTTCCCGTGAAATACAGCGACAACAGGCTTCACCCAAAAGAAAGGGTACATGCGGTTATTATAGATGGCAAGGCAAAAGCATACAAATTCGAAAATTTTGATTAATAATGATTCGTAGGATTATTTTTTCCCTTAAAGGCTGGGGTATTGCCAGTTTATTGCTGGCAGCTGCCCTGCTTTTTCAACATTTTTTCAGGAATCCTTTGTGTTTTAGCTGGGAGTGTGTAATCTGGCTCTTGCTTGGATTGTTATTGGCTATTCTAATTTACAGCTTTATAATTCTGCCTTTGCTCCCTGAAAAGCAATGGCTAAAAAACGCCATATTGAGTTTGTTATTTTTGGCAAGCTACTCAATAAACTTAATTCTTTATCAAATTGATTACGTAAACAATCTACTTTTTACAGGAGGATCAATAGTTGCAATAATTACAATCCTAATTGGAATTTCCTGTATCACGACCAATATTATTCGCTACAAAAAGAATCTTGTGATCAGACAAATAAAAACAAAAGTTTGAGTTTTCTAATTAGAAGTTAGTGATGGATATTTCTTAACCAATATTCTTCTGCGATCATAAATAATCACCCCTTTTTTTTCAAGGTCATTTAAAGTAGTCGTAACTGTTTGCCTTGTTGTGGCTGCCAAACTAGCAAGTTCCTGATGTGTTAAATTAAGTTTGACTTCGATTTCATCCCCAATTTTTTTACCATGATCATCTGCCAACTCTTTTAGAAGATACCGAACCCGATCAGGAGCTGATTTAAACCACATGCGTTCTAAACGAGAACTGATTCGTTTCAATCGAAAACCAATCAATTTAGTTACTTCTAAATTCAATGAAGGATTACGTTTCAGAAACTCTTCAAATTCGGGAACCGAAATCTGGCAGTAAACAACATCTTCAGTAGCTTTGGCATACTGTTCCCTACTTTCTTCACCAGCCAGTGCCAGCTCCCCAAAAATTTCACCAGCCCCTAAAATCGCATGAATCATTTCTCTTCCGTCTTCCGAATAAGAAGCCACCTTAACTTTTCCTTCTTTCAAAAAATAAATACGGCTTGAAATGTCGTGGGGTAAATAAATAACCTGATTCTTAGTAGCTTCTTTCATTACCGAGCAGTTACTAAGATCCATTTTTTCAGACTTGCTTAATGATTTCAGAAAATTGAAATTTTCAAAATACCAAAGTTTGGTTTGACCTTCGGAGCTCATGTTTTAATATTTATTATAAAAAACCAAAATGATCTCAGAAAGTTTAAACTATATTAATCAATTACACCAAAAAACTTTCGGAAAGTAACAATATCTGGTACAGTTTTAAAATTTCGGGGCAGCAAAGGCTCATGTAATTTCAATTGCCTTCCGGTAATAAAAACCTTCTTTTTATGCTCTAATTGTGTGAGTTTATTCAGGTAGTTCTTAAGCTCAATATCTGTTAATGCATTAATGAATGCGGTAAAAATGTAATCGGGCTTTTTTATTTCAATTATGCGAGCTAAATCATTAAAAGGAACATTCTGTCCCAGATATATGGTATGATAACCAGACTGTAATGCAATAAGATTGTAAAACAATAAACTCATTTCATGCTGTTCATTTTCCTTCAAATAAAACAGAATGGTTTTTGATGAATTTGAATTTTCAAATTTTGCAGATTCTTGAATCAATCGCTGACGCACCAGATTGGAAACAAAATGTTCCTGCGCCGGAAATATAGATCCCGTTTGCCAAAAAACACCAAGCTTCTCAAGCAAAGGGAACACAACATCTAGCATCGTTGATTCAAATCCATTTTGAATAATCTCATTATCCAGAATATCTTCAAAACGACGAGCATCAAAATTAACCATAAATACAATGAGCTGATCAACAACATTAGTGGAGCCTTCTGTTTTCGCATTCAACTTTAAAACCTCATCACGGATCATCACATTATCATAACCAGAAACTTTCGAAATTTTATAACCATGTTTCACAAGAATAGAAACGTTGAGCAACTTCTTTAACTCTTCATCACCATAAAAGCGAATATTTGTAGTTGAGCGGTCAGGCTTTAACAACCCGTATCTTTTCTCCCAAATCCTTATAGTATGTGCTTTTACCCCCGAAAGGGTTTCCATATCTTTAATCGTGTAGTAATTCATTTTTCATTCATTATCAAATTACAACTTGAATTACCTTATAAAAGTCATTTGCAAGTTCCAATGACATTCAATTCTTAATTTCATCCTATACGTTCTCACGTAATCACAAACATCAGAAAATAAATTTTGTTTCATCTTACTGAATAACAGCTAACCAAAATTGAAACTAAAATGATAGGAGGGTAAATAAAATATTCGAGCAATTTTTCCTTAAGAGCTGAAACATTTCCACTATTTTTGATTTCTTGAAAACATTTGCTAAAAATGAAGTTTATATACCCGGAATTTTTATTGGCACTTTTGGTTTTGATAATCCCGCTTATCATTCACTTTTTCCATTTTAAGCGTTATAAAACTGTATACTTTAGTCAGGTTGGTTTCTTAAAAGCGGTACAGCAAGACACAAAAAAGAAGTCAGATCTTAAAAAGTTTCTTATTCTTTTTAGTCGTCTATTTATGCTTGCGTCATTGGTTTTTGCCTTTTGCCAACCTTATATTCCAATCAGCAAAAATGAGACTTTTAAGAACAATCAATCAGTTGCTATTTATCTGGATAATTCATTTAGCATGAAGGGTGAATCCGAAAATGGGACAATGCTTGAAGAAGCTAAAGCAAAAGCCATTGACATTGCTGATGCATTTGAGCCGGGTACCCGTTTTATATTACTAACGAATGATGCTTTGCCTACCGATCAAATTCCGATAATTAGAGAACAGCTTATAGAAAAGCTTTCAAAAATAAAGGAAAGTCCCAAGGCACTAAAAGTTGGAGAGGCCTATCGATTATTAAAAAATGGAATAGAATCCATTGACAATAATTCTGAAAAAAACATCTATTTCCTTTCTGATTTTCAATCTCATCTTTTTGATATTGAAAACATGAAGGACGACAGCACTTCCCGTATCCATATGGTACATTTTACTGCTGCAACTGCAAATAATCTATTGATTGATTCTTGCTGGTTTGAAACTCCTGCAAGGCGTTCTGGAGAGCAGGAAAAGCTTTTTGTGAAGATTATTAATCAATCGGGGCAAACCATCCAGAACCAGCCCTTACGCTTGTTGATTAACGATTCATTAAAAGCAATCAATAACATTAGCATGGAACCTGGCGAAAATCAAGTTATAGAACTAAACTTTAAAAATAACAATTCTGGTTTTCAGGAAGGTATTGTTGAACTGGACGATTTCCCAATTATTTATGACAACACATTTTACTTCAGTTATCAGGTAAATACAAATGTAAACGGACTGCTCATATACAATCCTGAAGAAAAAGGAGTTAAAAACTTTGATGCACTTTTCGCAAATGATCCGTTTTTTAATATTGAAAAGGTAGAGGATAGAAAGTTTCAGCCCAGCCAACTTGCACAGACGAATGTTGCAATCCTACTAAATTTAAACAACATCAGTAGTGGAATGACAAAATCGCTATCAACATTTATAAGCAATGGAGGAACACTTTGCCTGTTTCCAGGTCAATCAATTGATAAAACACAATACAACAATTTCTACCAACAGTTAAATAGCAATCAAATATTAGCACTGGATAGTTCTCTTTTACGGATGAGTGAGCTTAATAAAAATCACCTGGTTTTTAATGATGTATTTGAACAACTTGACAAAGAACTACAGTTTCCCGAAATCAATTTAAGTTATCGATATTCTAATCTTTCCACATCAAATCAAAATGTTTTAATAAGCTTTGTGAATGGAGCACCTGCAATAACTGATACCCCATTGGGGAAAGGTCGGTTCTATAATTTCAACTTCCCGTTGACACACCATAATGAAAGCTTTCTTACTGATGCACTTTTTGTTTCACTAATATATAACATGGCCTTAAACAGTACTCAGCAAGAACCTATTCATTTTTATATTGAGAAATTAATGTTTGCGGAAGTCGCAAAAGAACAAACAGATACTCCCCCATTTAAAATAAGCCATACATCGATTAATGAACAGTTTTATGTTCCGGTTTTAAATGATAACCTAAACCAAGTACGTTTGGATTTTAGTCAACTTATAACCCAAGCTGGCTTTTACAATTTATCTGCTGATGATGAGATGATCAAAAAACTGGCTTTCAATTACAACCGTGCTGAAAGCAAAAACAGAAGCTTAAGTATTGATGAGATAAAGAATGAGATTGCTGAAAACAATCTGGATAATGTAGAATTAATAGAGAGCAATTCACTCAGTTTTGGAGAACAAATCAGGGAACTAAATAAAGGGATTGAATTGTGGTATCTTTTTGTGATACTGGCTTTAGTTTTCCTTTTTACAGAGACTGCAATTATTCGTTGGATGAAGTAGCTGATTCAGTTAATGGAATGGTAAAACGGAAAGTAGCACCTTCACCTTTTTGGCTTTCAACCCAAATAATACCGCCATTCTTTTCAACAAACTCACGACAAATAACCAAGCCTAATCCACTGCCTATCTCACCGCTTGTACCATTTGTTGATACATTCTCTTCGTGATTAAAAATAAGCATATGGTTTTCTGGAGCGATACCAATTCCATGATCAGTCACTGAAATCTGAACCCTCTGATTGATCCTTTCGGCCTCAACAATAATTTCTGTTTCAGGATTTGAAAACTTAATAGAGTTGAAGACAAGGTTTCTGATAACTGTTGCAACCATATCTTTATCGGCATAAAGCACCAATTCCCGGTCAATTTCAATTTTAAACTCCTGAGCTTTTTCTTCAAGGTTCGACTCGGCCAGGTCTTTAATGTCCTCAACCACTTCATACAAATTGAAAGAGGTTTTATAGATTTTTATCCGGTTTGTTTGAGAACGTGTCCAATACAACAGATTTTCCAATAGATTAAATCCACGTTCTGTTGCATTATTTAGGTCACTTAAAATTTGAGAAAGTTCATCTTTAGAAAAACGGTCAATATCGGTCTTTAACAGACTGGTATAGCTAATTAATGCATTAAACGGATTTTTCAAATCATGAGCAATTATTGAAAAGAACTTGTCTTTTGTCTGATTTGATTTCTTAAGTTCATCAGTTTTTTGTTGAAGTGCTTTTGATAGATTACGCTCTTTGCGCAACATATAATATCCTGTTATAAGCAATACCAGTACAAGGAAGATAATGATGAACAAATAAAGCTGAATTGACCTGCTCATGTCAATGATCTGTTGCTGATCTTCGTTACGCTGTTGCAAAGTCCCAATCTCTGTTTGTTTCTTATCCAGTTTATATTGGGCTTCTATTTTCCTTATGTTGTTGTTTTTTGATTCTCCTTGAATACTATCATAAACAACATTGAATAAATCATAATAAAAGAATGCTTTTTTATAATCGCCCATCTCTTCATAATAAAGAGATAGGTTACTATAAATATCACCGATAAAGTCAGTCATCTGCAAATCCTGGGCAATTTTAAGTGCAGTCTTGAAATTGGGAAGTGCTTTATCGTACTGCTTCTTATCAAGGTAAATTAACCCAATATTATTTAATACAATTGCCTGACCTTCCTGATCATTGGCGTCCTTATATAGCTTTTGTGCTCTTCGGTAATATTCCAGGCTTTTCTCATAGTTTTTACGGTCGTACTCAACAGTTCCCA
This sequence comes from uncultured Sunxiuqinia sp., assembly GCA_965372405.1. GTDB lineage: Bacteria > Bacteroidota > Bacteroidia > Bacteroidales > Prolixibacteraceae > Sunxiuqinia. Next base: position 16,567 of record CBDVCE010000047.1, read on the forward strand.
GATTATTAACAACATTGATTAATGATACACTGTCTTTATGCCTTTCTGCAATTTCCATCGCTTTAATATTTAAGCGATAGGCAGTATCAAGCTTCAGTAAGCTTTGATAGGAAATTGCAAGGTTCAGATATGACATCCCCATGCCTATTTCTTTACCAAGCAAACTATCAATAACAAATGATTTTCTATAATATTCAATGGCCTCATGATGATCTTCAATTTCATCGAAAACCATCCCCAGGTTATTGTACAACTTACTTAACTGAACCTGATCCTGAGTTTTTTCAGCAATAGGAATTCCACTAAAGAATCGGGAAACAGCCTGTTCGTAATTATTGTTATAATACTCGACTAATCCGTAGTAATTTAATACATCAATTTTTAGTGAATCTTGTTTTTTCTTTTCAGTAATGGAAAGTGCCTCATCCAGATAAGTCTTAACTTCATTATAATACTTCGCAGAATCGGAATAAGTTTTTGCAAGTTCCAGAAGAACAGGAACTTTTTTGACAGATCTCAGATTATCAAGCTCAGCCTTTAGAGAATCCACTCGTGTATTGTTGGCAAAAGCTAAATTGACAACACAAATGAATGTAAATAGTATAGAAACTACTCGGCTCATGAAATAATCTAATCTGCAAATTTAGCTTCCAAAGATATAATAAAAACGAAACAATCATAATGATTTGGAAGTATCATAGGCGGCTAGAAAAAAAACTGAAACTAAAAACAGTTTTCGTCATTTGCTTTCCTTTTTTCTAACACGCAACAAAACTTTGAAATAATACTGATATTCAGTAATTCTGTAAAATATAATAACGATTTAAACGAATTAAGATGGGAACAAAAAATACACAATTTTACATGGATCGTGAATCGCGGTATGGTGCGCATAATTATCATCCGCTACCAGTAGTTCTTGAGCGTGGCGAAGGTATTTACGCATGGGATGTTGAAGGCAAAAGATATTTCGATTTTTTGGCAGCCTATTCTGCAGTTAACCAGGGGCATTGCCATCCTAAAATTGTTAAAGCACTTACCGATCAGGCTGAAAAGCTGGCACTAACCTCCAGAGCTTTTTACAACAATGTATTGGGCGAATGGGAAGAATACATGACCGAGCTGTTTGGATACGATAAAATGTTAGCAATGAACTCAGGAGCCGAGGCCGATGAGACTGCGCTTAAACTTGTTCGTAAGTGGGCCTATAGAGTAAAAGGTGTTTCACGTAATGAAGCCAAGATTGTTGTTTGCAATGGTAATTTCCACGGACGTACCATTACCATCGTATCCATGTCATCCGACCCGGATGCTTACAATGATTATGGCCCGTTTACACCCGGATTTGTAAATATACCTTACAATGATCTTGATGCGCTGGAAGAAGCCTTTAAAGACCGCAATGTTGCCGGATTTTTAGTAGAACCTATCCAGGCCGAGGCTGGTGTTTATGTTCCTGAAGATGGTTTTTTAAAGAAAGCTTCGGAACTTTGTAAAAAACACAATGTACTGTTTGTTGCCGATGAAGTACAAACCGGATTGGCACGTACAGGTAAAATGCTGGCTTGCGACCACGAAGAAGTTCATCCTGATATTTTGATACTTGGAAAAGCAATTTCCGGAGGTATGTTCCCGGTGTCATGTGTACTGGCCAATGATGACGTAATGCTGACCATTAAACCCGGAGAGCATGGATCAACATACGGTGGAAACCCAATTGCAGGGAAAGTAGCCATGGCCGCCCTTGATGTTATTATTGACGAAGGACTGGCTGAGAATGCAACTAAAATGGGTGAACTTTTCCGCAAAGAGATGAGAGCCATTGACTCGGACATGATTGAGCTTGTTCGGGGAAAAGGATTACTAAATGCCATAGCCATTAAGCCTACACAAGGCAAATCGGCATGGGATGTTTGTCTGGGCATGAAAGAAAACGGCATTCTGGCAAAACCAACCCACGAGCACATTATCCGTTTTACACCACCACTTATTATTAATGAAGAACAAATGATGGAAGCCATTGAACGCATCAAAAAAACGTTTGATGATCTTGGGTTCTAACTGATACTACAACTATACAGTAGAAAGGGAGGCATTTATTGCTTCCCTTTTCTTTTTGCCAAACATATTATTGAATGTTTTTAATTAACTTGTGATTTCACAAAACACACATATCAAAAGAAATAACATCAGAAAATGAATAATTCTGTGATATTTTCCAGTTTCTGCGAATAATGATATAAACGATTAATATTTCAAAAGTGGAAAAGGAAAAATTTATAGAGATTATCACAACAAATCAGAATTTGTTATTTAAAATTTGCAATTCCTATTGTTCAAATTCTGATTATCGGAAAGATTTAGAGCAGGAAATCTTATTGCAATTATGGAATTCATTTAAAAAATTTGACGGACGCGTTAAAATAACAACATGGATTTATAAGATTGCCTTAAACACCGCTATTTCACATTATCGAAAAGATTGTAAAAGGATTGATAAACCTGTTGACACTGATAAGTATATAATTTCCCTACCCGATTTTGAATATGACTCTCAGAAAGACGAGAAGATTGCAATTGTGTATAAGTTGATAGAAAAAATGACGAGGCTTGACAAGGCCTTGATTCTTCTTTTTCTAGATAACTATAAACACAAGGAAATTGCTGAGATTCTTGGAATATCTGAATCAAATGTAGCTACAAAGATTAGTCGGATTAAAAAAAGTCTGAAAGAACAAATTAGTAACTATTAAATTTAAAATCATGGAATTAGAAGAATTAAAACAAGCATGGTCACAATATGACAAGAACTTAAAGGAAAACTTAAAAACAAACCAGGAGCTATTGAGAAATATGAACCTGGACAAATCAAAACGAGAATTGCAAAAACCTCTGAAATTTGAAATAATGAGTGTTGTTATTTTATTTCTGACTGTTGTTGTTTTTTTTGTGTTTTCTGCAAGACATATTTCTGAGATAAAGTTTAGCATCCCTGGTTTTATAGGTGTTTCGATTGCAACAGTGTATCTCGTATTTGCTATTGTAAAGGTTAACAAATTCGTAAACATAGATTATTACAAGTCATCAATAATTACGCTACAAAAGGATTTAACAAAACTTAAAACCATTATTTTAAGATTAAGAAGGATTGAACTGTTATTATTGCCTTTCTTAATAATCACAATTTTACCAATAGCGTTTAAAGCTATCCACAATATTGATATTTATAATAATATCAAATTATTTGCAATAGAGATAGTATTGATATTGGGTGTAAGTTACCCCGTAGGTATATGGATTAATAGGAATCTCTATGATAAAAAAATTAAAGATGTTAAGTTATTCCTGGATGAAATCGAAAAATTTGAAAAAGAAGAGTAGAATATACAATCTGATAAAGGAAATCAGGAAAATGAGAAAGTAGTTTCTTAAACTGCTTAAGAGGGATATGAAGACCATATCCCTCTTTTTTATGTCCATTACCAAGGTAATAAGGACTATTCCATAGAGGATATCTATGGTTACCTAGGTAACCATAGACGTTCCCTAACGGATAAGGCTTCGTACCTAGGTAACGGTGTTTATTACCAAGGTAACAGGCTTTCGTACCAAGGTAATAGTCCTTCGGGAATAGGTAACGGGCTTCCGTACCAAGGTAATGATCTCCATTACCTGGGTAATAAAGCTTATTACCTCAGTTTTTTATTCATCAGAACAGCCCACAACGCCCATCTGGAGCTTGTTTGAGACTTAATTGTTCGTATTTAATTGCATTACCAGTAAGTCGTTTATAAATTCTGTTACTATTCATTTGTTCATGAATAGTAGCAGTCAATAAACTATATTAGGTAAATTATTCATAATTTGGGTGGGAATAGAAAAAAGCATATAAATGTGATATTTATACAATTGTATGCACACACAAACGTTACCACACATTTGAAGAAAGATGAAACAAATATTTAAAATAAGCATTTTGACCTTGACTTTTTTCTTGTTCTATCAAAATGTAATTTCTCAAAATAATGAACAGACTTTATTAAAATGCAACACTAAAATTATCCTTGAGGCTTATGAGAATATTGACAATATTTCGGAAGACTTGATGTTGAGATTCTTAACAACATTTGGAAAAGAATGTAAGAATAATGTTGAATTCGGTGAATTTAGTAATGAAACATTATTCAAAGTCATTCAAAATGAAGCTGAACTATTTTGCAAGGTCATTGAAGCCAATAAAGAAAAGCTTGATACTGATATAATAATTTCTGAATTGGAAAGTCCATTACATGATTTAATTGACCTTGAATTGACAATAAATGAAATCGCAGATACGAAAACTAATTATTCCTTAAAAAGCAAAATGATTCTTGCAATTAACTCTGCCAACTGGGATGAATCAAAAAAAATAAAAGAATTTAAAAATCCTACATTAATGTTTTTTCTTCCAGACTCAATTCAGTTTAATACAATTGTAAATTCAGATAGTTCAGAAGGAATTTATGAAGTTTCAAGTGATTTTGAATATTATGCAGGTGAAATAATTGATTTATATAAGGATTCAACATTGAATGTAACATATAGCAAAAACCGATTTTTTATTATCAATAATGAATTGATAGACAAAATGGAACAAGAAAGTCCATTTGGTATCTTACTTGTAAAAAATGACAAATTCAAAATAGAAACAGGAGTCTTTACTGACACAGGAATACAACTAATGCTAAATGAATTTTTTAAATAGTAATTAATATGAAATTAGATGAATTCATATCAGATTCTTTAAATTAAACCGCAGCTCTCAGTAGCAGTACCTCCAATTCTCCGGCAGCTGACGGCTTGACGGAAGTTTAAAATTATGAATAAAAGAATTGGCTCCATGCGGATTTAAAAGTGAAGTGCTTCGAATTCCCGCACTACACATAGCCAAGCCGCTGTAACCAATACGAAAAAAACCTTACTAATGATATTAGAATCAGTAAAAATTAAAAACTTTAGAGGTTACCAAACGGAGACTATTATTCCAATTTCCAACCTCACTGCGTTTATAGGAAAAAATGATTCTGGAAAATCTTCTATCCTAGAAGCTCTTGAAATCTTCTTCAACAATTCTTTAGTTAATTGCGAAAAAGATGATCTGAATATAATCGCAGACAATAATAAAATAGAGATAAGCTGTATTTTTACGGATTTTCCAGATGAATTAATAATTGACGCTGCAAATCCAACAACTCTTCAAGCTGAACATTTGCTTAACGCAGAAAATAAGCTTGAGATAAAAAAAGTATTTCCTGCAACTGCTGCAAAACCAAAAGAGAAAGTTTACCTAATTTGTAATCACCCAAGTATAGCAAATGGGAATGATTTACTAACTCTAAAAAAAGTCGAACTAAAACAAAGAGCAACAGTATTAAATATTCCAATTGAAAACTACAATAGAAATTTCAACTCTTCCATTCGACAAGCAATTAGAGATTCATTTGGTAATCTTGACCTTCAAGAAACCGAATTGTTGGTTGATAAAGAGGATACTAAAAAAGTTTATGATACTTTAAAGTCATATTTACCGCTTTACGCACTTTTCCAATCAGATAGACAAAGTAAAGATGATGATAAAGAAGTAACAGACCCAATGAAAATTGCGATTCAACAAGCCTTGTCTGAATTGACCGCTGAACTTGACTACATAAAAGAACAAGTTAGAATTAAAGCAATTGATACTGCAAACAGAACTTTAGTAAAACTTAAAGAAATGTCGCCAGATTTGGCAACTGAATTAATACCTGAATTTAAAACAGAACCTAAATTTGACTCGCAATTCAAACTAACAATAAAGTCGGAAGAAAATATTCCGATTAACAAAAGAGGAAGTGGAATAAGGAGATTAATTCTATTAAACTTTTTTAGAGCAGAAGCAGAAAGGTTAAAAGTGCAAAATCAAGGAAATCAAATAATATTTGCATTTGAAGAGCCTGAAACTTCTCAACACCCTGACCATCAAGAAATGCTAATACAAGCATTTATGGACTTATCTAATACAGGGAACTCTCAAATTATACTAACAACCCATACACCTGCACTTGGAGGATTACTTCCCTTAGAAAGTTTGCGTTTTATTCAAAAAACGGGAAATGATAGAACTGTTGAATTAGGAACAGAAGACGTTTTTGAAAAAATAGCAGATACCTTAGGAGTTTTAGCAGACCCAATTTCAAAAAATGCGAATGCAATTTTACTATTAGAAGGCAAAAGCGATGTGCCATTTGTAAATCACACAGCAACTCAGTTAAAAAATGGTGGACACATTGAACATACTTTTGAGGATAAAAGAATCGCATTAGTCCCAATTGGTGGCTGTGGAAACTTAAAACATTGGACCACTCTACGACTAATAGACCAATTCGACATACCCTATTGCGTGCTACTTGATTCGGACAAAGGAACTAATGAAGAACAAAAGAATGTAGATACTATACAAAAATTGAATGATAATGGAATCAAGGCGTATCTGACTTTAAAAAGAGAACCCGAAAATTATATTCATTTAGACGTTTTGAACTTGTCAGCTGGAAACACTTTTAGTTTCACAGATACTTGTGATGCAAAAGTCTTAATAGCAAATGAAAAGTCAGCCAAGAAGTCTGTAATACTTGAAACGTATTGGACTCAAATGACAACCGAACAAATAAGAGAAATGGAAACATATAATGATAATGGCACGGATAAGTTTGAATTTACAGAAATGTTTACAGACTTCTTAAGCATTGTGCCATAAGTGCTGGCTACAATAAAGTGTCATATGCGGGTTTCAGCGGTTTTTTTGTACTGCAGCTCGTTGTTGCAACACCGCCAATTCTCCGGCAGCTGCCGGATTGACGGAAAATTTGAAATATTGAATATACGAACTCAACTCAAAATTGTATTATATGAGAAAATTACTAAACTTAACAATAATTACTTTTCTCTTTATAAACACTCAATTTGCTTTCTCACAAGAATGGAAAAATCTAAAAGACTACAAAAAAACAACTGGACAGAATGTTCTTCAGGATGGTTGTTGGTTAAAAAAAGATAGAAATAGAAATACGGAAACCTGGAAACAGGCCAATAAATACAATCTGTCGATTGATAATGGAAATCTGAAATATAAAACCATCTGCCAGACACGTGATTTTTATCTTTGGTTTGATGATGAACGAGAAAAACTAGGGCATGAAATAAATGCAGTTGGGGTAGCGGCGGTGGTTGCAGGACAACTTTCCAAATTTGATAATTTTTTTATCCGAACATTTATTGTTAGGAACAAAGAAGTGGTTTGGTTTGGTAACGAAGGTTCAAAGAAAGTACTAGAGTTTGCTTTTCCTTTACTTAAAGAAGTTTATTTTTCAAATAATATATTAAAAGAACAAGAAGCAACAGATTGGGATATTAAGAATGGGAAAATAGAACAATGTCAAATAGTAGAAGCTATTTACAATCAATTATCCCCAAAGGCAATTGGTAGATTAGAACGTATGGCCAAAGGCAAAGGCATCTTCAATTTAGGAGTTAAAAAAGAGCTAAAGTTTGAAGGAGACATCAGAGATTGCAAATCAAGATATGAACATGCCTTTTTAAAGCTGAATACGTATTATTTAGATAAAAAAATAATGAATTCGGATGTTAGATTATATATAAGTCAGTAGAGAATACCATATAAACCAAATTGAATGAAACGATATAATACACTTATGACTCATAAAAAACTATTGCTGACTCTAATTATACTTTCAACGCAAGCTATCACCTTATGGGGGCAAAGCATTTCATTAGACCAAAATAGGGTACAAATACCAGTACTGAAGTTCAAATCATTTACACCCGTATTGCAGTTTAAATTAAATGCAAACGATGATGTTAATGATATATTGGTGGAATTTGAAGGTACTACTGATATTGGAGACATAGACTCGGTATTTTTAGTGGATATGGGGCAAGATAGCACCTGGCAGGTTGATAAAGGATTAGCAGTAGCCCAAACTACCTTATCCGACGAGCAAGCAATTTTTTCTTTCACAACTCCACGACCTATTGCAAACAAGTTTTTTATAGTTGGCATAAAGCCAATTGATGATGCTCCTCTTGATCATTTTGTATCAGCTGGAATAAGGCAAATTGTATTTTCAGATTCAAAACCTTTCGCCCCTACTGCTGACCCTATACGCATAAAACAGCATATTGGTGTGGCCTTAAGAAAAGGTGGAGATGATGGCGTTGTAAGATATCGTATACCAGGTTTAGCGCTCACAAATTATAATACGCTGCTAGCCATCTATGACGTTCGCAGAAATAGTCATAGTGATTTGCAGGGTAATATTGACATCGGTGTCAATCGAAGTACAGATGGCGGTAATACATGGGAATCCATGCAGATTGGTCTTGACATGGGCGAACATGGAGGACTTCCTCAAAAATACAATGGTGTTAGCGATGCCTGCATACTTGTGGATAATAACAGCAATGACATATTCATTGCTGGCTGTTGGATGCATGGTGTAGTTGATGAAAAAACAGGTAATCCCATAAAAGGTCTTACAGAAGATTCAACTATTTGGAATCATCAATGGAGAAATTACGGCTCATTACAAGGGTATGACATTGACAAAACTTCTCAATTCATCATAACTAAATCAACTGATGATGGTCAAACATGGGGAGACCCTGTAAATATTACAAAGCAAATAAAAAGACAGGAGTGGTATTTATTTGCACCAGCACCAGGCAGTGGAATAACACTTGATGATGGTACTTTGGTATTTCCAACACAAGGAAAGGACAAAGAGCAAATCCCATTCTCAAATATCACTTACAGTAAAGACGGAGGTCAATCATGGCAATCAAGTAAACCATCCTATCATAACACAACTGAAAATATGGTTGTGCAACTCGGTGATGGAAGCATCATGCAAAATATGCGTGATAATCGCAATGCTCAAAACAAGTCGGACTCCAATGGTCGCGCCATATTTATTACTAAGGATTTAGGAGAGCATTGGGAGCCGCATGCTACCAGTCATCAGGCATTAAAAGAGCCAGTCTGTATGGCTTCTATTTACAAACATACCTATGTTGATCTGGATGGAAATAATAAAAACATCTTATTATTTTCAAACCCAAATTCTAAATACAAACGGGAACGAATGACAATAAAAGTAAGTTTTGATGAAGGTAAGACTTGGCCGAAAACTCATTGGTTACTTCTTGATGAACTGAGGCTTAATGGAGGATATTCTAGCTTAACTTCAATAAATAATTGCACCATAGGTATCTTGTATGAAGGCAGTCAGGCTGAAATGACTTTTGAAAGTATTAGAATAGAGGACTTGGGCATAACTGACGCACAATATCCCAAATAATAATCAGATTTAATAATGGCAAAACTGCGAATTATTATATGAAGGATGAAATGTACGACAGCACAACAATTTATAAAAATAATAGTCTAGATAGTAGTAAACTCAAGGGTTGTAACCCACAGCAAATTTCTTGTAATTTGACTGGAATGAAGCCCGTATTAGGCTACTATTCTTTCTTGAAATTATGTGGATAATTGGGCATCCGATTCTGAAATGTTAAAACAGACTCTTTTTTAATCACGCCATCCTCAATATTAATAGCCTTACTAATTGTAGTATTTTCCATCCACCCTTTTGGTCCCCCTAGAATTGATGATAAATAAACAATTAATGCTCCAGATATTGACCTTGATGCACTCTCCCACAGATAAGTTGGTGTATGATCTACTGCATAATAGTCAACTTTACCTATATTCAGAATTGGATTTTTAAAAGTAGTAGGTTTTGCAAAATAGAATCCCATACCTTCATCGCAACTTACATCAATAATTAAACATCCTGGTTTTAAATTATCTTTCTCTTCCTCTGTTACAAAATTGATAGGATTGTCTGTATTTTGATAAATACCATTAACAATGATTTCAGATTCCTTAATTAAATCAGACAAGGGTCGCACGGTACCATCATGTTCGACTGTTACTACTCTGGCTTCATTCTTTTCACCTTTCCGAATGCGAACATAATGAACATCTAGAATCTCTTCGCGCACTTCATAATCAGGCCTCTGAATACAAATTGTTATATCTCGGAATCCATGTGCCTTAAGTGCATAAATGGCTCCTCTACTAACGGCTCCAAAACTAAAAATAGTTACTTTACGTTGATTCCCATAATGGCCGTCAATACCTTTTAATTGTAATGCATGGATAACCGCACAATAGCCAGCCATTTCATTATTTTTATAGAAAGTATGTCTGCCCATTTGCCCACTTGGAGACCAGGTAAACATATCTTCAAAAGCAATAAGTGTTAATTTTCGGTCAATAGCAGTTTGTGTAATATCATTTTGCTGTGCACAATGCGGATAACCCCATATAAAGCCTCCTTCACGCATTTCTTGCAAATCAGCTAATACTGGTTTCGCAATAATAACTGAACCAATTTCAGCCAATAATTCATGGCGGGAAGCAACCCCACCAGCATGAGTTATAAAATATTCATCATCCAAGCCAAAAGGTTTACCGTAACCCTTTTCAAATATTAATTGCTTACGAATTTCCTCAGGGATGCGCGATAAATGATCTGGATGAATTGGAACACGTTTTTCGTCTTCTTTTCTTGAAGTACCAACCACTCCTAATGTGAGTTTACTCATAAGCTCTGCTATGTATAAATTATGCGATTAAATAACCTAGTGCTTGGACCGACTAACTAAAATTCAAAGAGAAATAATTTGCTGGAGTGAAAGATGATATGATGTAAGCAGCAAAATGGAGTAATGACTAATTGAAATCAAAATTGGTATAACCCAGAGGTGAAGATACTCTATTTTTCCACAAAACACTTGAATACTATAATTGATATTATTTCAATTTGGCTAATACGCAATGTAAACCAATACGAATAATCAATTGAATTTAAAAACATTACAAAGCCTAACTAATGAAAAATTACCTATATTAGAAAGGTATTCTACAATCGATTTGCAAACTGAAATTTGAAAAGATTAATATATACTGACTTTTTTTTTCGCAGAATGAGATTATTTAAAAGGGGGATTTGTAGGTTTCTTTCGGTTTTTGAAAGATCGAAATATTCTAAGTTTAAAAAAGCTAGTCAAGACTTTAATAAAGCTGATAATCTCTACTTTAGCTTATTTCAGAATTCTACGATTGGTCTTTATCAAACAACACCTGAGGGAAAAATACTATCAGCAAATCCTGCAATGATTAAAATGTTGGATTTTGATTCTCTTGAAGATCTTTTATCGAGAGATTTATCACAAGGGAGTTATATTGAAGATCGGAAAAGGGAAGAATTCATGTCTTTCCTTGAAAATAATGACGTAATAACTGACTATGAATCGGAATGGTACACCAAACATGGGAAGGTTGTATATGTTAAAGAAGGAGCTCGTGCGGTAAGAGATAAGAATGGGCAAATTTTCAGATATGACGGTACTGTAGAAAATATTACAAACCTAAAAAAAGCAGAACTGGAGCTGATTAAAGCAAAACAAAAAGCAGAAGAGAATGACCGGTTAAAATCGGCTTTTTTAGCAAATATGAGTCATGAGATTCGCACACCTTTAAACGGAATACTTGGTTTTTCTGAACTTCTTTTGGAAAAAGATCTGAGTTTGGAGAATAGAACTAGATATATTAATACGATCCATAAAAGTGGAGATCGCTTATTAGATACAATTAATGACATTATTGATATATCAAAAATTGAATCTGGGCAAATGCCTATGCATCTTGAAGATGTAAATGTTATAGAGCTAATTTCTGACTTATATTTATTTTTCCTGCCACAATGCAATGAAAAAGGGATAATATTAAATTCTAAAGATTGTGATATTACCACCGATTTAATACTTAAGACTGACAAGTCAAAGTTAAATTCAATACTTACCAATCTCATTAAAAATGCAATAAAATATACTACTGAAGGTGAGATACGTGTGAGTTGCAAACAAAAAGATGAGTTAATCGAATTCTTTGTAAGTGATACTGGCATTGGCATTCCTCACGAGAAGCATAAAAGTATTTTCAATCGTTTTGAGCAAGTTGACATTTATGACAAACGAAGCTTTCAAGGCTCTGGACTTGGACTTACAATTACGAAAGCCTATGTAGAAATGCTTAAAGGAAAAATTTGGTTGGAATCAGAAGAAGGCAAGGGAAGCACTTTCTATTTTACTTTACCATACCCAATTAATTAGAACAAAAATTTAACTACTCACCCACCATTAATAAGCTGGCCTTTTCGGGGCTTTTTTCTTTGGTAATGGTATAATCAGAATTATAGGATATCACAAATAAACCTTGATTCATATAACCTCCAAAACGAGATTGCTTTTCGAAGTTGAAATCGCCCTGAGTAAGTTCTACCCGATGGGCAGGCAGGCAATCCATAAAATCTTTCCCATAGCGGTATAGTGCAGACATAAAATAGAAAGAGATATCATATCCCTGAAAGCTAAACTGGTTAGGTTCAGCATAAAATTGATCCCTAAAATTCTTAATAAAATGATTGGTATGTAGCGATTGATAATCGGCAAAATACGGACTTAGCAAATGCAACTTCACATGGTGATAATACTCAGGCTGAATACTTTTATAACGCTGATAATTTGACAGTCCAACCAATGTAACCGGGTATTCCTCTGCTATAGAATTTAAGTTGGAAATAGCCACACTAATCTGCGCCTCGGTTTGTGATGGAATAATAAACACATTCTCGCGGGTTTTTGATAGAATTCGCGAAAGCCCCCAGAAACCTTCTTTCGGGAAATTGTAGTCATGGAAAAGCACATCACCTACCTGGTTATTAAATCCGGTTGAGAAAAACTTTTCACGGCTCAGGCTCACCAGGTCAGCCTCAGGCAAGTGCTTATACTCCCCCATTTGAAACACAATCAGGTTTTTATCAAAATACTCTTCACCCAGATAACGGGCTGTATTTCTAATCAGTAATTTTTTATCAGGATTAACCTTGAAGTAATATGGATTATTTTTCTCGAACTCTCCTCCAGATGACAAAGGCGAAACCATTGGAATTCGGTTTTTATGGGCAAAGTTGGCTACACTTTTTTGTAGGTTTGGAAACACCGGACCAATAATTAAATCCAACTCCCTAAACTCATCCAACAGAACCAATGAATCAATCACCGCCTGATCCTGATTGGTATCGTACACCTGAAGTTCGATGTTCATTCCTGCTCGCTGCATACTATCCACAGCCAGCAATACACCCTCGTAAAAATGCATGAAGTTAGCTGAACGTGGGTAAATAATCTTTTCATCTCGAACCGTGAATGTATCTCGTTTCTCAAAAACAGCCTCCTCAAAACGAGCCATTAAAAGCGTATCCTCTTTAATTTCTTGCGGAGTTAATTTAATATGATTTACGGTATCATTCGCCTCCAGATAAAGTGGCAATAACAGTGCTACCTTATAGTTTTCGTAAGCAGCTCTAAAGTCAGGTTGGCAATTCTCTGCTAACACTGGTTCTTCAATTATCGCTTTTAATTCTTCAATTTGAGGAATGTCTTTTCGAGGAACTAGAATTGTTTCACCAGCCATTAATCCCCGATAAGCCAATACCGGATTGACTTTTTTCAGTTCACTAATTTTGATTTCATATTGCGATGCTAAGCGATATAGTGTTTCACCTTTCTTTACGAAATGCTTTTCAAACTGGCTTTCATCAACTTCTGCCAATTGGAATTCAGGAATGTGACGTGAGGGAATATTGATTCGCAAACCGGCCATTAGTCCTCTCTTTAATACTGGATTATAATGCTCCAACTCACCCCTCGATGTTCCGTATCGTCTTTCCAGTTGCCAAAAAGTCTCACCACTTTCAACCAAATGAATAAAGAAGCCATCTTTCTTCACCGCGATTTGCTTCTCAATAAGTTCCACCTTTTCTTCAGGAATACGAATCTCCATTCCAATTCTCAATCCCTCTTCAGCTTCTGGGTTTAGCTCCAAGATAGAAGAAATGGAACGATCGTATTTTTTTGAAAGTGAATAAAGGGTGTCATCACCTTCAACACGATGAATATTCTTCCTGACTGCTTCTTGTTTTCGTTCAGCTTCCTTTTTTAATTCTGCTAAATCATCTGCATCAGGAATCAATAATACCATTCCTTTTTTCAATCCTTTTTTTACATCAGGATTGTATTTAATAATGTCTTCAATACGAATTCCATAGTTTTTAGATATGGAATGAAGTGTATTTCTTCGTTTTACTTTATAAGTTCGAAATGAAGGTAAGGCTTCCTGCTCCTGTGGTTGATCGTTTTGTACCACTTCTTCCTTTCGTAATTCAGCAACAGGAACTTTTAAATTTTCTCCGGTTTTTAATCCAAAAATTAAATTTGGGTTGGCATTTAGCAATTCCTTCTGCTCTATCTCATAAGCTTTCGATAATGAAAAAAGGGTTTCCCCTTTCCTTACGGTATGGACAATATAAGTTTTACCATTCTCGGTAATTCTTTTCTGCTGCGAAAAGGCCAGAACCTGAATAAACAATAGACAAACAAGAAGAAAGGAATACTTCATGATTTTAGTACTGAAAAAATTATGCCATAAAAATATAAATCTTGGACTTGATCTGATAATGAAACGTGTTAAAAAAAGATTCATTGTGGAAATAGCCTGAATATGAAAATTGATATCCCGAAGTTTATTGTTCTTTCCCAGTTCCAATTTCAAATTAGAAAGTCTTTTCGCCAAAGTATTTCATAAACTGGGCACGCTCAAACAATTCGGCATTTTTAGTATTAAGCTTCAGCTTACCTGAGAAATCACTTATTTTTTCATAACCTTTGCTATCCATCCATTTTGAGATACCATCATTTAGTTTTCCTATAGCATCAACACCTTCCTTGTACAATACCGATGAAACCTGAACAGCTGCCGCACCAGACAATAGAAACTTAACGGCAGTTTCTGCGGAATGAATTCCGGTTGTAGCCGCAAGTGGACAATCCACCTGACCCGCCATAATGCCTGTCCAGCGCAATGGAAGTAAATATTCGCCCGGTGTACTTAATGAATCAGCTGCAATGGCTAGTTCATTTTCAATATCGACATCCGGTGAATAGAAGCGATTAAATAAGGTGATTCCAGCAATTCCCGTTGCGGAAAGTTCTTTTATTATTTTTGCCAAATTTGAAAAATAGTGGCTGATTTTTATCGTAACTGGAATAGTAACAACTTCCAATACTTTCTTAACAGTTTCAAAATAAAACAACTCACTGTATTCCCTGCTTTTCTCAACATCAGAAGGAATAAGAAACAAATTTAGCTCAATAGCATCGGCTCCAGCTTCTTCTAACTTGCGGGCAAATAATGTCCACTCCGAGGAGCTGGTACAACTTACACTCGCAATAATTGGAACATCGGTTTCTTTTTTAGCTTGAGAAATTAACTGCGTATAGTTATTCAGATTCTCTTCTTTAATTATGTAGTCGAAATAATCAAGGTATTCTTCATCAGGAACAAAAGGCTTCCGGCGAGTTAGTTCTTCTTCCAACTGCATGTGAATTTCTTCTTCAAAAATGGATTTCAACACAATTGCACCTGGCCCTGCATCGGCAATCTTCTTAATTTGATCAAGCTTAGCAGTCATGCTGCTGCTTGCTGCAATTACCGGACTTTTAAGTTGCAAACCGAAAAACTGGGTTGATATATTAGCCATAGCTGTATTTTTTATTTAAAGATAATAGATTCTGAGTACAAGCGAAGGGATGTCATCTTTTGAAAAGATGACATCCCTTCGCATTACTTAATTTGAAAGGTACTTATGCATTCCTGCGGCAGCTTTTCGGCCATCGCCCATTGCCAGAATTACAGTTGCACCACCACGTACAATGTCTCCACCAGCAAAAATGTTTGGGATTGAACTTTGCATATTATCAGGTTCTACCTCAATGGTTCCCCATCGGCTAACTTTCAATTCGGGTAATTCCGATGGCACTAATGGGTTTGGAGAAACACCAATCGCAACCACAACCACATCAACCGGAATGTCATATTCCGAACCTTCAAGAGGCACAGGCCTTCTTCTACCCGATGCATCTGGTTCACCAAGCTCCATTCGCTGAATACTCATGCGACTAACTCTTCCATTTTCATCAGCAAAATACTCTAATGGATTGGCAAGGTTTAAAAATTCAATGCCTTCCTCTTCGGCATGCAATACTTCCTCTACCCTTGCCGGCATTTCTTCTCTCGAACGACGATAAACAATCATTGCACGCTCAGCACCCAATCGTTTCGCAGTACGCACAGAATCCATGGCCGTGTTTCCACCACCAATTACTGCAACGTTTTTGCCATTTAACACAGGCGTATCAAATTCATCATTGGATGCATTCATCAGGTTAACCCGTGTAAGGTATTCATTCGATGATAGTACACCATTATAATTTTCACCCGGAATATTCATAAATCGAGGTAAACCGGCACCACTAGCTACAAAAAATGCATCGTAGCCTTCTTCTTCCAAGTCATCAAAAGAAGCTGTTCTGCCAACAATGAAGTTACGTTCAAATTTCACTCCCATTGCTTCCAGGTTATTCAACTCAACATCCACAACTTGATTTGGTAAACGAAACTCAGGAATTCCATATTTTAAAACCCCGCCAATTTCATGCAAAGCTTCAAAAACGGTTACTTCATAACCTAACTTAATCATATCTCCAGCAAACGAAAGCGATGCCGGACCAGAGCCAATAGCAGCTACTTTCTTCCCGTTCTTTGGAGCAACCTCTGGTACCGCAATTTCTCCACTTTCCCTTTCATAGTCAGCAGCAAATCGTTCAAGAAAACCTATTGCAACTGGTTCTTTCTTCAACTTCAAGGTGTAAAAGCACTGAGCTTCACACTGCTTCTCCTGTGGACAAACACGCCCACAAACAGCAGGCAGAGCGGATGTTTCTTTTAAAGCTTTTGCCGCTTCTCCAAACTCACCACGCTCAATATTCTTAATAAACTTCGGAATATTTATCTCCACCGGACAACCTTCAATACAAGTTGGATTAACACAATCCATGCAACGTGAAGCTTCATTAACTGCCGCATCCTGATCAAGCCCAAGGTTAACTTCTTTATTCTGATATTTTGTGCGCTCAAACGAATCGAACTCAGGCATTTTTACCCGTTCAGTTCCTGTACGAACTTTATTCTTTATTTTCTGACGTAACTCTACACGCCATTCTTTTTCTCGTTCTAATTTCAAATATTCTTGCATGATTTAACAGCTTTCTGGGTTAGCATACCGTTCATTAGCCTTTTTTTCTTCAGAGCTATACCCTCCAAGACGAAGAAGCAACTCATCAAAATCAATTTTGTGTGCATCAAACTCTGGCCCATCTACACAGGTGAAACGTGTTTGTCCTCCCACATTTACACGGCAAGCACCACACATTCCGGTTCCGTCAACCATAATGGCATTTAAACTTGCCTGAGTCGGAATATCATATTTTTTGGTGAGTAATGAAGTAAATTTCATCATAACAGCCGGTCCAATGGCAATGCACTCATCCACCTTTTCTCTTTTTATAACCATTTCGGCACCTTCGGTAACCAATCCTTTTGTACCCAGCGATCCATCATCAGTCATCACAATTACTTCATCCGACCACTGACGAATTTTATCTTCGAGAATCAGCAAATCTTTATTTCGTGCGGCCAATACTGTGATTACCCGGTTACCAGCCTTTTTGAAACCTTCAACAATAGGTAGAAGTGGAGCAATTCCAACACCACCACCACAGGCTAATATAGTACCCACATTATGTATTTCTGTTGCTTTCCCAAGCGGCCCAACTAAATCAAGGATTTCATCACCAGGCTCCATCGCACAGAGTTTATTCGAGCTAACTCCTACTTTCTGTGCTACTAAAGTTATGGTTCCGGCTTTACTGTCAGCCTCCGCAATTGTTAATGGAATGCGTTCCCCTTTTTCATCAACACGTAAGATTACAAAATGGCCAGGCTTCCTTGATTTTGCAATTCGCGGTGCTTCAACAACCAGAGAGAAAACCTTCTCCGAAAACTGTTCCTTTTTTACAATTCTGTTCATATATGGAAAATCAGTTGGTTTATAATTTTCAACCTGCAAAAATAATAATGTATTAATCAATAACCCTGTTTACAGTCACATTTCTAAAAATATTCAGGCTTTCCTAAAATTAGAGAAGAAGTTGCCAAAAAACGACACACATTCTTAATATAGATTTGACCTTTAAAGGGAAACTGTAATTACATTTTAGTTTATATTTGAAGTTTTTATTTTTTCATAGTGAACTAAAATTCTCAATCATTTTTTGAGTTGCTTCATTAATAAGTATGACAAAGGAATTTATCATTGGGCTAACAGAGCACCGAACTTTAGGGTATATTTTTCAAGCTTTTTTGATTGAAAAGAACATCTCTTTTTACACCATTAACCGGATGGTGAAAAGCCATGATTTGCCGAAACTGGAACTTCATGATCATGAAATTGAACTGGTAAAACTGATTGATGAATACAGTGATGAGAGGCTAGTCAAGAAATTCTCGAAGAAAAAAGAACCGAGCAAATTCTTTCAACAATTGGATAATGATCTTTTTCAGAATCATATTAGCCCGTATATAGACAAGTACATGCATCGTATTGCTCAGATTCTGATGCAACAGAAAACCCGTTTATTCTTTAAGCAAACTAAATACTCCAATTTATATGATGAGGATTTAATTGTTATTCCTGAAAATTATTCTGAATGCATCTTACATTTTGACAGAACTGATGAAGGGACTCGTTATAGCCTGCAAGTTATTCACAAAAATGAACCTCTAAAATTACTTCATAAAACCGTCTCAGTTGTTGCCAATGCACCTTGCATGCTTTACTGGCAAAACAAGTTATTCATATTTGAAAAAATCATTGCTAAAAAACTTCTTCCTTTTTTTCAGAAAGAATTCATTTTTATTCCACGACAGGTGGAAGACAAATACTACCAAAGCTTTGTCATGAATGCCATTAAGGATTATCCGGTAGTCGCAAATGGTTTTGAAATAGAAGAATCTGTTTGTGAAAACAAGGCCATCATTTCGCTTGAACCCAACCTAAAGATGGAGCCGGTTTTTTTGCTAAAATACAGGTATTGCAACAATGAATTCCTGCCTGGAAATGAAAGCAAAGTGGCTGTTAGCCTGCAAAAAGAAGGTGATACTTACCGTTTTTCAAAGGTGAAGCGAGACAAAAAGTGGGAAGCTGAAATCTATAACAAAATCCAAAAATTAGGATTACAAGAAAGAAATGGAAGCTTTTCTCTAAAGCAGATTGAATTGCTGGATAACGATGATCGCTTATATGAATTGATTCAATGGTTAAACAAAAATCAAGACGATCTTATTGAGGCCGGTTTTGAGATTGAACAAAATCGTTTTGAGAAGAAATATTCAACAGAAAAACAACAGTTAGATTTTGAAGTAAAAGCCAGTGATGATTGGTTTGATATTTATGCAAAAGTTCGTTTTGGTGATTACGAGATTCCATTTATCCGTTTGAAAAAACATATTCTAAATGGTATTCGAGAATTTGAACTTCCCAATGGAGAAACAGCTATTCTCCCCAAAGAATGGTTTTCCGAATACGAAGACTTGCTGCCTTTCACACAAACAGATGGCAATCACCTTAAACTTAAGAAACATCATTTTCAGCTTATAAAAAAGAAGCTAAAAGGAATTGACAAAAGCTTTTATCAGCGTCTTTCAAAAATTGGAGAGGCAAATGACCAAAAGGTAAGTTTACCAGCGAACATTCAAGCCAAACTACGTTCTTATCAGGAAGAGGGGTTCTCATGGATGTATCATCTAAACGAGCATCAGTTTGGGGGATGCCTGGCTGATGATATGGGGCTTGGTAAAACTTTACAAACGCTTTCTCTTCTTTTAAAATTCAAACGGCTGCAAACTCAAATAAATACTCCTGTCCATGATGAGAAGAACCAGCTTCCTTTATTTGGGCAAGAAGTACAACCAGAAAACACACAGGCTGCTTCTTTAATTGTAATGCCCACTTCCCTTATCCATAATTGGGAAAATGAAATAAAAAAATTCACTCCTTCATTACGGGTTTATAAGCATGTTGGTATTCAGCGCAAAAAATCTCTCAATCTGAAAGGAATCATTAATTATTACGATATCATTCTTACTACTTACGGTACCATTCGTAATGATTTTGAACTTTTAAAGGAACATGAATTCTTCTACTTAATATTGGATGAGAGCCAATACATTAAGAATTCAGCATCAAAAACCTACAAAGCGGTAGCTGAATTAAAAGCCCGATTTCGACTCGTACTTACAGGAACCCCAATTGAGAATTCACTTTCTGATTTATGGGCACAATTAAATTTTCTGAATAAAGGTTTACTTGGCAACCAAGCTTATTTTAAACGAGAATTCATTACCCCAATTGAAAAGAAAAATGATCCTGAAAAACAGGAAAAGCTCCAGACATTAATTCGTCCGTTTGTTTTGCGAAGAAAAAAAGAGGAAGTTGCAAAAGATCTTCCGGCACTAACTGAACAAACCCGATACTGCGGAATGGCCGATCATCAAAAATTGTCATACGAAAAGGAAAAGTCTATCATTAGAAATAGCATTCTGCAAAATATTGAGAAGGAAGGTGTGGGAAAATCAGCCTTTGTTGTTTTGCAGGGCTTAACAAAACTCAGGCAACTAGCCAATCATCCATCAATGCTTAGTGGTGATCATGAAGCGGAGTCTGGAAAGTTTAATGAAATCTATCGTTGCCTGAAAAACCTTATGGCTGAGAATCACAAGGTGCTTATCTTTTCCTCATTTGTAAAGCATTTGGAGTTGTTGAAACAAAAAATTGAATCTAAAAACTGGAAGTATTCTCTGCTTACAGGTCAAACTACAAACCGGGGGAAAGTCATTCAAAATTTTCAGGATGATCCGGAAAACCGAATTTTTCTTATTTCGTTAAAAGCTGGTGGTGTTGGGCTTAACCTAACCTCTGCCGATTACGTTTTTATTATTGACCCCTGGTGGAATCCAGCTGCAGAGAATCAAGCTATCAACCGGGCACATCGTATCGGCCAAGAGAAAAAGGTATTTGTTTATCGTTTTATTACCGAAGGATCTATTGAAGAAAAGATTCAAATGTTACAAAATCGAAAATCTTCATTAGCTGAAAAATTCATCAATTCAAATAATCCATTTAAAGCGGTTACTACCGAAGAAATTATTGGATTACTGAGTTAATGGGTGCAGCTGTTTTTTTACTACTGAAATAATCGGAAGTTGAAAACTTCCGCACCCAACCTAAATATTTTACACATTTCAGGGGTATTGCTGTAATTAATCAGGTTTGGACGAAACTCATTGGTCAAACCAATTTATTTTCTAGTTTCGCAGATACTAAAATTACGATCAATGAGAACGCTATTATTTGTATTCCTTTTTGCTGGCTTTTTTCAAGCTAGTTTTTCACAAACCAAAGATTTAACTCTTCAAGATGCTCTAATCGGACGCTTTACTTATTTGGCTCCCGATCGCCCAAACGGATTGAAATGGAGAGATGCAAACCATTATATTCTTAATGAAAATGACTCATTAATTCAATACAATGCCAAAAATGGTGATCAGGAAGTTATACTGACATTAAAAGAAATCCAAAACGTAGCACAAAAAGAAAGTCTAATAATTCAACAGCTTCCAGCTTTTAGTTTTATTGATAATAATACTATCCGTTTTCAACATGGATCGAATATGTTGATTTTTGATCTTTTAGAAAAAGAATTCAAGCTAAAGCTGAAAATTCCCGCAGGCTCTGATAAAATTGATTTTTGTAATACCAATAACACTCTCGCATACGTTAAGGGACAAAATCTATACATATTTAATACTGAAGGAGAAAAGCAAATCACCTTTGATACTGATGCCGGAATTGTAAACGGGCAAGAAGTTCATCGTCGTGAATTTGGCATTTCTAAAGGTACATTTTGGTCGCCCAATGGGAACTACCTAGCTTTTTACCGAAAAGATGAAAGCATGGTGAAAGATTATCCTTTGGTTGATTACATGGCCCGCGAAGCAGAACTCACTCCTGTAAAATATCCAATGGCTGGAATGAAAAGTCATCATGTTACGCTGGGCATTTACAATCTCAAAACCGAAAAAACTGTATTCCTAAAAACAGGTGTACCAAAAGAACATTATCTAACCAACATTAGCTGGGGACCAAATGAGAATTTTATTTATTTGGCTGAACTTAATCGTGATCAAAACCACATGCAGCTAAACCAGTACAATGTTATAGATGGAAAAAAAACAAAAACTCTTTTTGAAGAAAAGAGCAAGACCTATGTAGAACCTGAGCATCCAATTATTTTTTCAAAGAAGAACCCAGAACAGTTTTATTATCAATCTCGAATTGATGGCTGGTCACACCTATATATATATAATGTATCTGGCAAAAAAATAAAACAGCTTACTAAAGGAGATTGGGAAGTAACAAATTTTTATGGTTTTGATGAAAATGAAAAGAATATTTTCATTCAGGCAACAAAAGAAACTCCAACCGAACGACACATTTATAAAGTGAATGTGAAAAATGGAGAGCTTAATAAACTTTCGAAAGAAGCCGGAACTCATGCTGCGCAATTTTCATCAGACAAATCTTATATAATCGATCAGTGGTCAGCATTTAAAACTCCACTTAAAATTGATTTGATCAGTACCAATGGAAAATTTTCACGTAATATTCATACATCTGCAGATAACACTTCTGAATTCAAATTCGGGGAGAATAAAATATTCACAATCAAATCAGCAGACAAAAAGACAGATCTTTTTTGCAGGATGATCCTTCCACCAAATTTTGATTCGTCAAAAAAATATCCAGCTATTGTATATGTATATGGTGGACCTCATGCACAACTGGTTAATAACAACTGGCACAACAGTGCTCGTTGGTGGCAATACTATATGGCATCGAAAGGATATATTGCTTTTACTCTTGACAACCGTGGCTCTGCAAATCGCGGAAAAGCTTTTGAAGATGCCACTCATCGACAACTGGGAATTTTAGAAACAGAAGATCAAATGCAAGGCGTTAATTATTTGAAAAGCCTTTTTTATATCGATTCAAACCGAATTGGTGTTCACGGATGGAGCTATGGTGGTTTTATGACACTAAACCTGATGCTTCGCCATGAAGATGTTTTTAAAGTAGGTGTAGCAGGTGGTTCGGTAGTTGACTGGAAATTATATGAAATCATGTATGGTGAACGTTACATGGATCATCCTGAAAATAATATTGAGGGTTACAACAACTCCAACATGACCAACCTTGTTGAAAATTTAAATGGCAAATTAATGCTTATTCACGGAGCTCAAGATCCAACTGTTGTTATGCAGAATAGTATGATGTTTATTCGTGAGTGTGTAAAAAAGAATAAGCCTGTTGATTTCTTCACCTATCCAATCCACCCACACAATGTACGTGGCATAGATCGTATTCACCTGATGGAAAAAGTCAGCCAGTATTTTATTGATTATTTATAGAATTGAGTTGATAGCACTTTTACTATTCAAAACGTAAAGGCTCGGGTTTTCTTGGCTGGAAATTATAGAAGTTACTTTTCCTGCTTTCAGTTAGTATAAATCCAATTCCACCAATATCGGTTGGATGACCGGGATAATAAGCCAACCGTAACTGCAGAGTTTTAAAAACGAGATTTTCATTTCTAAGCCGAATCCCTGCTCCAACACCTGCATAATAATCCTGAGTGAAAATTACTTTGTGGTTCGAGCCAATTATTCCAAGATCTGCAAATCCAAAAAGTGCAACATTAAACTTCAATATTTCTTTATTCTGAAAAAAAACAGTTTCCAAATTTAAACTAAGTCTCTGCTTGCCAGTAGCCAAATCACTTTCAAAACCTCGTATTCCAATACCAAACCTCAAATACAGATCTTCAAGATCAAATCGTCGTATTCCAAGCATATAATTTAAACTTATGAATTGCCTGGCTCGTTGATTCCCAACTTTAAAAAGCCTGGTAATATAATTTACATTCGCATCAACTAATCCTTGCTGGAACCTCATGGAATTAAAAAAACCTCCAAACCCAATAGATGCATATAAATAACTTGGTTTGTACTTTATAAAATTACCGGATGAAAAGTATAAATGAGAATACCATCGTTTATCGAATTCATTATCATCAAAGCCAACTACCCATTCATGCATAAAACCACGGGGAATATCCTCTGTTATACCATAACTATACACCAAATAATCTCGAATATAAGATCGCTGAGATAATGTCAAACTCATCAGATAGAAATCAGAGTTAGCAAAATATTGGTTGTCTTGTGGGTCATTCGGTGGACGATCGAAAAAATTATATCTACGCATTCGTGTTGCCAGAACAAGCTGTTTATTCCGATCAGGTTCATTTTTATTTATCTGAAAAGCATATCCTCCCCATAAATCTAGATAATTATAATCCAATGGAAACTCGGTTTCAACCGGATCATCTCCAAACAAACGATCCGCTCTAGTCAGTTTGGCATAAGCAGCTCCACCACCCCATTTAGTAGTTGAACTCAGAAATTGCTTTTCAAAGCTGATTCCAGCACCTTCACGCTTATATGTATTTGAATAGCCAACAGAGAAATCTATAAAACTCCCGTTAATATTATTAATCGTATATAAACCTTCAAAACCTACATACGGTTCCTTATTTGCATGTCCAACCATTTTTGCAGATATCTGATGACCCAGCCCCCAGATGTTCTGATTATACATGCCTAATTCTGCAGATTTAATTCCACGGAATTTCCCACTTATCCCAAAGGAAAATACATCTTTTGTTAAAACGATTATATCAACCAATTGTGAATTTTGAATATTTTCAGAAATAACAAAACGTACGTCTCGAATATATGGTAGTGCCCTAATAATCCGTTCATTATCCAAAACCTGATCTACATCAAATATATCTCCAGGTTTTATTAATACATTTTTTCTAATAATCTTGAGATTGGTTTTTGTATGAAGTCTGTTTGCCCACCTGGCAAATTGTGATTCACTCCTTCTTTCCGGATCATTAAATGTAGGTCCAAATACCTCAAGTGCTTTTACGTCAATCGATGCAATAGTTTTTCCATTTAAGCCCAATAGATAATTATATTGCTTATCCAAATCTTCTTGAGATTCATCACCTTCTTTAATCAGGTTTTTATATATAAAACGAGTTAGTCCTTTTTCATAAGCCTTCGTCTTCAAACTATCGTAAAACTGTTCATTATCGAGCTTTGTAGCTTCTTCGATAAGAAAATTAGTTTCTTGCGATATTGCTTGACAAAAACCAAACACAAGAATAATAAACAACAATATTTTACAAAAATCCTGCGTCACAAATTCAGTTTCATTTATAATAGGAACAATTTAGAAAATATATCTATTAAGATACAGATTCAAAATATTTCAAAATCTACACCAAATTAAGTTTATACATTATATAATAGCTTACAAAGTCTTTAAAAATTATACTAAAAGTTTTCAACTGGTCAGAAAAAGAATCGAAAAAGGCACTATTGTTTTTAACTTTGTGCAATCATGTTAAACTTTAAAAAACTATACAAACAAAATGTTTACGGAATTATGGGGACTCTTATTTTCCATATTCTGTTCTTTGGTAGTTTTCTATTAGCTGAAATTAATCTTAAGCGTGAAGCAAAGGAAGAACCAATCGTTATTGATTTTTCAAATATTGAATATATTCCAGAACCTGAGGTGCAAGAATTGAGCAAAGATGAAAACTCACCCTCAGATTTGAGCCAACAAAATCTCACAGCACGAAGTAACCGAGCGGTAAACGAGGCAAATAAAGATCCGTTCTTTGATGAAGAATACCAACGCGAAATTGAAAATGCACAGAAACTCGTTTCTGATGTAAATAACCAATTATCAAAAGAGATTCCTGAACTCGAAGAATTTAACATGCCCGAAGAAACTACAGAAGGTATGGATCCAGATTCAATAAAAAACACAATTTATTCTGGTGATAGTAATATTCGATACTTTCTGGAGAACCGCTATCATTCACGATTACCGATACCCGTTTATCTTGCTCAGGGGGGTGGCACAATAACCATTTCTATTTTGGTCGATAAGAATGGCAGGGTAAAAAAAGCCGAAGTACAATCAAATCAAAGTAGCAATGATCCTTTATTGCCAGCATATGCACTTCAGGCTGCTAAAAAAACAATATTCAACAGAGACACAAAAGCCCCTGATCTTCAACAAGGAACAATCACCTACACTTTCATTCCACAATAACTCCTGTCCTTAATAAAAAACAATTAATTTAACAACAATTAACAAATTTTTAATCTATTTAGCTGTTTTAGAACATACCTTTGTAGTACGTTTTTTTTTCATAAGTTTAGGTTTAGTTAGGTTAGTTAGTTTAGTGAGAAAAGGTAGGCCAGAGGGTCTACCTTTCGTTTTTATACTACCTGTATAAATCCTAAAGAAATTCACTCCATTTTCATCATCCCATAATTCTCAATTTTATCTTCATCAATTCTTGATTGATTATTTTTCCTATCGAATTTCATTGCACTTTATTCAGAAATGTTCATAAAAAAGTTTTAATTGATGATAATTCATTTGTCTATCTGCTTACCAAAATTTCATTTTTTGGTAATTTTGTTTTTAATGTATAATAGTTTGAGTGATTAAATCTCTCAATTTGAGTGATGATTGTAGATAAATGTATTTGCATTTTCAACATTTTATAAACATATTTAACCTGAAAATCTCTGTATTATATTGAACTAGCAGATTATTCGGTGATATTATACTTTGGGAAGGGTAACCTTTTCAGAACCTAAAGGATTAAGAAGTGAAAATGATAAATTATACGAACGAAGAACTCCTTAGCGGAATTCTGAGGAACGACAATTTAATTCTCCAGTATATCTACAAGAACTTCTTTTACAAGATTAATTTCTTTATAAAGAAAAACAGTGGTGTCGATGACGATTCAAATGACATATTCCAAGAAGCAATCATCATTCTTTACCGCAAACTTAAAGCAAATGATCTTGTCCTAGAATGCTCCTTCGAGACTTATTTATATTCTGTCTGTCGATTTCTTTGGTTAAAGCAGCTTGAAAAGCGCAAAACAGAACGTGAGAAAATTCACGACAACCATGAATTCAATGATGACATTTACGACACCAGCCTCGAGGAAACAGCTGATATGAATGAAAAGTACAAATTGTACCAAAAGCATTTCAAAAACCTTGGCAAGGATTGTCAGAAAATATTACAACTGTTTTTTGATAAAGTACCACTAAAACAAATTGCTCAGATAATGGGCTACCAAAGCGAGAAGTACGCTAAGAAACGCAAATATAAATGTAAAGAGTACCTCGTTAAAAGCATAAAACAAGATATTGAATACAAAAAGATATTAGAAGATGATACGTAAATCAAATTATACTGAAAACATTGACAAGTACCTAAGCGGCGAC
>CBDVCE010000048.1:0-42991 GCA_965372405.1 uncultured Sunxiuqinia sp.
GTCAACTGACTCTTTTTTGATACCTCGTGGGCTCTGCCCCGGGGTAGTTCATTCCCTAAAATAATATCGCAAACCAACGCCATGAAAATTTGTGCCTCTTTGGGCATAATATCATCACTGTTAATTGTCTTATTGAAAGGCGAAATATCAATCTATTTTGTGGCAAGTTTAGGATTGGCGAATTCATTATTATGGCCGGCAATATGGCCACTTGCACTTAATGGTCTTGGTAAATTCACAAAAAAAGGATCTTCATTATTAGTAATGGGAATTGCCGGAGGCGGTTTGTTACCTCCTGTTCTGGGATTGTTAAAAGACTATTTTGCTTCTTATCAGCAAGCATATTGGATGCTATTACCGATGTATTTGTATTTTATGTATTTTGCTGTTCGTGGGCACAAAATTGATTGAAATATTTTCAAAATACCTATAAAACATGCTGAGCATACATGTTTCGCCCCCAGCTCGCGCCAATTTGTAATTGGTGTGCAATTCGGTAGAATTGAGAATTATTTTTGAAGTTGGTTAGGGTATACTAATGAGAGTACAGTAAAATACTCCAAAAGTCATTTGGCTCCGCTCCCTCGCTATTTCATCGCCTGGCTTGGGTATATCTTACTGCTGCATAGTTCATTATTAAGTTTCAGAAATCATTAGTAAAAATATCATTTGCACCGTTTTTAAAGCTATGTGTTTGGCTGGAATTGCAATTAATATTCTACTCATTATCTATTAATCTAATTATGGGAAATACTTATAGCTAAGACCTCCTTATGTTGATAGTGAATTGCATTTATTGAATGATAGTGCTGATTGTGATTTACACTTATCCAGCAATAGTGTTGATTGTGATTTACATTATGCTTATCTTTAGATTCTGATTGGTGGTTATACCAATTGCACTTCGAAATGTAGCATAGCACATTTTGAAGTTTGCAATGGTTAATGCCGATCATACTGTCAAGGAGCATACTGAACGAAGTGAAAGTATGCGACATTTGATTGTCAAATCGGTATAATACTTTATTTTATGCAAAGATTATTAGAATGGTCAATATTAAGAGTTAAAGGAGTATCCGTAAAGTTTAAAAGATATTTATGGAATCGGATTGATTGGTCTAACAGATTGATTTTAATAACCGGAGCCAGGGGTGTCGGAAAAACGACTTTAGTTCTTCAATATATTAAAACACAATACGGTATTACTGATGAGGTTTTATATGTTAGTGCAAACGACCTTTATTTCACTATAAACACGATAGTTGATTTATCGGTTGATTTCGTAAATCGGGGTGGAAAACATCTGTTTATTGATGAAATACAGAAATATCCGAATTGGTCTAATGAAATAAAAATTATTTACGACCAATATCCCGAATTGAAAATTACGATTACTGGTTCTTCTACACTGGAACTAATAAAAGGTGATGGTGATTTAAGTAGACGGGCAGTTAGGTATCATATGCATGGAATGTCATTTCGTGAATATCTCGAACTTAACCACGGTAAAATATTTGACTCCTATTCTTTAGTAGATATTGTAGAGAATAGCATGCAAATCTCAGCGGAGATCTCTGAGAAGATAAAACCAATAAAATTGTATGAAGAATATTTAAAATACGGCTATTATCCTTTTGCCACCGAAAATCTTAAAAGTTATCATAGTCGTATTTTACAGGTTTTAGATATTGTAATGGAAGTTGATATCCCAATAGTTTTCAAGGTAGATTTCAGTGCTGTTTTAAATATAAAAAAGTTATTAAAGATTATTGCCAATTCTGTTCCTTTCAAACCCAATATAAATAAATTAAGTAAGCAGGCCGGATTGTCAAGGGAAACACTGGTGAAATATCTTCAGTTTATGGCAAAAGCCGATATTTTATCCTTGTTGTATAGTAGCACCAAGGGAATATCTTTACTAAATAAACCTGAGAAAATATATCTTCAAAATCCCAATATAGTTTATGCCATTGGAGATAATATCAATATCGGAAACCTAAGGGAGACATTCTTTTTTAATCAGCTGAGTATTTCGCACGACTTGAAATTTTCAGGCAATGGCGACTTTGATGTTGATGGCCATTATGTTTTTGAAATAGGTGGAAGGAATAAGGATATGAAACAAATAAGAGGGATTGATAATTCGTATATAGCTGCCGATAATATCGAGATTGGTTCTAAAAAAGTTATCCCTTTATGGCTCTTTGGTTTTATGTATTAATGCTGAGTTCGATTCCCAACTCGGCCAATTTGTAATTGGTGAATGACACAGTTCAGAATAGACTCCTCATATTTTCAAAATGCCTGTAAAACATGCTGAGCATACATGTTTTTGTCTGGAGCGACCTCACTTCTGTGCTGAGTAACATAATAAATGCTCGGAGCGACCTCACTTTTATGTTGAGCATACATGTTTTTGCTCAGAGCGACCTATAAAAGGTCAAAAGCAAGCTCACTTTTAACATTTTATTCAATAGAAGCTTTTAAACTGAGAAAATCCCGGGAATTTGGGAGGCAAAAATATCCTTTGGCTTGCCATGGGGATAGTAAACTTTAAGATCTTTTTTTATTACCGGATTCATTCTAAACAAACTGCTCAAAATTGAGTAAATTATGACTACTGAAACTAATTATTGACGTTTACTTGGCTGTTTTTGTCTGAATTGGATGTGGAATTAGGATAAAATTATCGATTGTATTGATCATATTATCGTTAAAATCTTACGTTCATCAGAAAAAACCACTACTTCCTGTGAAATATGGGGGTGTTCATATAATTTATAGATATCATATTGATATTTACAGTTTGATTCTATAATTTCATTCCTGTTAAATTTAAAATATTATTTATATGGGAAAAAATCAAAGTTTAAATGACCAAATCGAAGAAAACCGGATTGTTATCTGGAATGCTTCTGGTGACGAAGTAATTCGCACCCGTTTTGAACCTTTTGGTTTTGATGAAGCCAGGCATACTGCCAATAAAGCTTTATTTAATGAAACCAAAGCACTACTCACTAAAAATGAGTCTGAACATGGCGAATGGAGGGCAGCTAGTGAAGCTTTTAATACTGCTGAAACGAATGCAAGAAAGTCTTTTAACAGAATCAGGCAAGTGTTAATGTTTTGGTATGATGCGAATTCACCTGAAGCGATTGCCTTAAATCTGTATACTAATAAATTGACAAAGTATACTGATTTTGTTCAAGCAGCTAAGTCGTCGTACACAAAACTGTTGAGCATGGATGCTGTTCTTGCTAAACTGGTTCCTTTTGGTGAAACATTAGAATCAATCACACAACTGAATGATGATCTTTCAGGATTGGATGTATTGAGAGAGAATCGTGAAAAGGAAAGCGGTGATGCACAATACGCTATCAAGGAAAGGAACAACAAAATGGACACTCTTCATGAAACTGTTGCAGAGATTAAACGGTTAGCACGATTAATTTTTCAGGATGATGAAGCACAGTACCTCGAAAAATTAGGTATGATGGTTCGCTCATAATACGGGTTAAAACACCCCGGTTTGGAAATTCACTAAACCACACCCTACAACAACTGCCCCTCGCCGAAGCCAATTCACGAGGGGCTTTTTTTATGTCTTCCCATTTAAAATCTTAGCTCTTCGTTATTTTCTGTCATGTCTTTTAATCTGTTCTTATAGATTGTCACATTCTCATCTTAAGAAATATCCAAAAGCCTGATTTAAAAAAAATCAAATTATATTTGGGAATTAATTCAGGCATTGAATGGAGTTGAAAAGCGGTAATAATTTTTTAGCTGGTCTAAAATCTGGAGATGAAAAGATCTTTAAGATGGTGATGGACACATGGTATACCCAGCTTTTCAATTTTGCCAATGGTTATTTGCTTAATGAAGAAAATTCGAAAGAAGTAGTGCAGGATGTATTTCTTCAGTTGTGGGATAACCGTAAAAAGCTGGCTGCAAACACCGTTATAAATGCATACCTGTTTACTTTAACCCGAAATAGGTGCATTGATTTAATAAGACGCGAGCGACTTTTACTTCAATTTAGAACCGATAAGCAGGCCGAATATGATCGGCTCACCGAAGGCTTTCATGCTTTGTCAGATACTATCTTAGACAATATTTTTGCATCTGAACTTCAGGAAGAAATTGATCAGCTTATTAATTCTTTACCTGAACAATGTAGAAAGGTTTTTATTTTAAGCAGAAGCAATGGCTTAAAGAATAGGGAAATATCAGATATATTAAATCTTTCATTAAAGACTGTTGAGAGTCACATGACCAAAGCATTAAAAACAATCAGGAATTCTCTTGAGAAAAAATTTCCATCAGTAATGCAATTGGTTTTAGTCTTCTTAGGGAAAAAGAATAAAGTTCGGTAGGAAACATATTCTCTGTTGGAAGCTTTCTAAATTATTTTCAAAAAAAATAGAATACTGACTAAGGGTATTTTATTGGTTGTTCGTTTTACTTGTGTAAAGGAGGTAAAATGAAAGATAATCTACTAATAAGTTACATCATAGGACAGGCTTCTGAAAAAGAAATAGCTGCTGTCCGGAAGTGGGCATCCGAGTCAGAAGAGCGTAGGGCTGAGCTTTCCAGAATAAAGAATATCTGGATCATAGCAGGTTTAAACAATGAATTAGACCCTGCTCATAAAGAAAAAGCCATACAGCAGATTCTGACAAAACTAAAAATGCTTAAGAATTCTCCCGCTAAAAAAAGAAAAAGTATTCAGTTACAATGGATCAAATATGTAGCTGCAATAGTTTTGATTTTTTGTTTGTCAGGAACTATCGGGTATTTTGGTTTTAAGACAGGAGTAAATATCAATCAAACTGGATATACAGAAATCATTGTTCCCAACGGAGAACGTTCAAATGTAGTTTTGCCTGATGGGTCAAAAGTGCAACTAAACAGTGGCTCAAGCTTAAAGTTTGAACCCTCTTTTAGTTCGGGTAAACGTTCGGTGGTTCTAAATGGAGAAGCTTTTTTTGAAGTTACTCACGACAAATCTAATCCGTTTTTTGTCGAAACATCTCAGCTTAAGGTTAAGGTTTTGGGTACAAAATTTAATGTTTGTAGTTATAATGATGACCCATATATAACAACTTTTCTTGAAAGTGGAAAGGTTGAAATTAATATTGATGGAGGGCAGGATATTATTTTGAATCCATCAGAAGCGATAAAATTTGAGAAGAAGACAAATAAAGCTTCCATGCTGGTTATTCAAGATACAAGATATACTGATTGGACGAAGGGACTTTTAACCATAAAGGGAGAAACGATAGCTGAAATGTCAATAAAGCTTGAACGACGCTTTGGAATTCAAATCTTGTTTGGAGATAATGAAGTGAAGAAACGTACTTATTCTGGTTCAATAAAAGATGAAGACTTGATAACTGTACTAGAAGCAATAAAATTTACATCATCACTAACCTATAAAAAATCAGGGAATAAGGTATTATTCTATACAATGAAATAAAAAAAGCCGGAAAATACTCGCAGTATCTCCCGGCTTCATAAGTGATAATTAACCGTGCTATAAGATTCGTAGTCCCAAAGCACAATGTTTAACTAACTGTTTACAAATTTATGAAAAAAAACAAAAAGAAGGGTCATGACGGATTATTTCGTCTAATCCGAAAAGGATTTTTGATTATGAGGCTATTTCTAATTTTTATGGTGCTCGGAATTCTACAGGGTACAGCTTCTGTTTATTCACAGAATAAACGGTTCAGTTTGAACGAAGAGAATATTTCTATTCGTGAAGTAATTCAATTGATTGAAACACAAAGTGAATATCGATTTTTTTATGAAGAAGAACAACTTAATGTTAATGACAAACTGAATTTAAATGTTGAGAATAGCACCTTGAAAGAAGTGCTTGACGAATTGTTTAAACAAAGTGGAGTAGAGTACAAGATGTTGGATAATAACTTCATTGTACTTAAATCACTCAAAGATGTGAATGGAATTCAGTTCTCTCAGAACAAAACTGTTTCTGGAAATATAACGGATTTATCAGGATCTCCTTTGCCTGGAGTTTCAATCATTATTAAAGAAACAACTAAAGGTACGATCACTGATTTTGACGGAAACTACTCACTTCGAAATGTACCAGAAGATGCAATCCTTATATTTTCATTTGTGGGGATGAAAACAAGTGAGTTGTCAGTTGCAGGGCAAACTGTTTTTAATTTGGTCATGGAGGATGATGCTATAGGTATTGATGAAGTAGTTGCAATTGGCTATGGATACCAAAAGAAAAGTGATTTAACAGGTGCTGTTGTTTCTGTTAGCAGTGAAGACCTTAAT
The DNA here is from genome assembly GCA_965372405.1 of uncultured Sunxiuqinia sp. GTDB lineage: Bacteria > Bacteroidota > Bacteroidia > Bacteroidales > Prolixibacteraceae > Sunxiuqinia. The sequence goes on from CBDVCE010000048.1 coordinate 6,310, forward strand.
CTTGGAGGAACAGTAAGTAATGCAGCCCAGGCTTTACAAGGAAGAACAGCTGGTGTATTAGTAACACAAAACTCAAAAGCCCCAGGAGGAAGTATTTCTATCCGTATTAGAGGAACCAATTCCATTAATAGTAGTAATGAACCTCTTTATGTGGTAGATGGTTTTCCAACAACCAATGGTGCCGAAATAAACCCCAACGACATTGAGTCCATGCAAATTCTTAAAGATGCTTCTGCAACAGCTATTTATGGCTCACGTGGGGCAAATGGAGTAATTTTAATTACAACCAAACGTGGTAAGGCAGGAGAAAATAATATTTCATACAATGGTTACGTAGGAACACAGCAAGTGGTTAATCCGTTTGATATGTTGAACGGGAAACAATTCATGAACCTGGCAAATGACCTTTTTAAAGAGATTGATGGACAGGAAAATCAGGAAAATGCTGTTTATACTCAATCACAATTACAATCAAATGTTAATACTGATTGGGTTGATGTAGCCACTCGAATGGGTATGGTTCAAGATCACAATATCCAGTTTAAAGGAGGTAGCGATAAAACAAAAGTAATGACCAGTTTGGGTTATTTTGACCAAAAAGGGGTACTTAAAAATACTGATTTCTCCCGTCTGTCTGGTCGTGTTAATGTCGACCAAACTATCAATGAGTATATCAAGGCTGGTGTTTCTTTAGTTGGACAACGAGAGAATTCCAATACGCAAAACTATTCAGGTAACATACTTAACTCGAATGTGCTTTATAGTGTGTTAACTTATGATCCTACTGTTAGTCCGTATAATGAAGATGGAAGTTTTGGTCGTCCTCCAGGTGGTCGGGGTGACAATCCGTTAGCAAACTTGTTGAGCAGGAACAATGATGTAACTACTGACAAATTGAATGGGAATATGTTTCTTGAAATATCACCAATTGAAGGTCTTACAGCCAGAATTAATGGTGGTGTTGAGATCGTTAATAGCTATAGAGGAACATATCTGCCTCGTTCTACTTACCAGGGAGGAATTGATAATGGTGTTGCCTCCACAAGAGATTATCGTTCAACTCATCAGTTGTTTGATGCAATCGTTAGCTACAAAACTGATTTTAATGAACTGCATTCATTAAGTGTAATGGGTGGTTATTCATATGAAAAATCAATTTATGATTGGAGAACTATTGGAGTTAAAGGATTTTCTACCGATTTGTATTCCTATAATAATGTAGGTGCTGCTTCTACTATAACAGGTGTTAGTTCGTATAAAGGTGAGAATTTATTAATCTCTTACTTTGGTCGTTTAAATTATTCATTCAGTGATAAGTATTTGGCAACAGCTACTGTAAGGGCGGATGGTTCATCTCGTTTTGGTGAAAATAACCGCTGGGGATATTTCCCATCAGGATCTTTAGCATGGCGTTTGATTAATGAACCTTTTATTCAGGATATGGATGTCTTTTCAAACCTAAAGTTTAGATTAGGCTTCGGTGTTACTGGTAACGAAAGAATTGGAAACTATTCATCGTTAGCATTAATGAAAAATACACATGTGACATTTGATGGTAATAATAACACTGCCGGAACGCACTTGAATCAGAGTACACCTGAAAATCCAGAATTAAAATGGGAAAAAACTTCGCAGTTTAATACCGGTATTGATATGGCCTTTTTTAACTCTCGTTTAGCAGTTACTATCGATGCTTATTACAAAAAGACAAGTGATCTTTTGGTTCAGAAAAATTTTCCACAATATTCTGGCTTCTTTTCTGGACAGGTAAATGCTGGTGAGATTGAGAATAAAGGTTTTGAATTTGATATGACCTCAAGCAACCTGATAGGTGAATTTAAGTGGAATACGAAATTAAATTTCGCGATAAACCGTAATAAAGTACTTAGCCTGGGTGGAGAACCTGAAATCTATTTAGGAACATCAAAACCAATGGGTAATGTTTCTGAAGAATCATTTGCTGTTATTCGTGAAGGTGAACCTTTAGGTTCGCTGTTTGGCTATCAATACGAAGGCGTAATTCAGCAGGGAGAAAATTATGCACCGCAACCGAATGCAGTAGCTGGTGATCCTAAGTTTAAAGATATTTCAGGACCTGAAGGGACTCCAGATGGTAAAATAACATCAGACGATAGAACTATTTTAGGAGAATCGAGTCCTAAATTCATTTTTGGTATAACCAATTCTTTTGAATATAAGGATTTTGACCTTTCAGTATTTGTTCATGGTTCGATTGGGAACAAAATGTTGAATATGACCAGCATGAATATGGAATGGTCACGTACTACTGAGGCTTTAGATCGCTGGACAGCATCAAATACAAATACAGATATTCCACGTAACGGATTTTATTATTCAAAATATGGTGGTTACACAAATAGCCATTTTATTGAAGATGCTTCTTTTGTTCGTTTGAAGAATATTACCTTGGGATATACCATTCCAAAAAGTGTTGCATTCTTGCAATCATTAAGAGTATTTTTTACAGCTGAGAATTTGTTAACCATTACTAAATATACTGGTTGGGATCCTGAAGTAGATACCAAAGGTTATGAAGCAAAAGGAACGCAAAGTGCGAATGCTGGTGCTGGACTTGATTTTAACTCGTACCCAAGTATGAAGTCGTTTACAATTGGGCTAAACGTTACGTTTTAATTAGGCTAAATATTTGTAAAATGAAAAACATAAATAACATGAGATATTTATATATAATATTAATACTGGTTTTTGCTGCGAGTTGCACTGAATTAGAGCCAGAAATGTATAGCGACCTGACCACTTCAAATGCCTATTCAACGGAAAGTGACATTAATGCAGCCCTTGTTGGGATATATGCAGACCTTGCACCTTTCCCGGGTGATGGATGGATGTATTACAATGGGTATTTGGTAATGACTACCGATTACACTACCGATATGGGTTTCTCTACAGCAGCTGGAGATCCTACCAAAATGTCGAATTTCACCTATGATGCCAACAATCGTTATTTGAAATATAACTGGCGTTATATGTATGAGGTGATTAGCAATGCCAACATGCTGTTGGATAAAATCACTGATGTCGAGATTGATGAAAATAATAAAAATCAAATGATGGCTCAGGCTCGTTTTTTAAGAGCTCTTGCTTACCGTGATGCAACAGATGCTTGGGGCCCAGTTCCCTTAATCACTGAGGTGATTCCTCCGGCAGAAACTTACGATTTGCCACTGGCTTCTGTAGCGGAAGTTGATGCGCAAATTATTGAAGATTGTAAGTATGCGATTGAGAACCTGCCAGATACCTGGACAGCTGATGAAGGTTTATCTAGAGCAACCAAAGGTGCTGCGGCAACTTTACTTGGAAAAGTTTATTTGAGAGCGCATGACTATAACAATGCAAAAACTTATATTGATATGGTATTGCAGCTAAGAAATGAGGACGTTTATACATTAAACCCTGATTTCAAGGATGTTTGGTCTGAGTCTAATAAATATGATGCTGGAATGATTTTTTGCATTCTGCATGAATCTGCACAAAATGGAGGTGAGATTACCAATCATTTTGGCCCTTCAGACCACAAAGAAATAGGTGGCAGATGGCAATATTATGCAGTCTCACTTGATTTCTGGAGAAAATACGATGATGCTGACCCTCGGAAACAATTTTTCTATTACAATTACGAAGGTGCATCACCTCGTGATGGCACCACCGATAATGGATTTTATTACATGATGCCGGATCCTGGTCAAACAACTCCTCCTGCTGATACCGTAAAATTACTTCGTAATGTCGCTACCAAAAAGTATTCGTATGAAATGGTTTCAAATTCATACTATGATGGTCGCACTATTTCAATCTTCCGTATTGCCGATGTTATTCTTTGTAAAGCAGAAATTGAAAATGAATTATCTGGTCCCTCAGCAGCATTGCCATACTTGAATGAAATTAGAAGTCGAGCCGGTGCTCCTGAATTTGGGTCGAATGCCGAATTCCCAGCACCAGCATCAAAAGAAGATATGGCTGCACGAATTCTTGACGAACGTGGGTTTGAATTTGTTTTCGAATACAAACGCCGTCCTGACTTAATCCGTTTTGGCAAATATGAACAAATTTGCAACGAGTACTTACAAGGTAGAGGACTCGCTGCTTCGGTTACAGCGAATATGAAATTATTCCCATATCCGTTGGTAGATGCTCAGCTAAATAGCAATATGGCTTCTGAAAATCTAACACGTTTACCTTAAATAGAAACAGCAATTTCATTTCATAGATTTAAAACCGTCGGTCAGTATAACAAGCGACTGGCGGTTTTTTAAAATATTATAATTTACAAATTATGCAGATGCCTGAAAAAGCGAAATTAATAGGAATTGTGAGTCTGGTGTTTTTTGTGTTTGCTGCAAGTGTGAGCTTAAATTCATGTCAAAGCATTCGCATCAAAAAAGTGACTTTGAAATCACCCCACAATTATGCTTTTCAGGAAGATATTCTTGTCGAATTAAATCAAGCTGCCTCTGTATTTGTACGGTACTGGAAACAAGGTTCATCAAATAAATATCGGACAAAAGTCTCGGGTAACTCAAAAGAACATCTTATCCATCTTTTGCTACTTGAAACCAATACAACTTATGAATACCAAATTGTAATTGATCAATTATTCGGACAATCATCAAAAACATTATCGTTTACTACCCGGGAGCAATCGCCATGGTTGAAACTAGACTGGGTAAAGGAAGATCGTCCGCACGATGCCAGTGCACTTGGCGATGGTTTAATAATGATGTGCTATTCTCGAAAACCCGGTTATATTGCTCTGGTAGATGGTGCTGGAGATATTCGTTGGTATTGGCAAGTTGATGATATAGGTGTACGTGCTGCAACAATTACGCCAAGGGGAACCATTCTCGCATTACTACGACCACCCAAAAAAGATGTTATTGACGATATGCCCAAAGAACAAAGGGATATTATTCGGGAGATACAAAAACCTCAGCGAAGAGGTAAAATGGGATTTGCAGGGGGAACAGCCATGGTGGAAATTGACCTAACTGGAAGAGAATTATGGCGTGTTGATTTGGATAAGATGGAAGGTACAGAGCTTATTCACCATGATATACACATGGATAAAAACCATAATATACACACCTTATATCGCACAAAAAAGCCCATTGATATGAAGGAAATTGGAGGTTCCGGTATTGATACTCTCGGAGGGGATGGAATACTGGTTATGGATACTACAGGGAAAGAACTTTGGAACTGGGATGTTTGGGATCATTGGGATTTAAAAAATGATCCATGGATAGATAGATTTGCTTATGACCGTTTTCATATGAATGCATTAAATTTTGATACAGACAGTAATTATTTGGTTTCAGTGGCTATTGAAGATCAGGTTTGGAAAGTGAATTCTAAAACTGGAAAAATAATGTGGAAATTTGGAAAAAATGGAGACTTTAAAATGGATACTACTGCTTGGTTCTCATTTCAACATGCAATTCATATTAATGCGAAGGGCGATCTTATGTTATTCGACAATTCCTTGTTAAGAAAAGAATCAAGAGCCTTATCTTTTCATATTGATACTAATAATATGACTGCTTTTAATGAAATCAATGCTCCATTGCCAAAATCAAAATATACTTCGCGTATGGGGAGTGCATACCTTTTGCCAAATGATAACCTGTTACAAACAAGTTCCAAAACGGGGTCTGTTTTAGTTACAACACAAGAAGGTGAAATTCTGTGGGAACTGGTTTCTGCTTATATTCCATACCGTGCTGAATATGTTCCTTCAGAACTTTGGGATAACTACTTTATAAAGGAGTAACTATTAATTGTATCAATTAGAATATTCAAATTCAGAATTCTAATAATATTTTGCATATCTTGATTGTGCAAGTGGTTGACATTCTGTTTTATATTGTGTAATCCGACTAACTATTAGTCTTAATAAATATTAGATATGACTAAAAGAAACTACATTCTATTGGGTTTTATTTTTGTGAGTAATATCCTATTTGCCCAAAAGGCAACAATCACAAAAAGTTATGAAACGTTTAAAACATACGCTTTTTCTGATCCTGATCCTGTTGCTCGAATTACAAAACATTATCCGTATTATCGCTTTGATGGGTTTACCAATACTCCTGAAGAACAAAAGTGGACAATCATAACACTTGAAAATGACTACATCAAAGTATTTGTTGCTCCTGAAATCGGGGGAAAAGTACTCGGTGCAATTGAGAAATCTACTGGAGAAGAGTTTATCTATTATAATAAGGTGGTAAAGTTTCGGGATATTGCTATGCGTGGAGCCTGGACTTCTGGAGGAATTGAGTTTAACTTTGGAACAATTGGTCACGCGCCAACAACTGCCTCTCCGGTAAACTATTTGCTTCAAGAAAATAGTGATGGAAGTGTAAGCTGTTTTGTTGGAGCTCCGGATATTACTTCCCGTACAGAGTGGAGAGTCGAAATTCGTCTTCAACCAGATAAATCTTTTTTTGAAACCAATGCGATTTGGTACAATCCATCCGACTTAAAAACATCAATGTATAATTGGATGACAGCATCTGTTGATGCTTCGGACGATCTCGAATACTATTTCCCGGGAACTACTCAAATAGGTCATGACGGAGATGCATATTCATGGCCGGTAACAGACAAAGGAATTGATATTTCAGCTTATAAGAATAATAATTTTGGAGGGAATAAATCGTATCATGTGTTAGGCGAATATGCCGAACATTTTCTTTGTTATTTCAGAAATAAAGAGTTTGGTTTGGGTCACTGGTCTCCATATGACGAAAAGCCGGGGCAAAAAATATGGCTGTGGGCTTTGTCAAGAGAAGGTGCAATTTGGACAGATTTACTTACCGATAAAGAGAATATACAATATACAGAAATACAAACAGGCTTGTTATTTAATCAGGCTGCTGTTAATAGTGGTCAAACACCCTATAAACACTTATTTTTAGATGAAGGCACTGAGCAAAAATTCACCGAATTGTGGTTTCCTGTTAAAGGAATTGGAGGGATGGTTAAAGCAGATGAGTATGGTTCGTTAAATGTTGAGCAAAACGGGAAAGAAGTTAAAATTGGGTTTTGTGCAAATCAGGAAATTTCAGATGAGCTTGTCATAACAGTTGATGATAAAGAAGTTGTTAGAAAGAAAATAAACTTAAAACCGACAGAAGTATTTATTGAGTCTTTATCTATTGAAAACTATAAAAATATTCAGCTTGAGATAGGAAATGTTTTTTCATTTAATACCAAAGAAAAAGAGGAGCGAGTTCTTTCAAAATCAATTGAAATTGATGAAGATTTTGATTGGGAATCGGTTGATGGAATTTTCACCACTGGTATTGAAATGGAACGGCAGCGTAACTTTAAAGGTGCTAAAGAAGAATATGAGAAGGTATTATTAAAAGATCCATTTCACACAGAGGCATTAACCGGATTAGCAGGGTTATATTACAGAAGTATGGATTATGAAAAGGCAAGAGAATATGCTCTGAAAGCTTTATCGAACAATACTTACGATCCGGGAGCCAACTATATTTTTGGAATTATTAGCAAAAGATTAGGTAAAAAGTATGATGCACTGGATGCATTTGCTTTAGCTTCAAGATCAATGCAATATCGTTCGATAGCCAAATCACAAATGGCAAGTATCTTTTTTGTAGAAGGTGATATGCAAAAAAGCATAAGATATTCAGACCAGGCACTTGAATACAATTCTAATAATATAAATGCCTTGAAAATTAAAACCTTAGCTCTTGAAAAGATGGGTTCGTCTCAAAAACGTGAAAAGGCGCTGAATGAGATTATAAAAATTGATCCTTTAAATTCGTTTGCACGATTTGAAAAAGAAGACGATTTCTTAAAAGTATTAAATTACGAAATGCCCCATGAGATTTGTTTGGAGCAGGCGATTTGGTATTTTAAGTTAGGATTAAATGAAAAGGCTGTGCAGATATTAAATGCAACCGAACCCAATCCTATTATAAATTACTGGCTTGCTTATATTTTACAAGATCAAAAACACATAGCTAAAGCTGTTTCTGCGTCTATCAATTTGGTTTATCCTTCACGGGATGAAACTGCTGAAGTATTACAATGGGCAGCTGTGGAAAATGATAGCTGGAAAACAAAGTACTATCTCGCATTAATTTATTGGTCAAAAGATCTCCAAAATGAAGCAAAGCAAAAATTTAAGGAATGTGGTGATCAGCCAGAGGATTATGCATTCTATTTAACCCGTTTTAATTTGCTGAATGGTGAAACTAGCTATGATGGTGAACCCGACTTAAAGAAAGCATGGAAGTTGAATCAAAATGAGTGGCGCATTTATAAGGAATTATCAAATTACTATGAAGTTCAACAGCAATATGGGGAGGCACTGGATTGGGCAAAAAATGGAGCTTCAAAATTTCCTGATAATTATGTGCTTTCATACCAATTTGCAAAGAATCTTTTAATATCAGGCAAGTATCAGGAGTCGTTAAAAGTTCTAACGAATACGACAATACTTCCAAATGAGGGAGCAAGCTCCGGTAGAGTTACTTATCGACAGGCTTGTGTTCTGGATGCATTAAATAAACTTCAAAAGAATAATAATAAAAGTGCTTTTAAACGTATTAATCAGGCGAGGGAATGGCCTGAGAATTTAGGAGTTGGTAAACCGTATGATACTGACGAACGAATTGAAGATTATCTGGAAAGTCTTTATTGGATGAAAAACCAAAGTCATTCGAAAGCCAAAGAGCTTAAAGAGAGAGTCATTAAAAATACACTGAAATCTTCCAGATATTCATCAACCCATTACTTGGGTGCACTTGCACTAAGGCAAATTGGTAAAAAAGATGAGGCACGAAAACTATTGTCTGAATGGAAAGAGAAAGAGCCAAATAGCTTAATTGCCAGCTGGTGTTTGTCAAAGTTTAATGGAGAAGATGATGAAGCTAAAAAGCTATTCGTGAAAATAAAAAAGGAAAACAACGGCACACTTTTTAATCCGAAGAGCAAAGATGCTGCTTTTGCCTTGGTTCTTGCAATTTCTGAATTGGAATAAAACTGAAAAACATATAATTACACCTAATGAAAATCCTAAACCTATTACTCATAGTCATTTGCTTGTCTTTTTTTTCAGGTATAGCACAAAATACACAAGAACCCAATCCCAATTTATATGGAACAGGAAATTGGGATGCTGATTCATTGGGGAATCATCGTGCAGTAATAAAAGTTGAGAATAATTCGGATATAGTATTAGCGCATATCCAGTGGCGAAGAAGAGATTCAAGACCTGAAGAAAAGGGTGTAATAATCGTTGATGCAACTTCAGGTGAAAGAATTGAAAATATCCTTACTGTAAATATTAACCGTGAATTTGGAGATATCCTATTTCAACCCAAAACTGTTCCTGGGAAATACCATGTTTATTATTTAAAAAATATAATGCATGGACGAAGTAACTACCCAAAAGTAAGCTATCCAAAATCATCATCTGTTGCGGAAGAAGGCTGGGTAAAAAAGGCAACAGAAACTTCTGCAGAACTAGACAAATTTTCCGTTGCAAGATTGGTTCAGTTTCAGTCAATCGATGAGTTTAACTCATTTTATCCAATGGAGATCATTGCAACACAAAAGGAAGTGGCCAATCTAATTGAAAATAATTCAAAGTTGGATTATCTCCTTTTCCCTGAAACCAGAAATAATTCAATTCGAATGACAACAGATATTCCATTTAAGTGGATTTCGGATGGAATAACTAACAAATTCTCAGCGGAGGTTTTGAAAGGTGAATACTTTACTTTTCAGATTGGAATTTTTGCTTCAGAAAGGGATATTGATAATGTTGATGTTGAGTTTTCCGGATTGAGCAAATCTGGAAAAAAAGTGGTAGATGCTATTGAGTTTGCATCTTTTAATACGGAAGGTATTGATTGGGAAGGTAACCCATTTGAGAAAATAGTAAGTATTGAAAAAGGAAAAATTCAAGCCTTATGGGTTGGTGTTCAGATTCCTGAAGATATTGATGCTGGCACTTATGAGGGGATAGTGAAGGTGAAACCGCTAAACATGACAGCTACCGATGTAAACCTTAAACTAACTGTTTCTGATAAAATGATTGTTGCCTGTGGTGACAACCAACCGGATAGAATGTCTCGTATACGTTGGTTAAATTCTACCATTGGGGAGGATGATGGTATTGTTGCTCCATATACGGCTTTAGAGGTAAAGGGGAACACAGTAAAATGTCTTGGGCGTGAAGTTGAGTTTGGGGAAAATGGTTTTCCGAAGAGTATTAAGAGCTATTTTTCTGAGAGTGTAACTAAAATTCAGGATAAAGGTCGTGAGATACTTGCTGCTCCAATTCGATTGTTGGTTGAAACTGATGAAAAAACAAAAGGATGGAAGTCTCAATCATTTAGAATACTTAAACAAAAAGAAGGTACTATTGCCTGGGAGATTAAAAGTGAGATGCCTGATTTTAAAATGGAAGGTACTGCTCAAATGGAGTTTGATGGTAATATTGACTACAAATTAATTCTGACAGCTACAAAAGATGCAACTGTAAAAGATATTCGTCTTGAAATTCCACTTCAGGAAAATGCAGCAAAGTACATGATGGGATTAGGACAAAAAGGGGGTTTTCGTACTGAACAGGTAGACTGGAAATGGGAAGTGGAAAAAAATCAGGATGGTCCATGGGTTGGCGATATTAATGCAGGCCTGCAAGTTCGGTTTAGAGACAATAATTACTCGCGCCCGTTAAACACCAATTTTTACTTGAAAAAGCCACTATATATGCCTGACTCTTGGAGTAATAATGGCAAAGGAGGAATAACTATTAAACGATCTGGAAAAGAATCAATTTCGATTAATTCATATTCTGGAGAAAGACTAGTTAAAAAAGGAGAACAATTACACTATTATTTTAATATCCTGATTACTCCGTTCCGCCCTATTGATACTAAAAAGCATTGGCATAACAGGTATTATCACAGTTTTCAACCTATTGATACAGTAACTGGATATGGGGCAAATACTATTAATGTTCACCATGCAAATGAAGTAAATCCATTTATTAACTATCCTTTTCTTCGTCCCAATAAAATGAAGGATTATATTGATGAGGCGCATTCGAAAGATTTGAAAGTAAAAATATACTACACCGTAAGAGAACTGACCAATAAAGCACCAGAGCTATTTATGCTACGAAGTTTAGGTGAAGAAGTGCTTTCCTATGGTGATGGAGGTGGATTCTCTTGGTTGCAGGAACATTTAGACTCAAATTATATTGCTGCTTGGTTTGTTCCCAGTTTAAAAGACGCAGCAGTGATTAATACGGGAATTTCGCGTTGGCACAATTTTTATATTGAGGGTTTAAATTGGCTTGTGAAAAATATGAGTATAGACGGTATATATATTGACGATCTGGCTTTTGACCGCACATCAATGAAACGTATTCGAAAGGTTTTGGAGCGAGGAAATCCAGGAGCATTGATTGATTTACATTCGGCTAACCAGTTTAACCCGCGCGATGGCTTTGCAAATAGTGCTAATCTCTATATGGAGCATTTCCCATTTATTGATAGACTTTGGTTTGGTGAATATTTTGATTATGATTATCCACCTGAATTTTGGTTGATTGAGACTTCAGGAATTCCGTTTGGCTTAATGGGAGAAATGCTTTGGGAAGGAGGAAATCCATGGCGAGGAATGCTATTCGGAATGACCAGTCGTGCCCCTTGGTCTGGTAATCCTGCACCACTTTGGAAAGTATGGGATAATTTTGGAATTCAAGAGTCTGAAATGATTGGATTTTGGGATTCTGCATGCCCCATAAAAACAGATAATGAAATAGTAAAAGCCACAGCTTATGTGAAAAATAACGAAGTACTGATTGCTTTGGGGAACTGGGATGCATCAGATATGGATGTGAGTTTAAATATTGACTGGGAAATGCTGGGAATAGAAAAAACAACAGCAAAACTTATGGCTTCTGCAATTGAAAATTTTCAAGAGGCAGGAGAATATAAGTTAGATCAATCTTTTACAGTTCCGGGAGGGAAAGGATTACTTCTTATTTTAAAATGATAATTTATATAGCCTTTACTAGTTGTAGCCAATATATATTTTTAGATACTGTACCTGAAAGTATTCAAAATGTATATATTTAGCTTTTGATTGAATTTGTAATTTATGGCTGAAAAGAAGGTTTCACTTACATATTTACTGCTAACATTTTTGAAGATTGGAGCTTCTTCCTGGGGAGGTTTTATGGCTTTAATTTCTGTAATACAAAAACAACTGGTTGATCGGGATAAAGTATTGAAGGATGAGGAAATTCTAGATAGTATAAGTCTTGCTTCAGTTTTGCCAGGTCCAATGGCTTTCAATGTGGTTTCTCATCTTGGCTATCATTTAAGGGGAATGAAGGGGGCTTTGATAAGTATGTTTGCAATTCTTCTGCCTTCGTTTATTTTGATTCTTGGGCTCACTTTTTTTTATTTTAAATACGATGAAGTGCCGGGACTTGAAAGTTTTTTCCTTGGAATACTTCCGGCAGTTTCAGCAATTATTATAAGTGTTGCATACTCAATGGCACGCAAACATCTGAAAGATTATAAGCAAATAATTCTATGCATTATTGCAGGATTGCTGCTAATCTTCCTGCAAACGTTTTTTGCTACTCTAATTATAATGGTTTTGGGTGCTATATTCGGAGCTGTTTTTTATCGAAAACAAACTAGCTCATCTGAAAGTGTAAAGGTTATATTTAATTATCGTCATCTATTTCTCTTCTTCGGAGCTATAGTTTTTGGAGCTGTTGTGCTGTTCATCCTTCCAATTCTTTTTCCTTCAATAGAGCCAATCGTAAAAATCCAGCGAAAACTAATTGCAACTTTTTCAGGAATGAGTCTTACTCTTTTTGGCGGAGGCTATGTTATAATTCCTACAATACAAACTGTAATTGTTGAGAACCTGCAATGGTTAACAAATCGTGAGTTTACCGACGCCATTGCCATGGGACAGATAACACCGGGGCCAATCTTTATCTCTGCTACTTTTATAGGCTACAAAGTTGCTGGATTACTTGGGGCATTTACTGCTACTATTGCTATTTTTGTACCACCTGGTTTATTAATGATTTTTTGCTCAAGATTTATTCAACAAATAAAATCGTCAAACATTATAGCTGCTATTTTTAAAGGAATCAGACCGGTGGTTATCGGAATGATTTTTACTGCGGCTTTTACTATCGGGAAAGGCATTTCTATTAGCTGGCCATCTTTGCTGATTTTCACTGCAGTATTAGTCTTGTCTCTTCGGTTTAAAGTGAACGTGGTGTACCTGATTCCAGCATCAGGTATTCTAGGACTATTGTTATTCTAAAATGATTTTTCATGAAAGATATGCAAGCGATACAAATGATAGGAACCCAGCGCTCTGGCTCAAATTTGTTGAGGGTAATGCTAAATCAGTTTAAAGAAGTTTCGGCTCCTCATCCACCTCATATTTTACAACGTTTTTACCCACTTTTATCGGGTTATGGAGATTTGGAGCTTAAGGAGAACATGATGAGACTTATTGAGGATGTTTGCCAATTGGTAGAACTGAATCCGGTAAAATGGGAGCAAATTCGTCTTGATAGGAATATCATTTTTAAACAATGTAAACAATATACTCTGACAGAGATTTTTCGTATTATTTATGAAGAAAATGCCTCTAGCGAAAATGCTTCTATTTGGGTGTGTAAAAGTATGGCAAACATTCAATTTGCTGATCAACTTGAAAGTGACAATTTAGATATGAAGTACATTTATTTGTACCGTGATGGTCGGGATGTTGCCTGTTCGTTTAAAAAAGCAATTGTTGGAGAAAAACATGTGTATCATATCGCGAAGCAATGGGCAAAAAATCAGCAGGCCTGTCTTGCATTGATAAATAAGTTTGATAGCACCCGATTTTTATCTTTATCATATGAAAATATAATTCTTCATCCTGAAATTGAAATGAAACGGGTTAGTGAGTTTTTAAACATCGACTTTAATCCGCAGGTTTTTGATTTTTATAAGTCCTCAGAATCAAAGAATACTGCTTCTGCTGGTGAAATGTGGGAGAATGTTTCGAAGCCTATTCTCAGTAGCAACTTCAATAAATACAAAAAACTGCTGACTTCTGAAGAAATAAAAATATTCGAAAAGCTTGCTGGAAAAACTCTTCAAACACTGGGTTATCAAACTGAAAATTCTGATGCTGTTTTGAATAGTGAGTTTTCAGAAAAAGAGATTGATGGATTTAATCTGGAGAATGAGAAACGAAAAACGGTTGCAAAAGAAACAATTGATCTTGAAGGTCAACGATTAAGAGATAAACAGAGTCAGCTTTTAGAACGTATCAAAAGTAATCATACACTGCACAAGTAAACTACAAACTGATATAATTTTTCTGACAGATTGAGTTTCTCGTATATCAATAAACTATTCCACAATAAAGAATGGATTGAGTAGATTTTGTTTGTTGTAGCTCATTTCTGTTTTCTGGTCGGTAAGATAGATGTTTTTACCTGAAGCTTTTACAATAGCATGCCCGGCAGCAGTATCCCATTCCATGGTAGGGCCAAACCGAGGGTAAATATCGGCCAAACCCTCAGCTACCAGACAAATTTTAAGTGAACTACCTTTTGAAACGAAATTCAACTTTGGATACGATTCTTTCAAATTTGCAATAAATGATTCTGTTTCCGGGGTCATAAACGTACGGCTACCTACCACACAAAATTCATCTAGCTGTTCATTCAATGGTAATATTTGCCCCTCTTTTTTTAGTTGATTAATTGTCAAATCACAATTCGATGTTGATATTTTATAAGCCCCAAGTTTTTCTACGCCAACATATAGTGTTTCCAAAACAGGAACATAGATCACTCCGGCAACAGGCTTGTTATTTCTGATTAATGCAATATTTACTGTAAACTCCCCATTTCGTTTGATGAATTCTTTCGTACCATCTATTGGGTCAACCAACCAATAGCTTTCCCAGTCCTTACGTTCTGAGTAATCCATGTGTTTACCTTCTTCACTTAAAATAGGTATTCCTAAAGGTTTCAGTAATTCACAAATAATTTGGTGAGATGCTTTGTCTGCCTTGGTTAGTGGACTATTATCTGACTTAAACTCTACTTCGAAGTTTTCATGTTTATAAATACGCATTATTTCATGACCTGCTGTAATTGCAGCCTTCATGGCAACATCAATAATTCCTGAGTCTATCATTTTATTCATTTTCAATTATCGGTTGTATCTGCTCAATAAGCAATTTCATGCATGAAGAAATTGATTCAATATCTGTAGGAATTACAATATCCGGATTTGCTGGAGCATCATATTCTGAAGAAATTCCCGTGAAGTTTTCGATCTCGCCTTTTATTGCTTTTTGGTAGAGGCTTTTTGTATCTCTTTCTCTACACTTTTTGAGGGTAGCTTTGGCATAAACCTGAATGTAATTTTCTTCTCCAATTATGCGTTTTGCAATCTTTCGAATCTCTTCTGTTGGAGTAATAAAGGCACAAACAGTAATGATTCCATTTTCACTGAAAAGTTTTGTCATTTCAGCAACTCTGCGAATATTCTCCATTCGGTCGATAGTCGAATAACCCAAATCACGATTAATTCCTTTTCGAACCACATCTCCATCTAAAATAACAACCTGTTTTCCTGTGCTTTCCAGAAAATAACTTAATCCGGTTGCTAAAGTTGATTTCCCAGATCCAGACAAGCCAGATATCCATATGCTGGCTGCAGTTTTGCTATTTTTCTTCATCATTAGCAACTCCCTTTTTATATCAATAAAATATGATATTGTATTAGTTGTAAAGTTAAAAAACTTCGATAAACTAGTAAGTTATTAGCCTCCTATATTCTTAACGAATTCGAAAAATAAAATCTATTTTTTCTAAAGTATTAATTTCAAGATGTATTTGACTAAACAACTTTTGTTTATATGGGTGTAGTAGATTATTTTGGTAAGTTTGAAAGATGAACTAACCAAACCTAACAATATGAAATCCCTTTTTTTCTTTTGCTTATTTTTAATATCGATTGCTTTTGGATGTACAAAAGATATAACACCTGTTGATTTTGTCAATCCATTTATTGACACTCATAATTCACGTTGGTTTTATTTCAATTCAGCTTGTCGACCATTTGGTTTGGTAAACTTAAGTCCTGATACTGATACCAGAAAAACATGGAGCTCTGGCTATTTATACGATAGTGATTCCATTCGTTGTTTTAGCCATATTCATGCCTGGCAGTTAGCTGGTGTTGCTGTTATGCCAACAACAGGTGAGTTTAAAGGTCATTTGGGAATGGATGCATATGGTTCTTCTTTTAGCCATGAAGGAGAAATTGCAAAGCCAGGATATCACAAAGTATTTTTATCAGATTATGGAATAACAGCAGAGTTAACTTCTACTACTCGTGTTGGTTTTCATCGATACACTTTCCCTGAAAAGAAAAAGAGATCAATCATTTTTGACACAGGAGCATACCTGGCTCATGGGCCAACTGTATTTTCTAAAGTATGGAAAGTTAGTAACACCGAGATTGCAGGAGTTCAGATAATCAGCAAGACCGGTCGACGTCCTAAAGACACTCCTGTATATTTTGTGGCGAAACTCAATCAACCATTTCAATCGTTTAAAGGTTGGGAAAACAAAGAATTAATTAAAGCGAAACAAGATACTATTCAAGGAGTAAATGCTGGGGCAGCTTTGTTTTTCAATTCAGAAGGAAGTGATGAGATTCTAATGAAAGTGGGCATCTCTTATGTTAGTGTTGAACAAGTTCGTAAGAATATGGACAAGGAAATCAGCCATTGGGATTTTGATCAGGTTAAAGAAGAATCATTTAAGGATTGGAATAAATGGTTAGGTAAAATTGAAGTATCTGGAGGAACTGAAAAGCAACAAGTAAAGTTTTATACCGATTTGTGGCGGTCATTGCTGGGGCGAAGAATTATCAGTGATGTGGACGGAAAATACATGGATATGACTGGAGAGAACCCGGTAGTTAGACAAGTAAAGTTGGACGAAAATGGGATGCCTCTTTTTCCACATTACAATTTTGATGCATGGTGGGGAAGTCACTGGTCATTGAATATTTTATGGTCGATGGTTTATCCTGAAGTGATGGATGGCTTTTGCAATACAATGGTTGATATGTATCACAATGGAGGACTTATCCCTCGTGGTCCATCTGGCGGCAACTACACATTTGTGATGATTGGTGATCCATCAGTCCCATTTTTTGCTACTGCTTACAATAAAGGCATCAGAAATTATAATATTGAAGAGGCCTACGAAGGTCTGAGAAAAAATGCTTTTGTTGGTGGATCTCGCGATCATGCCGGATATGAGCATAACATTCCTGCTTTTGGAGGAGGAATGCAGTTTTATGAAAGTCAGGGTTGGGTACCTGAAGGAATTGACGCAAAAGGGGGACATAAAGATGGAGCCTCCATGACACTTGAATATGCCTATGAAGACTGGTGTTTAGCTCAACTTTCAAAGGCTTTAGGGAAAGACGATGATTATAAATTCTTTAAAGAACGTTCGCTGAATTATAAGAATTTATGGAATCCTGAAACAAAAATGATTCATCCCAGGGAAATGGATGGAAGCTGGATTGAAGATTTTCAACCTGTGGTTGAGGGATTTAATGCACGAGGATTTTGTGAAAGTAATTCAGCAATATATACACATTTTGTACCACAAGATATGAAAGGTTTAATTGCGCTATTTGGTGGAAATGAAGATTATACTGAATTTTTGAATCAAAGTTTTGTTGAAGGTGAAAAACTTGATTTTGTTGGGATAAATAAGAATCATGCTGCCAACTGGATTGATTATGGCAATCAGCCAGGAACAGGAATGGCTCACTTGTTTAATTACTCTCGTGCTCCCTGGTTGGCTCAGAAATGGGTTCGGAAAGTAAAAGATGTTTATGGCGATACTACTCCATATGACGGATACAAAGGAGACGAAGATCAGGGGCAAATGGGGGCTTTAGGAGTACTGATGGCTATGGGATTATTTGAAGTTGATGGAGGTGCTTTTGTTGAACCGTATTACGAAATTACCAGCCCGGTATTTGATCGAATCACTATTCATTTGAATAATGATTATTATCCAGGCAAGAAATTTGAAATTAAAACTGAAAATAATTTACCCAATAATATCTACATTCAGTCAGCAACTTTGAACAATAAAAATCTGGATAATTGCTGGTTCTATCATAATGATTTTATGAAAGGGGGAACTCTAGAATTAAAATTAGGAGAGAACCCAAATAAAAATTGGGGTGTAAATGAACTACCACCAACTATGAAGAATTAGCTTACTTTTATTTTGATTGAACTTATAAAATATTTTAAATAAGTTTGTGATTACAGAATTTAAACTCTTTTAGAATTAACCAATTTTACCTAATACATATTCTCTTATGAAATTTTCAAGGAAACTTCTACATGTTTTTTTTAGTTGTCTTTTAATACTAATGGTATTTTCTTGTCAGCTTGAAGAAAAGGCTGTAAAGAAAAATGTCCTTTTTATTCTTGCTGATGATTTTGGTAACCACGATATGAGTTGCATGGGCAGCAAGTATTATGAAACACCAAATATTGACAGAATAGCAAATGAAGGTGTTGTTTTTACAGATGGATATGCTGCTTGTCAGGTTTGTAGTCCTTCAAGAGCAAGCATAATGACTGGAAAATTTCCGGCAAGGCATGGGATAACCGACTGGATTGGAGCAAGGACAGGTGTTGAGTGGCGAAAAGCTGGACGGTTTAATAAATTACTTCCTCCAGAGTATGTTCATGAATTGGATAAAGAGTACACTACTTTGCCAGAGGCAATGAAAGAAGAAGGATACATCACTTTTTTTGCTGGAAAGTGGCACATTGGAGGCAAAGGCTCCTGGCCTGAAGATCATGGTTTTGATATTAATAAAGGAGGCTGGGATAAAGGAAGTCCTATTGGAGGATATTTCTCGCCATGGAAAAATCCTAATTTGAAGAATAAGGAAGATGGAGAAAATCTCTCGATGCGATTGGCGAAGGAAACCGCTAATTTTATAAAAGAAAATAAGGATACTTCATTTTTTGCATACTTGTCATTTTACGCAGTTCACGGACCAATTCAAACAAGTAATGAAAAGTGGTCGAAATATAGAGATAAAGCTGAAAAATTAGGAATAGCTGAAACAGGATTTGAAATGGGAAAATATAGACCCATCAGACAAGTTCAGGATAATCCGGTTTATGCCGGATTGGTGGAGTCAATGGATGATGCAGTTGGCTTAGTACTAAATACACTCGAAGAACTTGGATTAGCAGAAAGTACAATTGTTGTGTTTACATCTGATAATGGAGGTGTTGCAGCTGGTGATGCTTTTGCCACTTCAAATAAACCGTTGAGGGCAGGCAAAGGTTACCAGTTTGAGGGTGGCATACGTGAGCCATTCTTTATTAAAGTTCCAGGTGTTGAAGGAGGAATGAAATGTAATGTGCCCGTTTCGGGGACTGATTTCTACCCAACAATTCTAGACCTTGTTGGTGCTGATTTGAAACCAGATGAACATAGCGATGGTGTTAGTTTGGTGCCAATATTTACAGGTGGAATAATTAAAGAGCGTCCTTTAATCTGGCATTACCCACATTATGGAAATCAAGGAGGAGAACCTTCTTCTATTATTCGTGAAGGGGACTGGAAACTTATTCATTATTATGAAGATGGACGCGATGAGCTCTATAATTTGAAAGCTGACTTGGAAGAGACGACCGACGTTTCGGAAAAGAATCAAGAGTTGGTGACAAAAATGAGTCAAAAGCTTTTTATTTACTTAAATGAAGTAGGTGCACGATTCCCTGAGAAAGATCCAGAGTATAGTGCTGAATTGGAAAAGAAATATTTGGACAATGTTATTAATAATAGTTGGCCAAGTCTTGAAAAACAACGTTTAAATTTCTTATCAAAAGATTTTGATCCTAAGAATAATTGGTGGGGAAGCAAGGTGACAGTTGATTGACCCAGAATGTTAATAGTACAATAATAGGCTCGTTTCTCATTTCGTTTCTTTATATTTATAATCCATTAATAATTAGACGGATCATGAATTAGTGTTCATGCGGGAAGAGAAAATACATAGAAACTACACTCGAATTATTGTTTGTTGTAAGACTGCACTCTTAGCAGTGTTACTGTCTTGCATTTTTTTTGAAGTATCCTCTCACGATTTATCAGGAACAGATACAATCATTGTTGGTTTAGACTACAATTATCCGCCATATGAGTTTTTAGATATTAATGGTGAAATTGCGGGATTCAATGTGGAAATCACTAAGGAGATTGCCAAAAATCTCAATCTGAAAGTCGAGTTTCGTATTGGCCCCTGGAAGCAGATTCGAGATGCCTTTCGTGAGGGGGAAATTCATATTTTAAATATGTACTATTCCAGTGAAAGGGCAAAAAACTATATCTACTCAGTTCCACATAATATTATCAATCATACAATAGTAGCCCGAAAAGGTATCGATATTCCTAATAACATTGATAGTCTTGTAAAGCACACTGTAGTTGTTGAAGAAGGAGATATTATTCATGATATTCTAAGTCAAAGTGGTTTTGAAAAGCAAATAGTAAAAGTAATTAGCTATGAAGAAGCTTTACAAATGGTGGAAAGCGGATTGGCAGATTATGCTATTGTGGCTAAGATGATAGGACGGTATTATGTGATGAAAAATAGCTTGAAGAATATTGTTGTTTCCGATAATACGATGCTTTCATTGGATTATTGTTATGCCGCTTTACCTAAAAATAGTAAACTTGTTCAAGATTTTTCCGAAGGTTTGAGAGAATTAAAACAAACTAAGAAATATGGTGAGATATATTCGAAGTGGATCGACCCGTTGGAAGATGATTCATTAACGAAGAAAGAGATAATTAAATATCTGGCATTTTTTCTAATTCCATTCCTGTTAATTGTGGTTTTAGGTATTGTATGGACACATACATTACGTAGAAAAGTGGCTCAACGGACTTCTGATTTGCTTGCGGAAATCAAATCAAGAAAAAAGATTGAAAAGCAATTGAGAAAGGCAAAAGACAAAGCTGAAGAGAGTGAACGTTTAAAAACAGCTTTTTTGGCAAATATGAGTCATGAGGTTAGAACACCTATGAATGGTATTTTGGGCTTTACAAACCTTTTAAAGGATACTGAAATTACTGGTGAGAAGCAACAAGAATATATTGATCTTATTCTAAAAGGTGGTGACCGAATGTTAAGTACGGTGAATGATATTATTGAAATATCAAAGATTGAGACTGGTCAGGTGAAGCTATCGTTGGTTGAAGTTGATGCGTTGGCGTTAATAACGAATCTTGGTACTTTTTTTAAACCTGAAGCTGATGAGAAGCGAATTGGATTGGTTTGTCAGCAAAATATTTCTGATAGTAGATTGATTCTTAAAACGGATGAGGCAAAATTGAATTCCATTTTTACGAATCTATTAAAGAATGCTATAAAATATACTGATTCTGGCTTCGTCAAGTTAAGCTATAAAAAGAAGAAAGGGCATGTTCGGTTTTCAATCAAAGACACCGGAATTGGAATTTCTCCAGAAAGGCAGGAGGCAATATTTAATCGATTTGAGCAGGCAGACATTAATGATACCAGAGCTTATGAGGGATCAGGTTTAGGATTGGCAATTACCAAGTCTTATTTAGATATGCTTGGTGGAAAGATTTGGTTAAAATCAGAGAAGGGTGTTGGTTCTACTTTTTATTTTACGTTACCATATTCCGAAATTCATTCAGATATCAAACTTAAAGACCCTGTTTCTCTAGATAGAATTAAACAACCAAGTGAAAAGAAGCTTAATATTCTTATTGCAGAAGATGATGAAGTAAGCTATTTACACTTATCTATTTTGCTGGAAAATTCAGGGTATACTGTTAGTCGTGCTAAAACAGGAATTGAAGCACTCGCAAAATTCAATACATCAGAAAAATATGATTTGATTTTGATGGATTTGAAAATGCCTGATTTAAATGGCTATAAAACAACTAGAAAAATTAGAGAGATTGATAAGGATGTTGTTATTATTGCCCAAACTGCTTTTGCATTAATTGGTGATAAAGAAAAAGCATTAGAAGCAGGATGCAATGATTATATTTCGAAACCGATAGTTTGGCCTAAGCTTGAAAAACTACTTCAAAAATATTTTTGAGTATGCTGAGCTTAACGATTTATTCAAAACCTAATTCTAGATTTCCCTGAAAAATGGGATTGTCATGTTCATCTTTTAGATAAATATAATCCACTGAACCGCTTCCATGGAACATAATGGTTGATCCTAGAATTTCACCGATAGATTGCTCATACTGATTCTCAAATACAACGGAATCACCAATTGCTACTGAAACAAGCTTATTCGTGTTACGAATTTCAATGTCTGACCATTGATGCAAATCAACTGTAAAGCAACTCAAATCAGTGCCCGAACCATATGCACTCTTTTCACCGATAACTAGCTCACTAACATTGCTACACCCTTTACCAACAAATTTAATAAGGACTTTCCCAGTTGTGCCCTGCACAGTGTAATAAACGGAGAAGCATCGGATAGCGGGCCAAAAGGAGCTGTTCTTAAAACGAGATTTTAGAATGAAATTATCACCGGGTACATTCGTCTTTTGGAAGTTATCAAGTCGAATTACAATAATCTCTGTTGAGTCAATTCCCAATGACGCTAGACTATTGCGTGTTGCATGGAAAATCCCGTCCAATACGTTTCCCTTAAATGGAACAGGGAAATATCGTTCAATCAGTTCCGGATTAAAATAATGTGCCAAGGCTTTCCATCCAGTAGTGGGCACAAATACCCTAACTTGTTCAGTTAAAACTTTTTCACGTGTTCTAATTTCAGTATTGAAATAGTCGGGATAGCCATAAAAGTGTGATACTGTTTGATCCTCACCAGTAATGTGCAACCAGCCAGAACCATCTCCGAAATTAAGAAAAATACTGTCTTTACTTTCTGGTACTGAATAATTGAAATAGGCAGAAGCAGGTCCGTTTCCTTCAACTTTTAACAGTACCAATTTGCAATCCCCGATGTTTTCATTGTTCTCTTTTTGTAGAAAAAGCCAAAAAAGAAAAAATACAATAGGTACCAATAGGGCAGCGCTATATTTTAACCATCCAATCTTTTTAGAGCTGGAAGTTCTTTCTGGAACATAACCTGAATATTCCTCCAGTGCTTTTATCGTGCTTTCTTGAGGAGAGTAATCGGTGCTAATCTTTACTTTACCAAAAATTCTTTTTAAGGTGGCTGGGCTAATTAATATTTTTGTTAGTTGATTAATCTCAAAACTTAAATCTTCAAAATCCTTGTTACGCCAGTTTGCAGAACTATCCCTTCCAAACTTGGTTTCTGTTTGCTTAATTATTTTTTTTAAATGACTTCCTTTTTTCTGCAAATTATTCATTGAAATGATTATTGCAACAGTTTGTTAAGTAGTGTTTTAGCTTGTTCATTCTTTTGAAAAGCGATTGAATAAGCGAATATGGAAATAATTTTGCAGCTTTCTGTAATTTTGAAATACAAATTTACCTTTTGCCCATGGAGGGTTAGTGTGTCGAATCTTTTAAACCGAATGAAATGAAGAAAGTCCTGTTGTTAATTTGTCTTATTGGAGGTGTTTTATTAGGATATTCTCAAAAGTACAAAACTGTTTTAATTGAAGCTGAGAGCTTCAAGTTCAAAGGTGGTTGGGTAGTCGACCAGCAATTTATGGATGAAATGGGTTCACCCTATATTATGGCACATGGATTAGGAATTGCAGTTGATGATGCGATGACAACGGTTAAATTTCCACAAACCGGGAAATATTACCTGCATGTAAGAACAAAGAACTGGGCTGCAAGGTGGTCTGAAAAAGATGAGCCAGGAAAGTTTAATATCCTTATTAATGGTGAAGCTGTTGATCAGGTTTTTGGAATTAAAAATAAAAACTGGAGCTGGACTAATGGGGGCGTAGTTGATATTAATCAAATAGAAACAACAATTGCATTACATGATTTAACAGGTTTTAATGGTCGTTGTGACGCATTGATATTTACTACTAATCCTAATTATAAGCCTATTAATGATGTTGAAGACTTAGCTATATTCAGACATAAAATGTTGGGCTTATCTACAAAACCTAAAAATGCTGGGAAGTTTGACTTTGTTGTGATTGGTGGGGGAATGGGAGGTATTTGTACTGCAATTTCTGCTGCCCGTTTAGGCGTTAAAGTTGCACTTGTTCAAAACCGTCCGGTTCTTGGGGGGAATAACAGTTCTGAAGTTCGGGTTCACCTTGGAGCAAGAATTAAGCAAGAACCATGGCCTGAATTAGGAAATTTGGTGAATGAGATTGGCCCTGATCGGGGAGGGAATGCTCAGCCAAAAGATTATTATGAAGATGATAAAAAATTGAAAGCTGTTTTGGCTGAGAAAAACATCTCACTATTTCTGAATTGTCATGCTAATGAAGTAGTCTCTAAGAATGATAAGATCAAATCAGTAATAGCTCAGAATATTGAAACAGGAGAGAAATTGATTTTTAAAGCGCCATTATTTGCAGATTGCACAGGTGATGGAACTATTGGAGCATTGGCTGGTGCTGAGTTTATGACAGGGCGTGAAAGTAAGGCTGTTTTTGGAGAACCTACTGCTCCAGAAAGAGCTGATAGCCTAACAATGGGAGCTTCTGTCCAGTGGTTTTCAAAGAAACTGGATAATCCTTCAGCATTTCCTGATATTCAATGGGGAATTCAACTTGATGATAAAAAATCACATGCAATTACTCGAGGCGATTGGGATTGGGAAACCGGAATGGGGATTGACATGACCAAAGATTTTGAACGAGTTCGTGACTATGGGATGTTGGTTGTTTTCTCGAACTGGTCGTTTGTGAAAAATCATTCGAAGGTGAAAGAGAGATTCTCAAATGAGCAATTGCAATGGGTTGCCTTTGTAGCAGGAAAAAGAGAGTCTCGTCGTTTGGTCGGTGATTATGTATTGACTGAAAATGATTTGAGAAACCAAAATGTATTAGATGATGGAACAGCACCAACAACATGGTCAATGGATTTGCATTATCCACATCCTGAGAATTCAAAGATGTTTCCGGATGCGCCTTTCCGGTCAATTGCAAAACATATCAATATCTATCCTTACCCAATTCCTTTTAGATGTCTGTATTCTAAAAATATTGATAATCTGATGATGGCTGGAAGAAATATTAGTGTATCGCATGTTGCATTGGGAACTGTAAGGTTAATGCGAACTATTGGAATGATGGGTGAAGTTTTGGGAATGGCTGCATCAGTTTGTAAAAATGAAAAAACCTTGCCAAGAGGTGTGTATGAAAATCATTTTTCAGAGATGAAGTACTTAATGGATATTGGAGTTGGAGATTCCACCCTTCAAAATAAGCAAATCTATAATTTGGGTGGAACATTACAGAATCAGAACTAAAGCGCAATAATTACAAGAATCATTTATCAGATTAGAATGCGAAAAAATATTCAATCGTCTTGAATAAAAAGCGAATCAAACTACAATTCATATATCTTTGAATGCATTTTAAAAAACTAACTAACTATTACTATTTACTCATGATCTGTAAAAACGACTTAAAACTAATTCTAACAATTTTGCTAATCTGCCCGACGCTCGCCATTCTTGGACAAAACAATAGCTTTAAGCCAGGTGAAATATGGAAAGACAATAATGAAGTTCATATCAATGCTCACGGCGGCGGAATTCTTAAACAAGGAGATACCTTCTACTGGTATGGTGAACACAAAGTTGCTGGTGATGCAGGAAATAGGGCACAGGTAGGTGTTCATTGTTATTCATCAACAGACCTATATAATTGGACTGACGAGGGAATTGCGTTGAGCGTAATTGAAAATGATCCTAAGCATGATATTGCAAAAGGGTGTATTCTTGAACGTCCCAAAGTGATTTTCAATGCTAAGACCAACAAGTTTGTGATGTGGTTTCATCTTGAACTTAAGGATAAGGGATATGATGCAGCACGAACAGGAATAGCTGTTGCAGATAATGCAGCCGGACCATTTACTTTTGTAAGAAGCATTCGCCCCAATAAAGGACATTGGCCAGTTAATGTACATGCTTTTCATAAAGAGCCTGTTGCTTCAACTGTTAAAACCAACTATGGCGGAGGTTATGGCGGATTGCCAGCTCATGTTGATTCTGTAAACATATTGGGACGTGACTTTTCGAAAGGACAAATGGCTCGTGATATGAACTTATTTGTGGATGATGATGGTAAAGCTTACCACATTTATTCATCTGAAGAAAATAGCACAACACATATTTCACAACTGACTGATGATTACTTGTCATATGCAGGAACGTTTGCGAGAGCTTTCCCAAACCGTTATATGGAGGCTCCGGCAATGTTCAAAAGCAATGGGAAATATTATTTGATTGCTTCAGATTGTACAGGATGGAGTCTGAATGCAGCACGCAGTGCAGTGGCTGATCATATATTTGGGCCATGGCGTGAATTGGGAAACCCTTGTGTAGGAAAAGGTGCTGATTTAACTTTCCATTCCCAAAGTACTTACATCTTACCTGTTGATGCAGATAAAGGACAGTTTATTTACATGGGTGATCGTTGGACTCCCGAAAATGCTATTGATGGTCGTTACATTTGGTTACCATTAGTACTTGAAAATGATGAGCCTGTAATTCGATGGGAAAATGAATGGTCTGTTTCTGATTTCAAAAAACAAAGCTCAGGTTCTGTTACTCATACTCAAAAGATTGAAAAAGAAGCTGGCAGCAACTGGTGGATGGGTCTGATTGGACAGGGGCATCGAATGCCATTTAATGAAGATCTTGAATTTGACACCTACGGAAGTGGTTTTGGAAACCAGGTTCAGCCACTCATCCTTTCTGATAATGGAGATGTGATTTGGAGTGAAGAACCACTTCGAATTGAGAATTCTGAAAAAGAATTGATTGTTGGAAGTCGGGATGAAATCAATGTAACAAAAGCAGGGGAGAGCTTAAAAGAAGGATTTCAGTTTGCGAGTAAAACTTACTTCCCACCATCTGGTAAAATGCCAGATGAAATGTTGTTTGCTAGTCCGCAGTACAACACCTGGATTGAACTGATGTACGATCAAAATCAGAAAGACATTCTAAAATATGCTCATGCAATTGAGGATAATGATTATCCTGCTGGAGTACTAATGATTGACGATAACTGGCAGGAAGATTATGGGAAATGGAATTTCCATGAAGGACGTTTTGATGATCCAAAAGCGATGATTGATGAACTGCATGAAATGGGCTTTAAGGTGATGTTGTGGGTGTGTCCATTTGTTAGTCCCGATTGTGATGTTTATCGTGAGTTGAACAGCAAAGGGTATTTCCTGAAAACCAAATCTGGTGAAATAGCAATGGTGAAATGGTGGAATGGGTACAGTGCTTTGCTAGACTTTTCAAAACCTGATGCTCAAAAGTGGTTCAAAGATGAACTGCAACGTTTGGTTGATGTGTATGGTGTTGATGGCTTTAAACTGGATGCCGGAGATGCTAGTTTTTACACTGGAGATATAGAGCTAAACGGACTTTCACCAAATGACCATTCATTGCTTTGGGGAGAGATTGGCCTCGACTTTCCTTTAAACGAATACCGAGCAATGTGGAAAATGGGTGGTCAGCCATTGGCTGAACGTTTACACGATAAAAACCACAGTTGGGATCACTTGAGTATGCTTATCCCGCAAATGTTGGTTGAAGGGATTATGGGTTATCCATTCTCTTGTCCGGATATGATTGGTGGGGGACAGTTTACTTCATTTTTAGAAGGATCAGTTATTGACCAGGAGTTGATCGTGCGTTCTGCTCAATGTCATGCTTTAATGCCAATGATGCAATTTTCTGTCGCTCCATGGAGAGTGTTGGATGAAACACATCTGAAGGCAATTAAAAAGTCAATTGATATTCGTCAGCAGTTTAAGGATACAATTCTGGAACTGGCAAGACAGGCAGCGCATACAGGAGAGCCAATTATGCGTCCAATGGAATATGATTTTCCAAAACAAGGATTTGCGAAAGTTGTCGATCAGTTTATGCTGGGCGATAAAATATTAGTTGCCCCTGTACTTAAAAATGGTGCACGTTTTCGTGAAGTTATGCTTCCGAAAGGGAAATGGGAAACTCCTTCAGGGAAAGTTTATAAAGGAGGTAAGACTATTCAATTTGAAGTTGAATTAGACGAATTGCTTTACTTTAAGAGAATCAAATAATTAAAAGCCCAAATTAGATATTGAGAGCCATCTGTTTCAAGCAGGTGGCTTTTTTGTATGTGGTATTTTGAAATGAGATAAAGTGTGATCACTTTAAAAACTTGTGGGGAACAATGTTATTTATATAATACCAGGTTTTCGTCCGGTGATACTTAACCGCTTCGTTCCAGCCAATTCCGCCGGACGATTTTCACACATCTATATTAACCCAGCGCTTTGCACTGGGCTATTTTCTTCGACACTTTCAGCGTCATTCCGTGTTGCCATGAAAGGGCATTACAGCAATAACCCCGGGTAACCGAATGAAGTGAGAGCAATCCGGGGTAAGGAATGATGAGATAATAAGGCGCAACAGGAATGTTGATTAAAGTTGTGACTATACATGTGCCGCACATTTCAAATTAATTCTTTACTAATCTCTATATTAAACTATATAATGTAACTGTGATAGTTAAAATTAGAGATGAAAAGGAATCTCGCACAGAAAGTTAAATTGATCCATAAAGTGTGAATTCCTTATTTTTTTTACTTTTGAAGCATTAAGATTTCTTTTTGAATGATAAATGATCAACATATTTGGAATGGTATTGTGCAAGGCGACGTAAACTCTTTACGACGATTGCATGATAAATACTACCACCAATTGTGGCTATGGGCTTGTCGTTATGTCCAAGATAAAACGGTAAATGAAGAGCTTGTTTCAGATTGCTTTATTAAACTTTGGGATAATCGGAAACAAATTATTATCGAGCGTTCAATTAAATCATATCTCTTTTTAATGGTTCGAAATAAGCTGATCAGTTATTTGAGAAGTTCTAACGCAGGTGTAGAAGTTTCAAGAGATACTATTCCTGATATTGCTAATGAAGAGACAATCAATGAACAAGAGTATTACGCAGACTTATATCAGGCAATCAATAAAATTCCAGAGCAACGTCGAAAAATTTTGGAGCTTGCCGTTTTTGAATCATTGACTTATAAAGAGATTGCTGCACAGATGGAAATCTCGGTCAATACGGTTAAAACACAGATGGGACGGGCATATAAGTTTTTAAAAGAAGAACTTGATCCGAAGAATATTGTGTTACTTCAGTTTTTACATTCACCGAGCTTAAACGATTGATCTGGATTAATCGTCATATTTTTCAGATTTGATTCCGCTAACAGCAGATTTGTCATCAAGTTTAACGGATTCATCAAACAAGCTTGTGGATTTAACTTCAGGATGAACAGATTGATCATCACCATCAACGGATTTAACTCCACTAACAGTGGGAACATAAACGCAGGAAGCGAATTGTAATCCAGACATTCCAAATTTAACTACGCCATCAACGAATTCAACTCCGTGAATAGTGGAAACATAAACGCAGGGAGTGAATTGTAATCCAGACTTTGCAAAATCAACTCCATGAACATTGAATTTGTGATCGGGATTAGAAAAATGATCACGCAAGGTTCCGGATTGATCATCACGATGAGCGGATTTAACTTCGGGGTAAGAGAATTGGTCACCACGATGAGCGGATTTAACTATCGAACAGGAATTATCACCGGTCAAATGCTAAATCTTAAAAGATAATTACTCTTGCTGTCACCCTAATCAAATCCTTTAAGCGTCATAAATACAGAAACACCTGTATCATGAGCAATAATAAAAATAATATCTGGAATTTAATCGTGGGGAAATTGCACCACGAACTGGATGAGGAAGAAAGTTTGCAGCTGGAGGATTTGCTTGAAAATGAGGAGAATCAATTTATTTTCCAGAAAGCTCAAAAGATTAATAATTCTTTTGACAAAGTAAATGATCTTAAAGGGTCTGGGAAGCAAACTTCATGGAAAAGTATCCATTCTACACTTCGAACTAAAAAGATACGCCTTTATTCTACACGTTTTATTCGATATGCTGCCATCATTGTTTTTGCTTTTTTAATTGGACATTATTTCAATGGCGGATTTGAAAATATTTATCAGAAAACGAAGTATGCCGAAGTTGAAGTTTTAAATGGTCAAACCGGACATATTTTTCTATTTGATGGAACTGAA
Organism: uncultured Sunxiuqinia sp.; assembly: GCA_965372405.1. GTDB lineage: Bacteria > Bacteroidota > Bacteroidia > Bacteroidales > Prolixibacteraceae > Sunxiuqinia. Next base: position 36,753 of record CBDVCE010000048.1, read on the forward strand.
GTTTGGTTGAACTCTGGAACAAAACTGAAGTATCCAAGTACATTTAATTCAAAGGATCGTACCGTTGAGTTAATTGGGGAAGCATTTTTTAAAGTTGCTCATAATAAGAATTTGCCATTCAAAGTGAAAACTGGCATGCTTGAAGTTGAAGTACTTGGTACTTCTTTTAATGTATCTGCATATGAGGATGAAGAAAACCAATCGGTTGTATTGGTTGAAGGTAAAGTTCAGCTAAACAACCTTGATGGTAATAAAATTGCAAATATTTTGCCAGGGCAAATGGTTGTTAAAAATAGCAGTGACAAGGTTTTAGTGACTAATGTAAATACATATTCGCATACCAGTTGGAAAGAAGGCAAGGTGTCATTTACTGCAGAGCGCATGGTGGATATTGCAAAAAAACTGGAACGCTGGTATAATGTTGAAATAACTTTCAAAAATGAAAATTTGAAAGATTATGAATTTACGGGTACCATTTTACGAAATAAGCCTATTGATCAGACTATCATGGCGCTTGAGCTACTTGCACCTATAAAGTTTAACTATCAGGTAATGACAAATGAAAAAGATCAAATAACCATTATAAGAAGATAAGAATATGACATAAACGATTAAAAAAGAAAGCGATGAAATGCTTGAGACCACTTCACCGCTTGATAATAATAAAACAATAATTGTTTCATTTAACTAAGCAAATTTATGAAAAAACATCGTGAATTGGATAGTCTTTATTGGCTATCGAAAAAATTAATGCGAATTATGAAGCTAACGTGTATTCTGATTTTGGCTTTAATGATGAGTGTAAGTGCTGCTACTTACTCTCAATCAACAGATCTAAGCCTAAACGTGAAAAACAAAACTCTTGTTGATGTATTAAAACTAATTGAAGATCAGTCTGACTTTTATTTTTACTACAACAATGCTGATATTGTGAATTTGAAAGATGTATCAGTTGATGTAAAAGGGAAAAAGATAGATAGAGTAATGGGTGAATTACTTGATGGAACTGGGCTTGAGTACAAAATGATCGACAGATACATTGTAATCAAGAAAACTGGAAGTTCATCAAGCGAAGAGTTCACCATTCAACAAAAGGAGGTTACAGGTTCAGTAAATGATTCATCTGGTCAGCCACTTCCTGGAGTATCTATTGTAATTAAAGGTACAACTACAGGTACAATTACCGATTTTGATGGAAATTTTAATCTTAGAAATGTATCAGAAGATGCAACTCTGGTATTTTCATTTGTAGGAATGAAAACAACTGAGGTATCTGTTTCCGGACAAGATGTTTTTAATCTGGTATTGGAAGATGATGCCATTGGTATTGACGAAGTTATTGCTGTTGGATATGGTACCCAAAAGAAAGTAAACTTGACAGGTGCTGTTGAAAATGTTTCGATGAATGATTTGGCTAACCGTCCAATTACGAATACAAGTGCAGCATTGCAAGGTAAGATTGCAGGCGTTTACGTTACTCAAAATTCTGGACAACCGGGTAAAGATGATGCAAAAATTCAAATTAGGGGTGTTGGTACGTTGAATAATAACAATCCTCTTGTTTTGGTTGATGGAGTTCCCGGATCAATGAATGATGTGAATCCAAGAGACATCGAAAGTATGACTGTACTTAAAGATGCTGCGGCTTCTGCAATTTATGGAAACCGTGCTGCAAATGGTGTTATTCTTATTACAACCAAACGTGGTGAGAGAGGTAAAATGAATGTAGAATACTCCATGTATTATGCAAGACAAGAAGCAACTTATCTACCTGAAATTCTAAATGCTGGCGAACATGCTGAATTATACAATGAAGCCTTAGCTAACTCTGGAAATTCTCCAAAATATACAGATGAAGAGATTGCAAAATATAAATCAGGTAACGATCCAAATTATCCAAACACCAATTGGCAACAAGTGATGTTTAATCCTGCTGATATGAAAGAACACCACCTGCGTGCAAGTGGAAGTTCAGACAATCTTGCCTATTCATTCTCTGGTGGTTACCTCGATCATGATGGTGTATTGTTAGGAACAGGTTTTAAACGCTACACATTCAGAACAAATATTGACTCGTATTACTTAGAGAATAAGCTACACATTGGTGTGAATATGTCTGGATTACGTTCAAATAGGGTGCAGTCTGCTGAATCTACAACAGCTGTAATCAGAGCGATAAACAGAGGTAATCCAACCGAAGTATTGCAATATGAGAACGGATTATATGGAGCCGGATTCATGGGTAAAACGTATGCATGGATTAAATCTGGTGCAGAACAAAACGACCTAACCAATAGCTTTACAGGTAAAGTTTTTGCTGATTATAAAATCTATAAAGGCTTGTCTGCTGAAATAAGCTATGGTGTTAAGTATTACCACAACCTATATACCAAACACGTAACTGCTCTTGATTTGTATAACCACAAAAATGATGGGCATACAATTTATAAATCTTCAATAAGGGAAGATAACCGTGAAGACTTTAGCACTATTTATAATGCATTGTTGAAATATGATGTTTCAGTTTCAGATAGTCATAATTTCAATGTATTAGCTGGTTATTCCGAAGAAACATGGAGAACTGATTGGTCAAGAGGTGACCGAAAAGACCTTCTTAGTGGACAAGCTGAATTATCAATTGGTGATGTTTCTACACAAACAAATGATGGAGGTGCTAATGCAACAGCCTTACGTTCCTATTTTGGTCGTGTTAATTACAATTTTGATGGTAAGTATTTGTTAGAAGCAAATGTACGTTACGATGGATCTTCCAGATTTGCTGAAGATCTTCGCCATGGTACTTTTCCTTCATTCTCTGCCGGTTGGAGATTGTCAGAAGAAGCTTTTATGGATAATGCGTCTTTCGTTGAAAACCTAAAAATTCGTGCTTCATGGGGGCAATTAGGAAACCAGAACATTAACACTTACTATGCTGCTTCTGATATTTTAGCTACTGGAGCAAATTACACAATGAATGGTGCTTTATTACCTGGAGTTGCTGTAACAACTTTAACGAATAAAAGTACTTCATGGGAAACTTCAACACAAACAAACATTGGTGTTGATGCAACTCTATTCCGGAAATTCAATGTTACTGCTAACTATTTTCAGAAGAAAACTGAAGATATGTTGATGCAGGTTCCTATTCCTATTACTCTTGGTAACTTAAAAAAACCTTATCAGAACATTGCAGAAATGGAAGATAAAGGCTGGGAACTAACAATGAGCTATTTTGATAATATTGGTAAAGATTTTAGTTTTGATGCAAGTGTGAACTTGTCACATTACAAAAATGAAATCACAGACCTTCAGGGCTTAGGTCCAATTTATGATAGCAAATATATTCTTACTGAAGGTGAAGCATATCGTTCTTTCTACGGTTATGAGGTTGAAGGTATTTTCCAAAGTGAATCAGAAATTTCAGGTGCTCCTTCTCAAAGTGAGAATCCAAAACCTGGTGATATTAAATTTAAAGATCAAGATGGCGATGGCGAAATTACACTGGCAGATGACCGTGTAGTTATTGGTAGTGCTAATCCTGATATTATCTATGCTGTTCAGTTAAATGCCCAGTATAAAGGTTTTGACATGAGAGCATTCTTTCAAGGTGTTCAGGGTGTTGACGCTTATAGTTCTCTTGAATTAACATCTCCGTTCTTTAATGGAGCTAGTTCAGGAAAATGGTTACTTGACCGTTGGACTCCTGAGAATCCAAGTACAACTAACCAACGTGTGTTTATTGATACAAAAAGACCTGGTATTGTTTCAGAATATTATTTAGAAGATGCTTCTTATTTACGTCTGAAAAATATTGAATTGGGTTATTCTCTTTCAAATAGCTTGGTGAATAAAATTGGAATTTCTGGATTAAGGGTTTATGTCAATGTTCAAAATGCATTTACAATAACCAACTTTAAAGGATTCGATCCGGAAAAACCTGGTAACAACACACGAAGTGATGCGCATCCACAGGTAAGGATTACCTCTCTTGGTTTTAACTTGAAATTTTAGGTGAATTCATAAGAAAGATTTAAAATGACAATTATGAAAATATATAAAATAACTACAATAGTTTTTCTGATGCTAATTGCGGTATCAGGATGTAAACAAGATCTTTTGGATATTACACCATTAGATAAGATTAATCCGGATGCCTTTTTTAATAACGAAAAAGAAGCAGAAATTGCACTAACTGGTGTTTATTCAGCAATTGATGAAATGTGGATCTCATTTGATGCGATGGCTGATGATATGTTTGACCCCTATCCATGGGAAGGACCAACTGATATTGGTAGAGGTGTTTATGGTTCTACTTCAGGATATATTAAATGGAAATGGGAGGGAAATTACAAAGGTATTGCCCGGGCAAACTTATTTATTGCTAGCATTGAAGTAGCAACTGTTCCAGAAGCTTCAAAAACACGTATGGTAGGTGAAGCCAAATTCTTGCGTGCTTTTTGGTATGCTGACTTAGCTGATTTTTATGAAGATGTACCTTTAATTTTAGCTCCACAGGCATTGGAAGAAGCAAACATTGCGAAATCATCAAAAGCTGATGTTGTTGCTGCTGTTCTGGCTGATTTGGATGCTGCTGCTGCTGCTCTTCCTGATAGTTATTCAGGTGGTGATATCGGTAGAGCAACAAAAGGTGCTGCCCTAGCATTAAAAGCAAAAGTATTGCTTTATAACGAACGTTGGGCTGATGCTGCAACTGCTGCAAAAAGTGTCATGTCCTTAGGTTATTCTCTTTATCCTGATTATGAAGGAATTTTTCAAGTAGCTGCTGAAAACAATTCTGAGGTAATTTTTGATGTTCAGTATATTAAAGATAACAGGCAGAATGGTTACACAACTGTAATTAGAGACTGGAGATCATTCCAACCATTAGTAAACCTAACTGATGATTATTATATGGATAACGGATTGCCGATTACTGATCCTGCATCTGGATTCGATATTAACAATCGTTTCGATAATCGTGATCCTCGTATGACGGCAACAATTCAACTACCTGGTAAAGTTACCAATGGAGCTGTTTATATTCCTAATGATGACTTCAGTGCATCAGGTATGGCACTTAATAAATGGGTAGAATGGGACAATGGTGAATACTGGAATTCAGAAATTAACCTGATTGTTCTTCGTTATGCTGATGTATTGTTAATGTATGCTGAAGCACAAAACGAGGCTGCTGGTCCCGATGCATCAGTTTATGAGGCGATTAATGCTGTAAGAGCTCGTGCTGGCATGCCTGATGTTGCTGCTGGTTTAAGCAAAGAGCAAATGCGTGCAGAAATTCGTCACGAACGAAGAATTGAATTTGTTGCAGAAGGACTTCGTTATTCAGACATCAGAAGATGGAAGATTGCAGAAGACGTAATGACCAATGCAATTGGTTATAATCGTAACAAATTGGTAGATCCTGCAGGAGAGTGGGTATTCGAAGAGATCGTTACAGATACACGTACTTTCGATGCTTCAAAACACTATGTATGGCCTATTCCACAAGTAGAAATAGAAACTAATCCTGAGCTTGAACAGCATTCAGCCTGGAAGTAATAGTCGATTCTTTCATAAATGGGGTTGCTGCAAAGCAATCCCATTTATTTCATTTTTGTTTTTATTACTTTTAAACTCATGCTTGTACCAGTACCTCATAAGCTTATTAAATTTAACTATCGCCTAATCGCTGTTGTTATCTTGCTATTTGTTTTGAATAGCTGCAACCAACTCCAGAAGAGTAGTGAACTTCCCCAAAGGAATACCCCATTTGTTTATTCTGAACTAACTACCGAAAGTGATGAATTCTCCATTTTCAGGCAAATAGTTTCTTTTAAAACAGATACCACATTAAATGCATTTATTGAATATTGGGATATCAATAACAGAACTGAAATTCTTCGGTCTGATAGCTCTTTAAATAAGACACAGCACTCTATAAAGCTTCTTCATTTAAAGCCAGAGACTAAATACGAATTCAGAATCATTTTAGACAATTCTCAGCAATATTCTGAAACAGAAATACAAAATTTTACAAGTCGCTATATTCCTGTTTGGCTCGATAATTATTATCAGGAAAAGGAAAATACAGTTGATATAGAAGGCAAAATACTTATCTATAAACGGAAAAGTCCTGGTGTTTTGGTCATGCTCAATTCGAAAGGAAAAGTGGAATGGTACAATGTGTTTAATCAAGAGAATTCCTCGAGGCTCTGCCTCGGGGTATAGAGGAAAGTTTG
>CBDVCE010000049.1:0-41240 GCA_965372405.1 uncultured Sunxiuqinia sp.
GTCAACTGACTCTTTTTTGATACCTCGTGGGCTCTGCCCCGGGGTAGTTCATTCGTAGGTAATTTCCCCCAAATTAGGGGGGTATATATTAACCTTAATAGAGCACCTGAGCTTGCTGCAATGTATGCGGTTTTCACAGTACCTACTGTCGTTATCTTTCTCGAATCCAGAGAGTTATTTCGAAAAGCAAGGGTGTTCGGAATTCACGAACTTAAGGATCAAATTGAACGTCCCTATCAACTCTTGTTCAAATAATTCGCTTTGAGGAGAACGCAAATAAGCGTATTTTTAACTATCATTTTTTAAGGCTTGAAAAGTTGAAAAGAACGCAAAAAAACAGCGTATGGTTTTTAATTATTTTTGTTGTCTTTTATGGGGTTGGTTTCTCTCAAAACACCAAATTAGACAGCATAAGTAGTTCTTTGTCCAATTTAAAGGGGATGCCACTTGCCGATGCTTATCTGGTTCTCTCTAAAGAATACATGTACATCACCCCATTAAAAACAATTGAATATGCTACAGATGCACTTCCTATTATTAAAATTGAAGGTGATTTAACTAAAGAAAGTTATGCCAATTTATTAATTGGTGTTGGGCATTTATTCTCAGGGAATTTTGAAGAGGGACGTGTTTTTACAGAGAAGGGATTGAGCGTTGCTTATGAAACAGATAATCTGGGGAATATCTGTATTGGACTTAATTCTTTAGCGGTTTACAATATGAACGTTGGCAATTACGACACTTCAATTGAGTTATTTGAAGAAACAATTAAGACTGCAGAGACCGCAGGATTAAAAGATCGAATTGCCAGTGCCCAATTTAATCTGGGATCGATTTTAACAAACCGAGGAGAAAGGACAAAAGGTTTACGCTATCTAATTGTGGCTCTTCAATATTTTGAAGCGAAAGGTGATAATAAAATCACAACAAGAATTTTGAATAATATTGCTGTTAATTACCATTCATGGGGAATGAATGACCAGGCTCTTATTTATTATCAAAAGGCGAAAGATTTATATGATGGGACGAATGATGCTGTAGGCAAAGTGGTTGTTTTAAACAATATTGGTGAAATATATAAAGATAGTGGGCGTTATAGCGAAGCTTTTGACAACTTTAATGAAATTATAAAATTAGCCAGTAATGCTGATATTGGCGAGTATTATCAGGCATTTGGATGGCTGGGATTATCGGAAACTTACATTTTGAAAAAAGAGATTGATCAGGCTCGCAGTAATGCACAAAAAGCACTGGCAGTTTATGAAGAAACAAGTATGCAAGAAGGTATTGCCAATGCGAAATTGGTTTTATCTCAGGTTTTTCTTCATGAAAAGAACTTTTTTGAGGCATTAATATTTTGCGAAGGGAGTATTGATATCGCAGAATCTTCTGGAATTCAGCAACTTTTGCAACGTAGTTTTCTGGTTAAGTCTCAGATATTTGAAAAATCGGGACAACACAAACTTGCTTTAGAAGCGTATCATAAATATGCACAATTAACTGATACTTTGTATGAAGAGAAGCATAGCTTAGAGTTAGCTCAACTTAGGGCTGAGTTGGATTTGAATGAAAAGCAAATTGAAATTAATATCCTTCAAAAAAATAGCGAGATAAAAGACCTGCAAATTAATCGTCAAAAGAATCAGACCCGCTTTTTGATTATTGGAATGGGCTTACTAATAGCTGTTTTTGTATTAACATTAATCTATAGTAAAACCAGAAAGAAAGCGAATGAACTTCTTCAGCTGATGAACCAACAAATTTACGATCAGCATGAAGAGCTAAAGCAGGTTAATGATACAAAGGATAAATTCTTATCTATTATCGGACATGATCTTCGAAACCCAATTGGTGCGTTTAAAGATGTAATAAGTCAGCTTGCTGATTACCCTGAAATGTTCTCTGAAGAATTAAGAACCCAGATTTTGAATGAATTACGGGTTGAGGCAGAAAGTACTTATTTCCTTCTTGATAATCTACTTTCGTGGGCCAAGAGCCAGAAGAGTTCAATTAAGTTTGAACCTGAGAAAGTAGACCTACATGCTTCAATCAATAATAATATTTTGCTGAATTCACGTTTCTCTGAAGGGAAGAAAATTATCCTTGCATCCAGTTTGAACGGTAACCAATTTGTTTATGCTGATCAAAATATGGTGAACCTGATCCTTCGGAATTTAATCTCGAATTCAGTGAAATTCACTCCTGAACATGGTCAGGTAGAAGTTAGTACTGCCGATCATGGCGAATTTGTTGAAATCTCAATTGTTGATAACGGGGTCGGAATTGCTCCAAGTGATATACCGCGTTTATTCGAAAATGAGAACCATATTTCTACTTTTGGTACAAACCATGAAAAAGGTTCAGGTTTAGGACTGCTCCTTTGCAAAGAATTTGTCGATAAAAATGGAGGTAGAATTTGGGTTGATTCCAAAGTTGGAAAGGGAAGTACTTTCTCCTTTACCTTAAAAAAACTAACTGCCTAATCCAAAAACTTTGTGACTAGATTAGTGTATCCATCAAATTATCATCTGTTTGGTTTGGCAATGTAACTTTCAATAATTTATTCTCTTTCATTGCTCTTTTTATTGCAAAGATAGCACTGTCGTTTCCTGCCCAATTTCTACGGGCAATGCCATTATTGACATCCCAGTGAAGCAGCATATTGAGTCTTCGGCTCGATTCCTTACTTCCGTCAATTGTCAATCCAAAACCACCGTTTACAGATTCTCCCCAGCCAACGCCACCTCCATTGTGAATTGAGATCCAGGTTGCGCCTCTAAACGAATCACCAATTACATTCTGAATAGCCATATCAGCTGTAAATGACGAACCATCATAAATGTTTGAAGTTTCACGGAACGGTGAATCGGTGCCAGATACGTCATGATGATCACGACCCAACACTATAGGAGCCGATATTTCTCCTTTTTCAATGGCTTTGTTAAAAGCTTCGGCAATTTTCATACGACCCTCTGCATCAGCATAAAGAATACGTGCTTGCGAACCAACAACCAGTTTGTTCTTTCCTGCTTCTTCAATCCAGTGAATGTTGTCTTGAAGCTGTGTTTGAATTTCTTCAGGTGAATGTTTGGCAATATCTTTCAATACTTGAGCAGCAATCTTGTCCGTTTTTTGAAGGTCAATTTCATTTCCAGATGTACAGACCCATCGGAAAGGTCCAAAACCATAATCAAAGAATTGAGGACCCATAATGTCTTGCACATAAGATGGGTACTTGAATTTCCCATCTTCTTTAAAAACATCAGCTCCAGCGCGGCCTGATTCTAAAAGGAAGGCATTGCCATAATCCCAGAAATACATCCCTTGTGCTGTCATTCTATTTATAGCTTCAACATGCCTGCGTAAACTTTCATATACCTTTTCTTTAAAAAGTTCAGGTTTTTCTGTCATTATTTTAATTGATTCCTCAAAGCTTAGCCCAGCAGGATAGTAGCCTCCGGCAAACGGATTATGTAGTGAGGTCTGATCAGAACCCAAATCAACGTGGATATTATCTGTAGCAAATTTTTCCCATAAATCAACAATGTTACCTTGGTAGGCAAGGGAAACTGCTTCTTTGTTGGTTTTGGCTTCTAATATTCGTTTTATAAGTGAATTCAGATCCGTGAAAACTTCATCAACCCATCCTTGTTCATGGCGAACTTGTACGGCTTTGGGATTGACTTCTGCAACTACACCAATCATTCCTGCAATTTTTGCTGCTTTAGGCTGAGCACCGCTCATTCCACCCAAACCTGATGAAATGAAAATTTGCCCTTTCATATCAGTAGCTCCACGCAAACGAGCAGCATTCATAACCGTGATTGTTGTCCCATGAACAATTCCCTGGGGACCAATGTACATAAATGAGCCAGCAGTCATTTGTCCGTATTGACTAACTCCCATTGCATTCATACGCTCATAGTCATCCCTTCCCGAATAATTTGGAATAACCATCCCATTGGTCACTACAACACGAGGAGCATCGGGATGAGAAGGGAATAAACCCATCGGATGACCTGAGTATAGAACAAGGGTTTGCTCATCGGTCATTTCAGAAAGGTATTCCATGCATAAGCGATATTGTGCCCAGTTTTGAAAAACGGCACCATTCCCTCCATAAGTAATTAATTCATGGGGATGTTGAGCTACGGCATAATCCAGATTGTTCTGGATCATTATCATAATGCTGGCAGCTTGTTTTGATTGGGCGGGGTAGTTCGAGATTGGACGAGCTTTCATTTCATAGTCAGGACGAAGCCTGTACATATAAATACGGCCATAAGTTTTTAGTTCTTCTAAGAATTCCGATGCCAAAGTGGCATGTTGCTCTTGTGGGAAATAGCGCAAGGCATTTTTAAGTGCCTGCTTTTTTTCATTGTATGTAAGGATGTCTTTTCGTTTAGGAGCATGGCTTATACTTGCGTCAAAGGTTTTTGCTGCTGGTAAAGTTGTAGGAATACCTTCTGTTATTTGATTTTGGAACTCTTGTTTTGTCATGACCTAATTTATTGGTTCACCATTTGAGATGCAATGTCTAACGACAAAATTGCGACATTCCCCGAAAATAAAACGTGATTTTCGTCCGGTTTTACCATTTTTGTATAACACATAAAATAATAAAGAAATCATAAAAAAATGGATCGTTTTAATAATTATTGCAGTTTTAGGTATTTTCTTATACTTATCTATAAAAGGAACATATATTGATATGGTTCGTATGGATGAAGGAGTTAATGCAAGCTGGGCGCAGGTTGAAAATGTTTATCAGTGCCGGGCAGATTTGATTCCAAATCTGGTGAATACTGTAAAAGGATATGCTACACATGAAAAGGAAACTCTGGAAGCAGTTATTGAAGCACGCTTAAAAGCGACTTCTGTAAATATCAACCCAGAGAATATGAATCCTCAAATGTTGCAACAATTTAATGATGCTCAATATGGTTTAAGTTCTGCGCTTAGCCGTTTGATGGTTGTTGTTGAACGTTATCCTGACTTAAAGGCCAACCCAGGTTTTCTTGATTTGCAGGCGCAGTTGGAAGGTACAGGAACCCGGATAACAGTTGAGCGTCGTAAGTTCAATGAAAGTGCCCGTACTTTCAATACGTTCATTAGAACGTTCCCAAAAAACATTTATGCCAACACTTTTGGTTTTGAGAAGAAGGCATACTTTGAAGCAGAAAAAGGTGCAGAAAAAGCGCCAGAAGTTAATTTCAACTAAAGTTTAAAGAATATGTCCGTACATAAGTTTTTTTCAGAAGAAGATAAGAATCAAATTACCGATGCAGTTATAGCTGCAGAACTAAATACATCTGGAGAAGTAAGGGTGCATGTAGAAAGCCGCTGCAAAGAAGAAGTGCTTGATAGTGCTGCTTATTGGTTTGAAAAGTTGGAAATACATAAAACCGAACAACGCAATGGGGTGCTGTTTTATTTAGCTATGGAGGATCATAAATTTGCCATTCTTGGAGATGCTGGGATAAATGCCAAAGTACCTGAGAATTTCTGGGATGAAATTAGGGAGTATATGCTAACGAAATTCAAAAATGGTCAGTTTGTCGATGGATTAACAGAGGCCATATTAAGGGCTGGTGAACAATTGCGAGTCCATTTCCCATATCAAACAGATGATGTGAACGAACTATCAGATGAAATATCATTTGGCACAAACTAAATCAATATGAAAAAATTATATAGTGGAATAGTTGTCCTTTTTATTTAATAGTTGGCAGGCAATAGAATCATACTTACTTTTGTTTCACTAATTAAAACTACTAAAACAATGAAACCAACACTTTACCTTTTATTTTTACTTGCTATTTTGTCGTGTACAAATACATCTACGAAAACAGCTCCTGTTTTTATTGATCTTACCAACGATGTAGTTACTCCCAGAAATTACATTGTAGCAAAAGCAGAAAAGCCACTGGTTATAGATGGCTTAGCTGATGATGTTGCCTGGGGGCGTGTTGAATTTTCACAGCCATTTATTGATATTGAAGGTGTTAAAACGCCGAAGTATGAAACACATATGAAAATGCTTTGGGATGACGAATATCTTTATGTATTTGCTCAAATGGAAGAACCACATGTTTGGGGAAACCTCAGACAACGTGATACAATTATCTTTTACAATAATGATTTCGAAGTTTTTATTGACCCTTCAAGTTCGACATATAGTTATGGTGAAATTGAGATTAATGTGTTGAATACCGTTTGGGACTTATTACTTGATAAACCTTATCGAGTTGGTGGAAATCCAATATTTCACTGGAATTTGGATGAGCTAAAATCTGCAATTCATATTGATGGTACAGTCAATAATCCAAATGATACAGATGAAGGTTGGAGTATTGAAATTGCAATGCCAATGAAAGGGATCCTTGAATTGAAAGGTCAAAGAAATCGTACGTTGCCTGTTGAGGGTGAACAATGGAAAATGGGTTTTTCTCGGGTCAACTGGCAATTTGATCTGAATAATGGAAAATACGAAAGAAAGAAAGAAGATGGGAAATATCTTCCAGAATATAATTGGGTTTGGAGTCCACAAATGGTAATTAATATGCATGAGCCTGAGAAGTGGGGAATCGTTCAGTTTACCACCAAAAGCTCGAATAAGAATGAATCATTGATAGAAGATAAAGACCTACTCATAAAGCAGACAGCATATGCTTTATTCAGGCAGACTCGCTTTGGTTCATTAAAAAGCTTATTGGAAAATGAAGCTGGATTTGAGCAACAACTTGAAGCAAAATATTCGGAAGAGATGGAACCAGTTGTGGCTGATTTTTTTAAAACAAATTTTGGCTTTGAGATTCAATTGAAAAGCCCTGAAAGTAATTTGACTTATAAAATTAGTGAGGATGGAGTTTTAAAATCAGAATAATAAGTTGGAAAAACGAGATTAGAATGCATAAAAAAACCTTCAGCTTATACTGAAGGTTTTCTTTTTATATCGTTTTGCAATTTAATCTTCTGCAGGAAGTGCTTCTAAAATGTTTTGGTCAACAAGGATGCGACCACAATATTCACAAACAATAATTTTCTTGCGGTTAGCAATGTCTAATTGACGCTGAGGTGGAATTTTATTAAAGCAACCACCACAAGCATTACGCTGAACAGTTACAACAGCCAATCCATTGCGTGCATTTTTGCGAATACGTTTGAAAGCAGTAAGCAAACGAGGTTCAATCTTGTTCTCGATTTTTTCTACTTTGCTTTTCATCTTTTCTTCTTCGATCTTAGTTTCTGCAGTAATTTCTTCAAGCTCTTTCTTTTTGCGATCAAGATCCTCTTCACGCTCAGTCAGAGATTTTTTAGCAACTTCAACAGATTCCTTCTTTGTAAACAATTCGGCAGTAAACTCACGAATTCGTTTATCTGAAAGCTCAATTTCCAATTTTTGGAATTCGATTTCTTTACTCAATGAATCATATTCACGATTGTTACGAACGTTGTTTTGTTGCTCTGTATATTTTGAAATTAGTGCTTCAGATTCTTTGATTGCTGCTTTTTTGTTAGCAATTGAAGTTTCCAAGGTCTTAATATCATCATCGTAATTACTTACGCGAGTAGACAAACCAGTTATGTCATCTTCCAAATCTTGTACCTCAAGAGGAAGTTCACCACGAAGGGTTCTAATTTTATCAACTTCAGAATTTACACTTTGTAATTCGAACAGTGCTTGTAGTTTCTCACTGATTGGCACACTCTTGTCTTCTTGTTGGTACTGTGTTGTCATATTTTGAATACTATTTTTTCTGTTTTAAATCAGGTATTTTACCGGGTTGGTATTCACCTCCGATAAACGGACTGCAAATTTAGGGAATTTTTTCGTAAGTAGTTCATAAAAAACTTCTTTAGTGTATTGTTCACTCTCAAAGTGTCCAATATCTGCTAAAAGAATTTTGTCTTCAACCTCAAAAAACTGATGATACTTAAGGTCGCCGGTCAATAATATATCCGCTTTTGCACTAATTGCATTGCGTATCAGAAAACTTCCTGAGCCGCCACAAACGGCTACTGTTTTTATTTTTTTTGAAAGAAGTGGACTATATCGAACAGCTCCTGTCTTAAAGGTGTCTTTAGCAAATTTCAGAAAATCAATTTCATCCATTTCAACTGGAAGCTCCCCAATCATGCCCATCCCAATTGTTGGTGATTGGTTTTCTAATGAATAAATGTCGTAGGCAACTTCTTCATAAGGATGTGCTTTTAGCAATGCCGCAATTACCTGACCTTGTAAATGGTTTGGAAAGATAGTCTCAAATCGGGTTTCAGCCTCTGAGTGTAATTTGCCCTTTTCCCCAACAAAAGGATTGCTGTTTATATTTCCATGAAAACTACCATTTCCATTCACGGTATAACCACATGAATCATAATTGCCTGTTTGACCGGCTCCTGCTTCAAAAATTGCTTGCTGTACTTTTTCGGCATGTTCCGTGGGGATAAATGTAACTAGCTTGCGTAATTGACCAGCTGCAGGAGCTAAAACTCTACAGTTTTGTAAACCTAGCTTTTCACAGATTTTGCTGTTTACTCCACCTGGTACACTGTCCATATTTGTGTGTGAAGCATAAATGGCAATTTTGTTTTGTATTGCTTTAATTACACAACGCTCCACATCATTTTTGCCATTAATCTTTTTTAATCCACTAAAAATAATTGGGTGGTGGGTAATAATTAAATCAGACTTTGTAGCGATAGCTTCATCTAAAATTGCTTCAGTGACATCTAGTGTAATCAAAGCCTGGCTAACTTCATCGGAAGGATTTCCAACCAATAGTCCGGCGTTGTCATACGATTCCTGATATGCCAATGGAGCTACCGATTCTATATGATTAATTATATCTGCTAATTTCATTATCTGTTTTTGTAAATGTCGATTTAATCTTTCAGCTACTTTTCCATTTCATCGCGGATGTCAATCAGCATTTGACGAATATTTTTCAATCGATCAACCATTTCATGATTGGTAAGTGTTTCGTCCCGATTATCCTTTAGTTTTTGTTTTGCACCTTTAATAGTCAACCCACGTTCTTTTATCAAATGATAAATTAGCTTGATTTGTTCAATATCTTCTGGTAAAAAAAGGCGATTTCCTTTTTTATTCTTTTGTGGTTTGATGACATCAAACTCGTTTTCCCAGAATCTGATGGTTGACGTGTTTACCTGAAACATCTCGGCAACTTCACCAATGGGATAAAAAACCTTTTCTATTTTGGGTTTTTTGTATGGCACGTTTTGAGTATTAATCGTATGATTGACCCATGTTTGAGGAAATCGCAATCATTTTTTCATATTCCTGCGAACTCAAGTCTTTAAAATAATAGTATTGTGGATTTACCGGGCGACCATTTTTATGTACTTCATAATGAAGGTGTGGTGCCGTAGAGGTGCCTGCATTTCCAACATAGCCAATTACGCTACCTCGTTTAATTTTTTGTCCTTTCTTGACATTAAATTCATGCAAGTGCCCGTACAACGTTTCATAGCCAAAACCATGATCAACGACAATCCATCTTCCAAATCCAATGCGTGAAGTCTTGATATCTTTTACTACACCATCACCAGTTGAATAAACTTCAGTTCCGATTGGAGCAGTGAAGTCCATTCCATAATGAAATCTTCTGATTTTATATATCGGATGAATTCTGAATCCCCAGCCAGAGGCAGTACGTCTTAAACTTTTATTAGAAAGTGGCATGATTGCAGGAATGCTTGAAAGCATTTTTTCCTTATCCAGAGCAAACTTTAATACTTCATCATATGATTTGGACTGAATATAGGAGGCTTTAGAGATTATATCCAGTTTCCTTGCTGTATTTATTACGAGCTCAGAATTATTAAGGCTTTCCAGATGTTCATATTTATTAATTCCTCCAAAACCAGCTTTGCGAATTGAGTTTGGAATTGGGTCTGCTTCAAAAATTACACGGTACAAGTTGTCGTCGCGTTGCTGAATGTCTGCTAATACATCTTCAATATTATCAAGATTTCTATACATCAGCTCATATTGAGTTAGCAACTGTTGGTTCTCCCGTTTTAACGTACGCATTTTTGGAGTTTCATAAAACTGTAGGAAAACAACGGTGATAATCACACCCATCAGAATACTGGAAAGGGAGAAGAATAAAAAACGGGGAAGCTTCGACTTTAGATTTTGATCAACCTTGTCATAACTCAACGTATCGGGGTTGAATTTATACTTCGCTTTAGCCATATAACCAATTTCTTTTTCCGAGGTGTAACAAATTTAATTAAATAATCTAACTTTGCAAGATTTTAAAATAGCCTGATTTGCTTCGATGCAAATGTAATTTTTTTACTGGTTTTATTGCGAAGTTTATAGTCAGGTTAAGCGTATTTAATAAATTTTATAACAATGGAGATGAAACGAGCCAAATTGGTTAAAAATTTTCTTGTTTTAATCAATGAGATGGCGAGTTCCATGCGTTGAGAAGTTTTAAAAGAAAGAATTAGTTAGATACGATAATTATAGAAATTTAAAGAATATGCATATGAATTCCAAAGCAATCCGGCAAGCCTTCATGGATTTTTTTCAGTCGAAACAACACACGATTGTTGATTCAGCCCCGATGGTAGTTAAGAATGACCCAACACTAATGTTTACCAATGCTGGGATGAACCAGTTTAAAGATATTTTCCTTGGGAATAAATCTGCAAAATCGGTAAGGATAGCTGATACTCAGAAGTGTTTGCGTGTTTCAGGAAAGCATAACGACTTGGAGGAAGTTGGTCATGACACATACCACCATACCATGTTTGAGATGTTGGGAAACTGGTCATTTGGTGATTATTTTAAAGAGGAAGCCATTGGCTGGGCATGGGAATTTTTACATGAAAAAATGGGCATTCCTGCAGATCGTATGTATGCCACTGTTTTTGAAGGAAGCAAAGATGATAACTTAGAATTGGATGCTGAAGCTCAATCTTATTGGAGAAAGTATTTGCCAGCCGACCAAGTTTTGAACGGGAATAAAAAAGACAATTTTTGGGAAATGGGCGATACTGGGCCTTGTGGGCCATGTTCTGAGGTTCATGTAGATATTCGTAATGATGAGGAACGAGCCAAAGTTTCCGGAGCCGAATTGGTAAATCAAGATCATCCTCAGGTAATTGAAATTTGGAATCTGGTTTTCATCCAATTTAACAGGAAGTCCGATAGTAGTTTGGAAGAACTTCCGGCCAAGCATGTTGATACTGGAATGGGATTTGAGCGTCTCTGTATGATTCTGCAAGGCAAACAGTCAAATTACGATACTGATGTATTCCAGACGGTAATTGGTAAAATTGCTAGTTTATGTGATAAAAAGTATGGCGAAAGTGAGAAAGAAGATATTGCCATGCGTGTAATTGCTGACCACCTTCGTGCAATAACCTTCGCCATTGCTGATGGACAACTTCCTTCAAATAATAAAGCAGGTTATGTGATCCGCCGAATTTTACGAAGAGCTGTTCGTTATGGCTACACTTTCCTAGGTTTTCGAGAAGCATTTATTTTTAAGCTTGTTGAGACTTTGAAAGAGAATATGGGTGATGCTTTTCCTGAGTTGGGAGCTCAGCAAACGCTGATTGAAAAAGTAATTAAAGAAGAAGAAGAAAGCTTTTTACGTACGCTTGAAACCGGGATTCGTTTGCTGGATGAAGTAATGACAAAAGCTAATAAGGATAATAAAACTGAAGTTCCAGGGAAAGGTGCTTTTGAACTTTACGATACCTTTGGATTTCCACTTGACTTAACTGAACTGATTTTGCGTGAAAACGGACTAACAGTGAATCGTTCTGAATTTGATTCGGAAATGGAAAAACAGAAAAACCGTTCAAGGAATGCTGCTGCTCAGGAAACAGGAGATTGGATTGAGCTGAAGAAAATTGATGAAGTTGAATTTTTAGGATATACGCAACTGGAAGCTGAAATTCAGATTGCCCGTTACCGTGAAGTGAAGCAAAAGAATAAAACGCTTTTCCATCTTGTTTTTGATAAGACCCCATTTTATGGTGAGTCTGGCGGACAGGCTGGTGATTCAGGTTACATTGAGGCAAATGGTGCAAAAACAAGCATTATTGATACCCAAAAAGAAATGGACTTAACGGTTCATATTGCTAAAGAATTACCTGCTGATCCAAAAGCTGTTTTTAAAGCTGTTGTAGGTGGTATGAAACGTAAGAATACTGCAAATAACCATACAGCAACTCACTTGCTCGATCAGGCATTGAGAGAAGTATTGGGTACACATGTGGAACAAAAGGGGTCGCTTGTAAATGCTGATTACATGCGCTTTGACTTTGCGCACTTCCAAAAAGTGACCAAAGAAGAACTGGATAAGGTTCAGAATAGAGTGAATGAGTTAATTCGTCTAAATTACAATCAGGAAGAAAAGAATGGAATTTCTTTTGCCGAGGCTGAGAAGATGGGCGCGATTGCTTTGTTTGGTGAAAAATATGGAGACGCAGTACGTGTAATTAAATTTGGCGATTCAGTAGAGCTTTGTGGGGGGACTCATGTTCCTGCTACCGGACAAATTGGCTTTTTCGTAATTACTTCTGAAAGTGCAATATCAGCAGGTGTTCGTAGAATTGAAGCAATTACTTCAGATAAAGCTGAAGCTTTCATCAATAAAAATATGGATGAAATTTCGGAAGTTCGTGCATTGTTCAACAATACCAAGAACCTGAAGAAATCGGTTGATGATTTGTTGGATGAAAATTCAAAACTGAGAAAGCAGCTCGGAGCTTTTGAAAAACAAGCTGCTGCAGGAATTAAAGATGAATTAAAAAAGAAAGTCAGTCAGCTTAATGGCATTAACGTAATTGCTGCGAAAGTGAAGTTAGATTCACCACAGGCGATTAAAGATTTGGCGTTTCAATTGAAAGGCGAGCTTGATAATCTTTTTCTTGTATTGGGTGCAGAAATTGGTGGCAAACCAAGTTTGAGCATTATGATTTCTGATAGTTTAGTGAAAGAAAAAGGCTTAAATGCAGGTCAGATTGTTCGCGAAGCTGCTAAAGAAATGAAAGGTGGCGGTGGTGGTCAGGCATTTTATGCAACTGCTGGAGGTAAAGACATTACCGGAATTCAGGCTGCAATTGATAAAGCAGTAACATTTGTAGGATAGATAGAGCAAAGGGATTTCATCTTTTCAAAAGATGACATCCCTTTTGTCCCTTAAAATAAAATATAGTTGAAATAAATTATTGAAAGTCTCGGCCTAATAGTCGGGACTTTCTTTGTTGGGTGTGGAAGTTTTTAACTTCCGATTTTATGCGGTTAAAAACCGCATCACCCTATTTTCCCTATCTTTAGAAGAACGAACCATAATGTTTATTTGAAATGAGTTACCAAAGAGACTATCTTCTGCGAATGATTGAGATGATTGGCGATTTGATTGCTGGAATTCTGGGATTGATCAGAAAAGGCGAATTTGAAAAAGCTTCAGAATCGATTGATCAGGTTTATTACGACATGTTAAAAGAAGATGCCAGCTTCTTTCGGAAAATTCCGCTGGAGAAACTTACTTTCGAGCTTATTGAAAATCACAACTACACAAATGACCACCTTGAAATTCTATCTGAATTATTTTTTGCAGATGCAGAGTTGAATAAGGCCCAGGGCAAAAATGATGAAGCACTTCTATGTTGCCAAAAATCGTTTGTCTTATTGGAATTTACCACCAAAGAATCTGCTTCATTTTCAATTAATAATCAAACGAAGTTGGCAAAAATTGAAAATGAAATTGGTCAATTAAAGTCATAATTCATTTTTTTCTGAATATTTTGTCTTGTTCATTCAACCAATAATTCTTTATAAGTGTTAATGGTACTGTTGTTTTGCTGATCCTGTTTTTTCAGCATTATTTAAAGATGTATATTCATCGAAATTTTAACAAAACCAGCTATATGAAGAAGTTTATTCAATTTATAACCTCCATGCCTTTTATGGGCTTTTTATTATTGATTCTGGCCTTTGCAATGGCTATAGCAACCTTTGTAGAAAGTAATTATGGAACGCCTGCTGCTAAAGCATTGATATATAATGCGCATTGGTTTGAGCTTGTGTTTTTTCTTTCGGGGATCAATCTTGTCGTAAACTTTATCCGATTTAAAAATTATCGTCTTAAGAAGCTTGCTGTTGGCATTTTTCACCTTTCATTTGTTTTGATTGTTTTGGGTGCAGCAATAACACGGTACTTGAGTTACGAAGGGGTAATGCACATTCGGGAAGGTGAAACAACAAGCCAGATTGTTTCTACAGAATCTTATATTATAGTTAAAGCTGGAAATCAGGAAGAAAAGAAGCAAGTTCTATTTTCTGAAGTTAGCTATAGGGAGTTAAATGAATCAATAAGTATTGGGAGTCAAACTCTTGGTGTTAAATCTATTGGTTTTGTGAAGAATGCAGTTCGTACACCAGCTGAGCATCCTAATGGTTCACCAATGATCGATTTTGTTGTTTCAGCTGGGAAGGGTATGCAGGCATTTACATTTAGTCCGGGTGAAGTGATAAATATTGGACCAACTACTCTTGGCTTTAATAACAATGCAGATATCCGTTTTTCAGTTAAAGAAGACAAACTTTTTGTTACTGCAGATATTGAATTGCAACTTCGTTCAATGGCAGGAGGAGATCCAATTCCAATTCCGGCAGGTACTCTGGAGGAAGTTAAAACAATGCATCTTTATGCGTTTGGAAGTTACCTGATTATAGTAAAAAAATACTATCCAAAAGCTATCGTAAGAGTAACTCGCGAACCTTCAGGAAATTCACATGAAGATGCTGTGATTGTTGAGGTGTCTGATGGTCAAAGGAAATCAATAGTCAATGTATTTGGACGAGCAGGACAAGTTGGCACACCAGTGTCTGTTGCGTTTGGCGGAACAAATCTGGAGTTAACTTATGGGTCAGAGCCACTAAATATCCCATTTAAATTACGTTTGAAAGATTTTCAATTGGAGCGCTATATTGGTTCGGAAAGTCCTTCGTCTTTTGCCAGTGAGATTGAACTGATTGATGATGCGAGGAATGAGAAACGAGATGTGCGGATCTTTATGAATAATACATTAAAGTATAGAGGTTATCGTTTTTATCAGTCATCGTATGATCAGGATGAATTGGGTACTGTACTATCGGTGAATAAAGATTATTTGGGAACTCTGGTTACATATATTGGTTATCTATTAATGACTTTGGGAATGATTATCGCGCTAATCAACAAGAACTCGTACTTCCAGTTTTTGGTAAGACATTTAAAAGAACTCAATAAAAAGGGAATTGCAATCATCATTTTTGCAATAACTATGTTTGGAGGAAATCTTCAGGCGAGTGAAGGATCAACTGCAGGCATTCCATCTTTGGAAAAGCAGTTAGTTGAAGATTTTTCTGAACTATGGGTTCATGGTCGCGATGGGCGGATAGAGCCGATGTCAACTCTCTCGGGTGAGATATTAAGAAAATTGTGCCGAAAATCATCTTTGAATGGAATGTCTCCTGATGAGGTAGTTCTTAGCATGAAGCTTTACCCTGATCTTTGGAAAACGGTTTCATTTTTGAAAATTGATAAAGAAGTTGCAGCTACTCTAGGTGTTCAGGGGAAATATACTTCAGCTTCTCAAATATTTGATGTGAATGGACAATACCGAATTGCAGATCAGGTAAAAGCAGCTTATGCAAAAATGCCTGCATTCCGTAATAAATTAGATAAAGCATACATTAATCTGGATGAGCGCGTGAATATTTGTTTCCTTGTTTTTAATGGTGAATTATTAACGCTTTTTCCTCCAGCAAATCTGAGCGATCCATGGTGGTCGCCTGGGGGCAGGCCTATCGGATTGCCATCTGCAGACTCATTATTTGTAAACCGAAGTTTTGATCTCCTTCTGGAATCAATGAATCCATCAAGTGATTTGCAGCCCCGGCAAATTCTGGCAACTGTTGCTGCATATCAGAAAAAGTTTGGCTCGGAAATTTTACCTTCTGAATCAAAACGTTCCGGAGAAATATTTTACAATCAGTTTCAACCTATTAAGAAAGTATTTCCTTGGTATTTACTTCTTGGTTTTGTTCTGCTGCTGATCATGTTTGTGAATATTTTCAGGCTAAAACAAATGAACAGATGGACTAACAGAATCTTCTCGGGGTTGATTTTCCTAATCTTTCTTTTACATTCCGGTGGTCTGATCTTGCGATGGTATATTTCAGGACATGCACCATGGAGTAATGGATACGAATCTATGGTTTATGTAGCTTGGGCAACTATGCTGGCTGGCTTTATCTTCGGAAGAAAATACCCACTTGTAATTGGTACTGCAGCTTTTCTTACTGGTATTACACTTTTTGTGGCTCATCTAAATTGGATGAATCCAGAAATTACCAATCTGGTTCCGGTACTTAAATCGTATTGGTTACTGATTCATGTAGCGATTATTACTGCAAGCTATGGCTTTATAGGATTAAGTGCTTTTCTTGGCTTGCTGGTACTGATTTTATATGCTTTACTGAATGAAAAGAATAAAAATAATATTGATCATTTTACTGATCAATTGACAACCATTAGTGAATTGTCAGCAACCCTTGGGCTATACATGCTAACTATTGGTACTTTTCTTGGAGGTGTATGGGCCAATGAAAGCTGGGGTCGCTATTGGGGTTGGGATCCGAAAGAAACCTGGGCACTAATAACAGTTCTGATTTATGCATTTGTTGTGCATATGCGTTTAATCCCATCCTTAAAAGGACGATATAATTACAATCTGGCTTCTGTGATTGGTTTTACCTCTGTATTAATGACCTATTTTGGAGTGAATTATTTCCTTTCTGGCCTTCATTCTTATGGCAAAGGAAGCGCAAATGGTGTGCACTGGGCAGTATATGTTTCTGGAGGATTAATAGCAGGACTTGTTATTCTTTCATACATGAAATTTAAGAAGTACGAGGAAACGGTACAGTAGAACATATAATTCGATTAGTCAATTTATGTAATTGTTAGTCCTTGATATTCAGCCATTACGTGCCTGTGTGGAATGATTTCAAATAGAATTTTTGTATTCTACGGTATATTTTGAATCACTTTCTCCCTTTGTCTAAATGCTATCTTTGTTTGGTTAAAAGGGTATAATTCAAATCTGAACTTATGAGTATTGACGTTAGAAGGACGTTCGATCTACTGGAGCGTTGCGAGAAAAATTTTCCCCGAAAAGATGCATTGGGTGGGAAAAAGGATGGTGAGTGGTATGTTTATTCCACAAGTGAATACAAAAAAAAGTCAACTCAGTTGGCTCTGGGCATGATGGCTCTGGGGCTTGAAAAAGGCGATATTGTTGCTACGGTAACAACCAATCGGCCAGAATGGAATTTTGTTGATATGGGATTAGCAATGGCCGGAATGGTACATCTTCCCATTTATCCAACCATAAGTGAAGAAGAATACCGATATATTCTTGCGCATGCCGAAGTAAAATATGTATTGGTTGGCGACAATAAACTTTTTGAGAAGATTGCTCCAATTGCTGACGAATTAAAAGTAATCAAAGACATATATAGTTTTGATAAAATTGATGGATGCAAGCACTTTGATGAAATCTTAAATTTGGGTGTCGAAAATGAAAATAAGTTATCAGACAGTCTTCGCAAAATTAAAGCTTCAGTTAAGCCGGAGGATTTGGCAACATTGATTTATACTTCCGGTACTACTGGTGTGCCTAAAGGAGTAATGCTTACCCATCACAATCTGGTCTCAAATTTTACAGTTCATGTTAATTGTCATGAGTTGGGTTATCAGCATAAAGTCATTTCTTTTCTTCCATTGTGTCATGTGTATGAGCGAAGTGTAAACTACCATTTTCAATATAAGGGAATGGGAATTTATTATGTGGGTAGTTTGGGTGCAATTATGCCTGCATTAAAAGAGATTAAACCAGATATGTTTAATTCTGTTCCTCGACTGCTGGAACGAATTTATGATGGTTTGGTTTCGAAAGGAAAAGATCTTGGAGGAATTAAAAAACTGATTTACTTTTGGGCTTTTAACCGTACTCGCCGATTTAGTTTTGACAAAAAATTCAATCCATTTTATGTAATAGGTCAGTACATTGCAGATAGACTTGTTTATTCAAAATGGAGAGAGGCTTTTGGAGGGAATTTGAAATTGATTGTTTCTGGAGGAGCTGCATTACAACCTCGAATTGCACGATTATTAGCGGCAGCAGGTATTTATACTTTGGAGGGATATGGACTAACAGAGACCTCGCCAGTAATTGCGGTAAATAACTGGGCCACAAAGGAAATGAAGATTGGAACTGTTGGACCAGTGTTGGAAGGAATGGAAGTAAAAATTGCCGATGACGGTGAAATACTTTGTAAGGGGCCATGTGTGATGAAAGGTTATTACAAAGCACCTGAAATAACTGCTGAAGTGATTGATAAAGATGGCTGGTTTCACACGGGAGATATAGGTGTTTTTGAAGATGGAAAATATTTGAAGATCACTGATCGTAAGAAAGAGATGTTTAAGCTTTCGGGTGGAAAATATATTGCTCCTCAAATGATTGAGAATAAGCTAAAGGAATCTTTCTTTATTGAACAGGCAATGATTATTGGCGCCAATGAAAAATTTGCCAGTGCATTAATATCTCCAAATTTTGAGTATCTGCATGACTGGTGTTCGAAGCATAAAATTCATTTCAGGGATAATGAAGAACTGGTTCAAAAACAAGAGGTGATTTCTCAGTTTCAAAAGGAAGTAGCTGTCATTAATCGAACATTGGGTGTGCATGAGGAAATTAAACGGTTCCGATTGGTTTGTGAAGAGTGGACTCCACAGACTGGCGACTTGTCTCCAACATTGAAACTAAAACGAAATTTTGTCGCTGAAAAATACAAGCACATCATCGAAGAAATTTATTCTGTTTCAAAACAAAGTCAACCCAATAGTGGGCGATTAAAGTTGAATCTTCGTTTTGATATGAATGAGTTAAGAAGAAGGTTGAAGTTTTAGTTTGGTTGAAGAATTTTTTTGGGTGATGCGATTTTCAATCGCAGTTAAATTGGAAGTTGAAAACTTCCACACCCAGTTAATATTCTCCAACCCAACATCCGTCCCACTCTTCCCAGCTGTCAACAAAACCTGCTTTGACAGGATTGTTCAGTGTGTAATCAATTGTATTCATTAAATGAATATCATCGCGGATGGTTGTATCATAGCTTTCTTTTTGCCATAAAGTGCCATGTCGATTCAAAAGTTTATTGATTTTATACGAAGAATTTCGCTTAACAGAGTGCATGATGTCTTGAAGATAAACTGGTTTCCCATCTTCCTCTTTTTCAAAAACTCTGAAAGCCCAATGAACATGATTGGGCATCACACAGTAAGCATAAGTTTCTAATTTTTTGCCCTCCCAAAAGTGTAATGATTCTTTTATGATATTTAAGATCTCAGGTGCTACAAGATCAATAGAAGGTTGAGAAATGTCAAGCAATTCTTTATATGCTTTGATGTATTGTTGAAGTAATTGTAAGTATTCTTTTTTCAAACTGTCAATTACAACTTGACTTTTTTTTAACGTTTTTGCAGTATCTATTTGGTTTTTCTTTTCCTCATTATCTGTTTTATATCGGGCTATTGCTTTTGAGGGAACAGCATCTTTTAAACACCAGGTAACAAAATAGGTTTGGCCGGGTTGTTGGTAATGTGGGAGAATGTGCTTGTAGTGTTCTTTCTTTTTCATGGGTGGATTTTATAGGTGAGGAGGTTTTTAACCTCCAATTAATTGGAAGTTGAAAACTTCCAATCCCGAGATCAGCGGTTAATAACCGCTACATCCGAGGTTTATCTTTTCAGTATCAAAATATTGCTTGCCGTTTTTAGGCTTGCTTTAATTAGGTATGTTCCTGGAGTAAAATTCTCATTCATCCAAACATCTTTTTGCATTCCCTGGCTTATTCCAAAATGCTCTTGTTTAACAAGTTGTCCGTTTAAATTAAATACCTTCAGAGCCACATCGCCTCTTTCAGAAGCAAAAGTTTTCAAATTAACTCCACGGGAAGAATATTGTGGTTCAATGTCAAACCCACCTTGAGCTTTAGCTTCATTCATTCCGGTGTTCAAATCAACTGTTATTTTCTGTTTATCACTTCCAAGATTTTCACTAATATCTTCTTTAAAATGAGTT
Source organism: uncultured Sunxiuqinia sp. (assembly GCA_965372405.1). GTDB lineage: Bacteria > Bacteroidota > Bacteroidia > Bacteroidales > Prolixibacteraceae > Sunxiuqinia. The sequence continues at coordinate 20,188 of CBDVCE010000049.1, forward strand.
CTCTCAATAACCTTATAATTTGCATCTTGACTAATAATATTATCTTCATACCAACTATCTAAAGTATAAGGAGAATCATCAGTTCCAGTCGCTTCGCCTGTTATCTCCGTTCCAGTTGAAGTATTATATCCAATAGTTATATCTGCAGGTGCAGTAACCACTGGACTAGTTGTATCCCCAACTCTAATATCTTGCCTGATTGTATCTGCTAAATTCTTAGCATTTTCAGCACTCCAACGTCCCATCTCAACATCGGCCGTAAATTGTCTTGTAAATGTAAAATACTCAGGATGATCACTATCAATCAAATAAGTCTTCTCCCCATCTTCATGCTTCATCATTGCTTCATAATCTTCTAAATTAGTCGACACCGTCGGGATCCCCATAGCTTCAGACGAAAGGTCAGGTGCATTAGCTCCTCTCTCAATTAATTTATCTTCCAATTGACTCAACTTAACAGTTGTGGTATGTGGGTTTTCTGTTAAAAGATACGAAGTAGTTCTAGTCTTTGTCTCATCTGCTAGACTATTTTTTAATCTGAACTCAATAAGCTTTGTATCATAATGTTTCCAGTTTCCCATAGCATCTGGACTGTGTCCAAACCAATATATATCTGCTTTACCATCTTTATTCATCCCGAAATCTCCAGGTTGTACATAATAAGTCCCTTCTGCCTGTGGCTCAAAAAATACCCATTGATCAAATTTCTTAGGATCAGCTTTCACATTAGAATCTTCAGGCCCAACAAAAATTCCATTAATCCAATGTCCGGAAGTTACTGTGTTCGTTTCGCCAGATCCGCCTTCGGTAATATTTGTTGCAACAGAAAAGACAGGTAGATTATATTTCCCATTCTGTGTTATGTCAAATTTATCTTTTTCTGACCAATTCTCCAGATTTTCACATCCAAAAAAGTTAATATCTTTTTGTCCCGAGAACTCTCCACATTCAAATTTATTCTCCCATCCAACATCTTCTCTTCTCAAATAATCATGTGTAGAAGTATTATCCAATACTCCCATATCTTCCAATACCTGCATCTTTCCAGCTCTATCTAATCCATTAAACGCCGCATATTCCTGCCCCATCAAATCAGGCCTGGGAAAAACATCCATACCAGTAAGTTTAGTATAATCAAAATCTCCAGAAGTCCCAGCTTTAACATTAGCCTCAATCTCATTCTCTAAATTAGCTTCCGCATTATCCAAACTCTTAGCCGATACAGAATACGCAGGGGCTAGAGAAGAAAGTAGTAATAAATAAAAAGTTAGCAGGTAGTGATTCATAATTTTTAGCATAAAAAAGAGTTTAGGGCGGTATCCCATTATAATCTGAAAGTTAGGGAATTGTTTGATTTTGAGCAAATGTATGTATGATTTTAGGGTGAGGAGATTTTTAAGCTCCAATTAAAATGGAAGTTGGAAACTTCCTCACCTGCGGGATTATCAAAGCACATTGAAAAAATAAGGTTAATAAGGTTGTGGTGTATTGTGTAATTTCTTCTACTAAGGTTTATTTTGTTCGATAAAGTTTTTAATTGGCTCAAAAAAGAAAAACCTAATTTTTTTGATTTAACCTTAGTAGAATAAGGAACGTCCCAAATCAATTAACCTTATTAATTCATACATGGTACAATCGATAATAAAGCGAATAAGGTTGTGTGTTCCGGGGTTTTATTTTGCTACTAAGGTTTCCTTATTGGATAAGGTTTTTGTTTACTTTCAGCAAACCTTTTTCTTTAATTCTAACCTTAATAGTAAAATACAATAACTTCATTATTAACCTTTTTCATGGGTGAATTTTTTAAGGGTGATACGGTTTTTAATCGCATATTAGAAAAAGAAAGTTTTTAATTTCCATATTAATTGGAGATTGGAAATCTCCTCACCTATTAGAAATCGTTGCACTTTGTCAAATCATCAACAATTGCAAAAACGACTGGGCAAACTTCACAGTTTTTCAAAGTGAGATTCAGTATCTGAAAGAATCGTTTACGATCGGTGTGTGGATATTCACGGCATGCGCGTGGACGGTTTTCGTATACACAGCAATAGTTATCTCCCATTAGGAATGGACAAGGTGTTTCATTAAAAACGTAGTCATTGTCTTCATCCATTATTAAAAAAGAATCAATAAAGTCAGCTGCTTTTTGCTTTTGAGATTTGGCTAGGCGTTCAACATCTTTGTCAGTAACAATGGGGCTAATGCTGGTACAACAATTAGCACAATCCAGACAATTGAATTTTTCAAATGCCTCATAATGCAAATCATGAACGATTGTGTCCAGATTCTTCGGCTTTTTCTTTTTTAATTTCTGAATGAGAGCTGTAAAATCCTGCTTGCGATTGGCAGTCATTTTTTTTAATTCCTCAGGCTTGAAATATAGGATGCTTCCTTCCATCTTTGCGTTTTTTTCGTTTAAGTTGAGCAAGGAATAAGCCTGCAATTACAACACAAATCCCAATAATCTTTTGAATACTTAGTTGATCTCCTAGTATGATATATGCAAGGATAGCTACAAAAACAGGAATAGCATTAATGAACATGCTGGATTTGTTGATTCCAATATTTCTGATGCTATAGGTATATAATAAAAATGCAAATATAGAGGCAAAAATGGAAAGTTTTACAATAGCCATAAATGCTTCTTGATTAAATGGTGTTTGAAAAGTTTTTGATGCCTCAAAAATAGCCCAAAATGGAAGGAACATGAACACGCCAATAAAATTCTGATAGGTGACTATTGTATAGCTGTTGTAGCGATCAGCTAACTTTTTAAGGATAATTGCATAGCCAATTGTTGAAAGTACCGCAATAAATTCAAGTGCAATTCCTAAAGGGGAAGCAGAGAGCCCAAAAGATTTGTTGAGCACTACCAGGCTCACTCCCATAAATGAAATGCTTAATCCAATAATATTTGCCCAACTCAATTTTTCTTTATGAAAATACCAGACAGCTATTGGTGTGAATAGTGGTATCGTTGCAACAATTACGGCTGCTACAGTTGAAGAGACATATTTCAGCCCAAAACTTTCACCCATAAAGTACAGAAAGGGTTCAAAAAATGAAAGTAATATCATCCATTTAATGTCTTCCTTTCTAATGGGTTGAAGCTTGCCGGCTAACTTTGCAAATGCAAATATGATGGCTGCAGAAATTATGAGCCGGAACAAAACTACGGTCATAGGATCATAAGCTTTGTATGCAATTTTGAACCATACAAAAGAGAAGCTCCAAAAGAACATGGCTAATAAAGCAGCACCGTAATATTTTAATTCTTTGTTTTTCATTTTAACGATCTGATCCGGCTGCAAAATTAGGGAAAAAGGAGAAGTAAAACATGTAAAAATTCAGTTTCGGGTTACTAGTTGCGAGTTTCAGGTTGAATTACCAAACAAGCTTGTCTGAATTTCAGATGATTAATCTGATAATCTGAACATCCTGCAATACAGAATGGAGAATCCATTATTCAGTCACGGATTTCAGTCTTTTGTTTGTGGTTTCTGAATACGCTTAGCGTTCTTGGTCGTTAAAATAATGACTGCAGATGACCATTAATGACTAATTTCGGGTGACTATTTGCAACTTCCATTTGCTATTGATCCCAAATTGTAAGGATTCTTTTTCCCTTCTTTTTTCACACAAAAAAACCGGAATCTTCAACAAGATTCCGGTGTCATCCGTCAATAGCCGGACAAGACTTACTTTGGTAAAAGCAGACTAGAACTTCCCGAATTTAAATACCAATCCTGCGGTAAAACCTTTCAGGATATCCGGGTCGGTATTAAGCATTTCAATATCTGATGTAAAACGGTAACTGGCAGATGCAGCAACCCTAAAATGACGAGTCATGTTAAATTCCAATTCAACCGCAGGTTCAAACACAAAATAAACATCTGAGTTTTCATCATCAGCCCACCAATAATCCCAGTGGTTATGATTTTCTATATAAGCTACACCACCAACACCAAATAATATAGGGAACGAGAGATGAACTGGCATGCGTGATCCAATAATTGGCTCGATAAAAATACCGCCATATCCACCGGCAAGGTTATAATCCAGATCATTATCAAAAATATCGTTGTAGTTGATGTCGTTAATAAAACCATAACCACCTAAGCCAATTGCAAAAGAATGGTCAATTATCCAACCACCACGGGCTCCGCCAATAAATGCATCTCTGCCGTCAATTTCAGAATAGGCAAAACTAATTGCTCCGTAGCCTCCATTAGACCGTTTTTTTGAGAAGATAGTAGACATCTCATCCTGATCGCGGTATTCGTCCTGTGCATATGTGGTTGAAACACAAAGTGCAAAGATTAACAGTATTGCAAGTTTTTTCATGTTTTCTATTCGTTTAATTGTTTGTTTTAAAAGGCATATTTAATGGTAAAGGCAAAGTCAAAAGGATGCAGCTGGAAGAAGTTTTTACCAAATAGATTGAAATATGGTTTCACTTCAAATCCTACGGATATTGGTACCTCTACAAAGTTATATTCTACCGCAGCGAGTCCGTCCAAACCAGCAATTACACCGGTTCGTTTACTGAAATGATATGACCCCGGTCCATAGGGAATTTCACGAGGATCGTAAGCATTCCATCGTTCATAACCAACATGCACTCCAAATCCATAAATGAAATTTACCTGATCGGAAAAATCAAAAAGTCCTGGGCTATGAAATTCCTTCATTCCGGTAAGCTGAATACCCCTTTTTCTTGTGCTAAGAAGTACTTTGTAAGAAACAAAATCATTTGCAAAAGCACGGTATTCAAATCCTGATGTAAGACCTCCCCGGATACCAATAGCCTGTGAGTTTTCCTGAGCCTTGGTAGTCATAGCCAAAATTCCCAGAAATAGTATGAGTACAAATTTCTTCATAGTAAAATGCTTATTCATTAATTATCATTGATTACTTTCCCTGAACCGCTAATGTGACTTTGAATTTCGGGTGTGTTGATGAATAGTACATCACCGCTTCCTGAAATGCTAACGTCCAACATTTGCTCAACATTTACATACGCATCACCACTTCCGGAAATAGTGACATCACAGAATTGTTGGATAAGGTCATAAGATAAAACCTTTCCTGAGCCACTTATGGCAATATTTGTATTGACAGCATCTCCATTTAAAATAACTTTTCCCGAACCAGAAATTCGTGCATCTAATTCTCTTACTGAAACTTCGGTTTGTATTTCTCCTGAACCTGAAACTCGTACATTTAAATGATCAGCTTCAAAAAATCCGGTATGGATGAATCCACTTCCACTAAGGTTCACTTCATTTAGGGATGGCATAGTTATATACACCTCAATAGGATTATGATTGTGCAAATTGTGACCCGAACGGGTACGAATCTTTAACTTGTCATTGTCAACATCTGTAACAATGTATTCAAGTAGGTTTGATTCGGCAGTAACTTCAATATTGAATTCATCACCAGGGACAATGCTTACTGCAAAAGAACCACTTGATTGGACTTCGTCAAAATGAGTTGCCCATCTGGTTTCTGTTTCAGTAATGCCGTTTCCGTTGATGCTAAAATCTTCCAAACAGGAAGTTAGTCCGAAAAGTAAGGCCATAGCTATAGCCAGGCAAATTGGTTTCATTTGTTTCATGACTTTAAAATGTTTAATCGTTTTCTTTTAAATAAGCTTGCTGTTTCCTTGTTTCTTTAATTATTGACAAGCTTTTCAATCGGGGGTTGCAATTTTCGTGCAAAAAGTTTTCATTTATCTGGAAATTAATTTATTCCAATATTTACTTTTCCTGAAATTGCATTGATATAGAGTTTTTCATCAGCCTCAGTGTTCTCTCCAAAGTGCCCTTGAACTCTGAAAGTTCCTTCTTTATGATCAATTTCATTTCTTTCAACTATTTCTACTTCACGTGGTAGATCAACCTCGGCTTTTGTTTCCTTAATTTCAAATCCGAACTCAGATTCTGCTGGAAAATATAGGCTTATATCTGTCGATTTTGATTCAATTCGAATGTCTTCAAAATCAGACATTACATTTTCAACTTCAAGGTCACCATAAACCATCCGAAAAGTAGCGCGTTCAAGCAGATCGGTTATTCTAAAGTTTGAAAAATTACCTTTGGCTTCTAACATTCCAATCCGCCTTATTCGGAACTTGTCACGACGGGAGTCAATTGTAAGACTTTTAAGTTCGATGATTTCAACTTCTGAGGATTTTCCTGAGTAGCTAATTTGATTCCCGTTCTTAATGTACACATCACTATAATTTGATTCTATATTTCCACTGCTCATATTGTTAATCATTGCGTCGGCAAAATTTAGAAAGAGACGAGTGCGGTTGTTAAAATCATGAGCCTTAAGTTTCCCGTTACTTAGTCTAATTTCAAGTTCGCCCTGATAATCATCCATATATATATCACCAAATTTATTTTCAACTTTTAGGGGATTGGTTGCCGGTAACCAAACTTTATAATCAATTTCTACGCTTCCATCTGTTTGCAATAAGGTTTCTTTAAATTTTAAGAACTCACTTCCTAGATGACTTCTATTTTTATCAGCAATAGTGCGCCCAATAAGGTAGTGCTGACTTTCAGTGAAATCAAAATCAATGTTGTCCAAAGCCTTATCCAATCGGGAAAGCTTTTTTTCTTCTACTTTCATCTTGACCTCAAAAACTACGGAATCTTTTTCCCATGTTATGAGTTCGATTTTCCCGTATTTATTTGTGATTTCAATGCTTTGTTCAGGATTTACCTTGAACCTCTTTACAAATTCACGGGTTTCGGTAAATTGTGCCTGGGCGGTTATACTTCCGGAAAAAAGTATAACAAATAGTAAAATCAGTTGGCGACTTAAGCGTATATTCTTCATGTCTTAGCAATTAATCTGTTCCAGTACTTCATCTACCAGTTTCATCCGGTAGCGATTGTTTTCTATCATAGCTTCAATAACCTCTTTGTTGGAAACATTCTCTTTCAGGTCTCTTCTCAATTCTTTGTACATACCTTCCAACTCAAGCAGGTCATTTTCAACTTCAATTTGTAATTCAGGAATTAGCTTGTAACATTTACGGATCTCCTTCATCTTCCCATTCACTTGATGTGCATAATAGGCTTCGGCTTCAATTAATTCACGAACTTCAGGATCGGCATTATCCGATAACCGAATTCCATTTGATGGAGACATAAATGAATTGACGACAATGCCTGATCCAATAAAGATGACAACAAGAATTGCAGCTACATGCAACCACCGTGATTGTATCCAGTGTTTCTTTTCTTTTTGCTGAAGTTCTTTATTCAGTTTTCCCCAAACATCGGCTGATGGAGTATGAACATCAAATGATGTTTTATTATCTGTAATAAATGTTTCTAAACGATCTTTCTTCATGCTGTTTGCATTTGTTCGTTACTTAAAATATCCTGCACCCTGCGTTTTGCTCGCATATACTGCGATTTAGAGGTCGATTCGGTAATGCCCATTATTTGGGAAATTTCACCGTGATCGTACCCTTCCAACAGGTATAGTGAAAAAACGATCCGCCCCCCTTCTGGTAATTTCTCCATAGCTTTGAGAACTTTGTCTACCGATAATTCAGCATCATCTGTTTTTTCATCCGATGACCCTTGATCGTATATTTCTTCACAATACACCAGATCAAGTTTTCGCTTTTTAATGAAATTGATACAAGTTCTTATAGCTATGGTTTTAATCCATGTGCCAAAGCTCGATTCATAGCGAAAATGATCTAGTTTGGTAAAAGCCTGCAAAAATACCTCCTGAAGCATATCCTCCGCATCCTCACGGTTATTCATCATGCGGTAACATACATTGAACATCGCTTTGGAATATAGCTGATACAATTGAAAGCGTGCCCGGTCGCTGCCGTGCTTGCTGTCTTCAATCAGGTCTTGGTGTATAAATGCTGCTTTTCCCAATTCTTAGTCTGTTTACGCTATTACTGACAAGGATTATTTTCTAGGGTTGCAATTCGAATTAAATTTATTAAAAAAAGTTGAAGTAAGTGTGATGAAATGAGGTTTGGATAAGAAGCTTAGTTTTGTTCAAGATTCTTTTATTATTTTCACATCAAACAACGAAATATGAATGCACCAATAAAAACACCTTCATCCAGGATTCTTTCAATTGATATAATGAGAGGATTTACATTGGTATTAATGCTTTTTGTAAATGACTTGTATGTTTCGGGTGTTCCGGAGTGGATGGTTCACACCAAAGCAAATTTTGATGGAATGGGACTTGCAGATTGGGTTTTCCCGGGGTTCTTATTTATGGTTGGAATGGCAATACCTTTTGCTATTCAAAACAGATTAAAACGAGGAGATAATAAGGGAAAGATTCTGTTTCATATTTTAGTTCGAACGTTTAGTTTATTGGCAATTGGTATTTTAATGGTCAATTCCAAACGTATTAATTCAGATCTAACGATTATTGGGAAAAATCTGTGGGCTATTTTAATGTACGTATGTGTATTCCTGATTTGGAATAACTATTCTAAAAATAAGAAAAAATTAGCAATAGGTTTAAAGTCTTTAGGCATTTTAGGCTTAGCGATATTGTTATTTATTTATAAAGGAGGTACCGCCGAAGAACCAACATGGATTATACTTGGCTGGTGGGGAATTCTTGGCTTAATTGGGTGGGGGTATTTTGCTGCATCAGTTACCTACTTATATGCGGGCAATAATTTACTGAAGATATTTGCTGTCTGGCTTTTTGTATTGGCATTGCATATTACTTCAAAGTTTGGAATGCTTGGTTTTCTTGAACCTGTAAAACCAATATTTGGGGTTCTTATTGATGGGAATGTTCCATTTGTAGTATTGTCAGGATTATTAGTTAGTTTGATCATGAAAAGGTTCTCAAATGATCATAAACGATTAATGACAATACTTTTTACTTTATCGGTGTTGTCATTTGCCTTTGGATTTGTCTTAAGAAATTGGTTTATAATTTCAAAGGGGCAGGGAACTCCAAGCTGGACATTTATATGCAATGGAATTAGTATCGGAATATTTCTGATTTTGTATTATGTGCTTGATGTTAAGAAATGGGTGCGTTGGTCAAATTTACTGAAGCCTGCAGGTCAAAATTCACTGACTACCTATTTGGCACCCGATATTTTATATTACGCAATTTGGGGATTATCACTCCCCATCTTATTTTACAAACAAGATGCCAGTCAACTTCTTGCTGTTGGTGGGTCAATTGTTTGGGCACTTACTATGGTTGGTCTTGCAGCACTACTTGCAAAAATGCATATAAGGCTGAAATTGTAATTGACGGTTAAGAATTATCTGCAAGCTCAAAAACTTCCTCTAATTCATAAATGCTGCACCTTTTATTTGTTTGATTATTTATGGCTGAATTGATCATTGCCTGGGCAACTATTATGTCCTTAATTGGTCGATATTTTTTGAAAAGAAATTTTGTAATCCAGTGGCTAAGCTTTAGTGCAAATTTTTCACCTGTTCTATTTTCATTTCTATCTCCATCAAGTATTGATGGACGTATAATTGAGATTTTCTTGAAATTAAGTTGTTGAACAGCGTCATCAAGCTGCCCCTTCATCTTGCTATAAAAAACTCTGGATTTTGAGTTTGCCCCTGTAGATGAAACCAATACATAAACTGAGACTCCATTTTTTGAAGCTGCTTGTGCAACTTCAAATTGGTAAGTGTAATCAACTAAATATTGTTTTTCCTGTGTGCCAGCAGTTTTAATAGTTGTTCCTAATGTTGAAAAAAGGACATCTCCCTGTATCAGTTCTGACCAGGAATCGATATCGTTAAAATCGATAACATGCTCTGTTAGTTTTGAATGTGAATTCACAGTTGGTCTGCGTGTAAAAACAGAAACTTTTTCAAAGCGATCATCATTAATTAGGAGCTGAACCAATTGGGTGCCAACTAAGCCAGTTGCACCAATAATATTTGCTGTTAGTTTACTCATTTAGTTTTCAATATAATCTGGGTTAAGTTCCGTTGGTACAGGAGCATTTGTTTCTTCTCTCCAATTTTCAAGCATGCTCAATAATTCTTGAAGTTTTTCAGGCTTGGCGTCAGCAAGATTGTTCTTTTCGCTAATATCTTCTTTTAGATTATACAGTTCAAGATCGTTATTCTCAAAATATTGAATGAGCTTCCAATCCCCATATCTAATTGCTGAACCAGGTCTGGTGCGGAAAGCCAGGTCTTGTGTCTCATCGTTTCCTCCCTGTAAATAAATTGGGAAGTGCCAGAAGAGTGATCTCTGGTTGAATTCACCGGTGCTAGTCAATAATGGAAGTATGTTGTCTCCATCAAGTGTTTTTCTCTCTGGTTTTTTAACACCGGCAACTTCTAATATGGTTGGATAGAAATCTAGATTTGTTACAGGTACGTCAGATTTTGTCCCGGCTTCAATTTTATTTTTCCAATATGCAAACATGGGTTCCCTGATTCCTCCTTCATAGTAGGCACCTTTCCCTGCACGAAGTGGCCATTGTTTTGTTATTTTATAAACTCCACCATTATCCGAGATGAAAAGAATAAAAGTGTTGTCAAGTTTTTGAGTTTCTTCCAGAAGTTGAATAAGACGGCCTATTTGTGTATCCATATTCTCGACCATTGTTGCATATTTTGCATTGTTCTGACCATTCCACTCAGCTTTGTTTTCATACTTGGGAAGTAATTTTTCAACGGGGTGAATTGGTGTGTGGACTGCGTATGGAGAATAATACAAAAAGAAAGGATTCTCATTTGTAGACTTTACAAAGTCGAGTGTTTTGTCCATGATAAGATCGGTCAGGTAATAATTATCAGAGGGAGCTTCAAGTGGAACGGATTTGTATGGAGGATAGTAACTACCAGGATTACCGGCATGACAACCTCCAATGTTTACATCAAAGCCGTCTTGTAAAGGATCGTCTGTCAAATGCCATTTCCCAGCATGGCAGGTGGTGTAGCCAGCTTCTTTTAATAATTCAGGTATAAGTACATTGTCCGTTGGCATATACTCAATGTTTGGAGTTGGAATCAATTTTCTATCTCTACTTTTCCCCCTGTCCGAATTAGTAACAGTATATATTTCATGTCGAGGTGTCCATTGCCCGCTCATTAGGCAAGCTCTGCTAGGAGCACAGTTAGCAGCTGCAGCGTATGCATTTGTGAAAATCATTCCATTTGCGGCTAACTCATCCAGATTGGGAGTTTCGTAATATTCAGATCCCATAAAACCAACATCTAACCAACCCATGTCATCAATGTTGATTAGAATGATGTTGGGTTTTTGACTGGAATTATATTCACTTTTTATGTTGCAAGAATATCCTGCAAGAATAATGATGAATGTGATTAATACTTGAAGGAACTGAATGGTTGTCTTTTTTTTCATGATAAGCCAGTTGGTTAACTTTCCTCGAAAATACAATTTATTAATTAGTTCAAGAAAGTTAAAGCTACACATCTTTAAATTGAAGATAACTTTCAGCCATTCAAACATATTCAGTCCTAATTTGTTATTTGAATTCAGTCTAATTATTTTTTTAAGGTTTAAAATTCCAAACTAATAAAACTGAAAATATGATTAACAAAATTCACAGTTTGGGTGGTTACATCCATGAATATCAAAAAAGTGTAGCAAATCCAGAAGCATTTTGGGCTCAGCAAGCTGAAAGTTTTTATTGGAGAAAACGCTGGGATAAAACGCTGGAATGGGACTTTGAGAAACCAGAAATAAAGTGGTTTCTAAATGGTAAGTTGAATCTGACAGAAAACATCTTTGAGAAAAATCTGTACACACATGGTGATCAGGAAGCCATAATTTGGGAACCGAATGATCCGAGTGAAGAAACCAGAACGTTAACCTATTCCGAACTTTTTGCAGAAGTCAATAAATTTGCAAATACACTAAAACGATTGGGTGTAAATAAAGGAGACAGGGTTGCAATTTATATGCCGATGGTTCCCGAATTAGCAATTGCATTACTTGCATGTGCAAGGATTGGAGCAATCCATTCTGTCGTATTTGCAGGGTTTTCAGCAAATGCATTGGCAGAACGCATAAATGACTCAAGCTGTAAAGTTTTATTAACTGCCGATGGTGGTTATCGTGGTTCAAAAATCACACCTCTTAAAAAAATTGCTGATGAAGCATTAGAGACTTGTCCTTCTATTGAAACAGTAGTGGTATTAAAACGAACCAATTCAGAAGTTGATATGCATGTTGGACGAGATATCTGGTGGCATAAAGCTGTAGACGGACAATCACCAGAATGCCCGGCAACAGAAATGGATTCGGAAGATGAATTGTTTATTCTGTACACATCCGGGTCAACTGGTAAACCAAAAGGAATAGTGCATACTACAGGTGGTTACATGTTATATACGGCATATACATTTAAAAATGTATTTCAGTATTCAGCCGGTGATGTCTATTTCTGTACAGCAGATATTGGCTGGATTACCGGTCACTCCTATATTGTTTATGGGCCTCTGCTGAATGGTGCAAAAACCTTGATGTTTGAAGGTGTTCCAACATGGCCCGATGCTGGTCGTTTCTGGGATATTGTGGATAAGCATCAGGTGAATCAGTTTTATACAGCACCAACAGCTATTCGTTCCTTGTTGGCAAAAGGAAATGATTATTTAGATGGGAAGCATTTGTCTTCTCTTAAGGTTTTGGGAACGGTTGGTGAGCCAATCAACGAAGAAGCATGGCACTGGTATCATGATCATGTTGGTAAAAATAAATGTCCGATTGTTGATACCTGGTGGCAGACTGAAACTGGTGGCGTAATGATTTCTCCAATTGCAGGAGTCACTCCAACTAAACCTTCGTTTGCAACAATGCCACTACCCGGTGTTCAACCCATAATTGTTGATGGAGAAGGGAAGGAGCTTACGGGAAATTCTGTAGAAGGAAACCTTTGTATTAAGTACCCATGGCCAGGAATTGCACGTACACTTTGGGGAGATCATGATCGCTTTAAGGAAACTTACTTTACTACATTCAAAAACTATTATTTTACAGGAGATGGTGCTAAACGTGATGAAGATGGTTACTACCGAATCTTAGGCCGTGTTGATGATGTAATCAATGTTTCTGGTCACCGATTAGGAACTGCTGAAATTGAGAATGCAATTAATGAGCATCCATTGGTGAATGAATCAGCGGTGGTAGGTTATCCTCATAGCATAAAAGGACAAGGAATTTATGCCTTTGTTGTTTGTGGAGAATTGTCAACAGGTGGAGAAGAAGGAATTCGGAAAAGTATCAAGCAGGGTGTAACAAAAATTATTGGACCAATTGCCCGTCCGGATTTAGTACAACTGGTTCCTGGCTTACCCAAAACCCGAAGTGGTAAAATTATGAGACGTATTCTTCGCAAAGTTTCAGAAGGAGATGCTACTAATCTCGGAGATATTTCAACACTTTTAGATGAAGAAGTTGTTGAGAAGATTATTGAGGGAGCACTGGTTGAAGTAAAAGTATAGAATAATCAACGAAATAGATTGAAAGAAAAGAGGCTGTTTCTTAATTGAAACAGCCTCTTTTTATGTGATTTATATTTTAGTTGTTATTTAGCAACTCTTTCTAACCATTTAATCATAAAGATGATTGTGATCATTGAAATAGCTGTTGCAATAACAAATATACTCCAGGTCATCCATATTGGAATAGATTCGTAAAGGACTGCTCCAATAAACAAAAGTCCGTTACCAAGTGCTGTGGCACCTAACCATCCACCTTGCATTAGTCCTTGGTATTGAGGAGGAGATACTTTTGATACAAAAGATATTCCCATCGGGCTAATAAATAATTCAGCAACAGTAAGGATAAAATATGTACCCAGCAATAGGAATGGTGTCACTCGCTCTACATTTGTTAAAGGTGTACCATCATGTAACGCACTAACTTCAGTGAATAGAGGAAGACCAAACGAACCAAAAATCATTAAAACAAATCCTAAAGATGCAATTCCCATTCCAATGGCAATCTTTTTTGGTGTTGAAGGTTCTATATTGCGATGGCGCAACCAGCCAAATAAACCTACCACAAGTGGAGTTAGAAATACCACAAAGAAAGGATTCATTGATTGGAAGATCTCAGCTCCTTCAAAACTTACACCCAGAATATTGAATGCAAAAAGACTTAAGTCCGTGTAATCCCTGGCAAAGAAAGTAAGTGTTAGTCCGTTTTGGTGAAATGAGAACCAAAAGAAAATAACAACTCCAAAAACAGCTAATAAGGCATACATCCTTTGAGCTACTTCTTTTGCTTCCATTTTTATTTCGTCAGTAATTTCTCCTATTTCATTTTTCACTACTTTTTTAACACCAGGAAAATTCTTTTTATTGACAATGAAAACAACCAATGAAATCAACATAGCAATAATGGCAACACCAAAGGCATAATGGAATCCTGTATTGAAAACATCGAGATATTGATTTGCAAAGGCAGTAAGGTCGCTTACCGATGAGCTTGATGCCGTGTTGGCATACTCCTGAAATCTACCAACATTTTCGGTTGACATATTTCCACCTAAAAAGGCATGGCATTGTTCCGGTAGACTTGCATCATAGTTAAAGCCAAACTTGCTTAACCACCAGTTTCTTACACCTATTGCTGCAAATGGTGCAAAAATAGCACCAACATTAATAAAGGCATAAAACATGGAAAATCCGGAATCTCTTAATTTTTCATATTCAGGTGTGTCGTACATCTGCCCAACTAAGGCTTGTAAATTTCCTTTAAACAAGCCATTTCCAAGTGCAATTACAAATAACCCAATAACAGTTACTGTTAAAATAAGATTGAAATCTTTTACTGGGGTACTCGTAGGAATGGCCAGTATAACGTAACCTAAAGCCATCATAATTAAACCAACTAAAATGGTTCCTTTGTAATTCTTAATTCTATCAGCAATAATACCTCCCACAAGTGCCAGAATGTAAATTGAGAAGTAGAATACACCATAAATAATTCCAGCATTTGTTCCGTTCAATCCAAACTTCGCTTGTAAAAACAATACAAGAATTGCCATCATGGTGTAAAAACCAAATCGTTCGCCCATGTTAGCTAATGATGCAGGAATTAAACCCTTAGGATGTCCTTTAAACATTTTTTATCTTTTTAGTTAGTAAATAATCGTTGTAATCTTTTGCAAGTGTGGCAAATATAATCAACTTTTCCACTTCAACAATTTGATATATGTCAGGGAAAATGATGTTACAAAAGATATAAAAGGGTAATAATATTTAGAATGTTTTGAACAAACTGGAAGTAAAGTAATCGCAAAATCAGCTTTCTCAACAGAGAATTTGTAACTTTAGTTTTGGATAACGTTTGGCAAAAAGAGATAATGGGAGCTGTCCAAAAAGTAAAAAATGGTCGTCATCCCGTCCGGCAGTTGCCGGATCGGAATCTCTTTCTTTTTTTTGTTTCCCTTTACTTGACGTAGATCCTGAATCAAGTTCAGGATGACGTTGGTCTAGCTTTTTAGACATCCTTATGTTGAAATCCAAATAAAAAATTTGCGCAGATGAAAATATTTACGACTAAACAAATTGCTGAGATTGATCAGTTTACTATTCAAAATCAACCCATTGCCGATATTGATTTAATGGAGCGAGCTTCGTTGCAAATTGCCAACTGGTTAATTTTTAATATTTCGAATGAGAAGAAACTGGTGTTTTTTGCAGGGCCGGGAAACAATGGAGGGGATGCTTTAGTCGTAGTACGAATGATGGCTCAGCATGATTACCAGTGTGATTTATTTTTGCTTGATTTTGGAAAAGGATTAAATGGATCATCGGAAATAAATTGGAAAAGATTAGAAGAACAGGGCAAAGTGAAACTTCATAAAATCAACTCGGAAGATGATATTCCTGTAATTAATAATAACTCGGTGATTTTAGATGGTTTATTTGGTTCTGGTTTAAGTAGGCCTTTAGATGGCTTAGCTTTAAAAGTGGTTGAGGAAATTAATCAATCCGAAGCAATGGTAATTGCAATTGATATTCCCAGTGGGCTGTTTGGTGAGGACAATTCCTCAAACGATCTTTCAAAAGTTGTAAAGGCAGATCATACGCTAACTTTTCAATTCCCCAAATTGAGTTTCTTTTTCCCGGAGCATGAAGAGATGCTTGGCAAGTGGGAAGTGTTGCCAATTGGCTTACACCCAAATGCAATTAATGAATTCGAAACACCTTATTGTTTTGTTACTGCTGATTTTGTATCCAATAAAATGCAAAAACGATCCAAATTTTCACACAAGGGCACTTATGGACATGCCTTATTAATTGCAGGTTCTTATGGGAAAATGGGTGCTGCTGTGTTGGCTTCCAAAGCATGTTTGCGAGCTGGTGTCGGTTTGCTAACCAGCCATATTCCCCGCACGGGTTATGAGATTATTCAAACCGCTGTTCCAGAAGCAATGTGTTGCATTGATCCTTCTGACTTGATGTTTACCGAGTTTCCTGATTTAGCGCAGTTTTCAGCTATTGGGGTTGGGCCTGGACTTGGTTTGAAAATCAATTCACAAAGAGCATTAAAGAATCTGTTGCAGTCAAAACCAAATAAACTGGTTCTTGATGCTGATGCTTTGAATATTCTCAGTGAGAATAAAGAGTGGTTCGATCTTCTTCCTGAAAATTCGATTCTCACTCCACATCCCAAAGAGTTTGAACGGCTGGCAGGTGAAAGCAAAGATTCCTATTCACGCTTAAAGCTTCAACTCAACTTTTCGAAAAAGTATAAAGTAATTGTTGTCCTCAAGGGTGCAAATAGCTGCATCACATTTCCCGATGGACGTGTTTATTTTAATACAACAGGAAACCCGGGAATGGCAACAGCAGGTAGTGGAGATGTACTAACCGGTATTGTATTAGGAATGCTGGCACAAGATTATTCACCAGAGGATGCTGCCATAACTTCAGTTTATTTACATGGGCTTGCTGGCGATATTTCTGCCGAATATAGCGGGCAGCCAGCCATTATTGCCAGCGACCTGATTGATAGCTTAACACAAGCTTTCCTTCAGTTTGATTGAAATAGTCATACTAGAACGTTATGAACAAGTTCAACCAAAAAAAATAAATATCATGAAATCACTCAAATTACCAATCGTCCTTTTATTTCTTGTTACTTATTCATGGATGAGTTATGGACAAGAAATCAATTATGGCTCAAACCATGGGAAGTACATCAGTTTATCCAATACGAATATTTATTATGAAGAATATGGTAGTGGGATGCCTTTATTATTATTTCATGGTGGATTCGGTTCAATTCACGATTTTCAGCAGGTCATTCCAAAATTTGCAAAGCATTTCAAAGTTATTGCGGTGGATAGTCCGGGACACGGAAGATCAGAACAAGCTGATTCACTAAGTTTTGACTTAATGACTGATTATTTTTCAAATATGATTGACCAGTTCAAATTGGATAGTGTTTATATTATTGGATACAGTGATGGCGGTATTACTGCATTACTTTTAGCTGCAAAGAGACCTGATAAAGTTAAGAAAATCATTGCTTCAGGAGTAAATAGCAGAATGGATGGGATAAACACTGAAGTCCTTGAGTACTTAAAGCTCGTTAATCCGGCTTTTATAGAAACCTATCAAAAAGAATGGTTAGCAGATTATAAAAGTAAATCTCCTGAAAAGGATAAATGGGAAAAATACATAACTGATATGACCAGAATGTATTCTAAAGATGTTTTAATTACCGACCAGATACTTTCAAATAATAGCGCCGAAGTATTACTTGTTTTTGGAGACAGGGACGTTATTAAACTTGAGCATGGAATTGAATTATTTCGAAAAATTGTTGGAAGTAAATTATGTGTTCTGCCTAATACACCGCATGAGGTTTTTAGTGAGAGTCCAGAGTTCATTAGCAACATTGGAATTGAGTTCCTGACAAAATAAAAGAATCTGAACAAACCTGTCCATAACAATGTAGTAATCAAAATCGATAAATAGGTTGATTTTATGAATAGCGAAAGACTGAAGAAATAGAATTTTATAAAGACTTATACTTGTTAGAACATGAACGCGGTAAATTTTATGACACTGTAATTCAATATCCAACTACACTTTTAGTGATTTTTATAGGTGGTGCATTTTATTCTTTTAACAACTATTTTGACACTGGCTATATTTCTGACGAATATAGCAGGCAGCCAGCCATTATAGCCAGCGATCTGATTGATAGCTTAACGCAGGCTTTTCTGCAGTTTGATTAAAATGATCATCCGTCATCGTGAACCGTCATTGTGATCCGGCTGCCGCCGGAGATGCAATCTGTTGAAATTTCCCAGATAAGAATTATTGTATCCCAATGTTTTGGCTTGCACAGACATTATAGCTAATATGCAATTAAGCTTCAAGCATCTATTAATCTGAGTTCGATTAATATGTAATAACCGGATTGAAAATCAAAAACTACCCTAATCCTAAAGGGAATTTTGATTTTTCTGCACCTTTTAGGGTTGGTGTAAACAGAAAAATCTTGTACGAATTTAATAATCGAACTGAGCTTGTTTTTATACCCGAAAGGGCATGTTTCTATTAATAATATCACATTTTATACCTTAAGGGGTACAGTTTCAGGTTAAATTAGTATATTTGTACCCGAAAAGGTATAATATGAAACAAGCATCATTAAATAAATTTGTCCAACAGAAAAGGAAGTCTTTGAAAATGACTCAGAAAGAGATGTCTGAAAAATCTGGTGTTGGAATTAGATTTATAAGAGAACTGGAAAGAGGTAAAGAAACACTCAAAATGGATAAAGTAAATCAAGTGCTTGATTTATTTGGATTTGAATTAGGTCCAATAGAATCCACAAAAGTTAATAGAAGAAATGAAGAAAGCTAAAGTATATATGCACGAAAATTGGGCAGGTACACTTATTGAAGACGATGAAGGTTTTCATTACACTTATGAAGAAGAATATCTAAATAGTGATAATGCTGAACCAATCAGTTTGACTCTCCCTCTAAAGTCATCTACATATTCAAGTAAAATATTGTTCCCCTTTTTTGACGGACTAATACCTGAAGGCTGGCTTCTGGATATTGTAGAAAAGAATTGGAAACTAGATATGAGAGATAGAATGAGCATTTTACTAGTAACCTGCAAAGATTGTATTGGTGCGGTATCAATTCACCCATTAAAATCAAACGACGATGAGTAAGTGCTTATTTTGTTATCAGGAAATAACAGATAAAGACTTCATAAATCATGAATTTCATAAATCATGTAGTCGGAAATTCTTTGGAAAGAACATACCACCAATCATAGATTATACGCAGAGTGAAATGCCAGAGCTAGCTGAAAAGCTTGTGAAAAGTCAAAAAACGGTAACAGGAGTTCAACCCAAACTTTCGCTAAGCAGTGTGAAAATGACAGGCAATTCAGCTGTAGAAAAGTTCACAATTGTAGGACTATGGGGGAAGTACATACTGAAACCTCAAACAGAGCTATACGAACAACTTCCCGAGATTGAAGATTTAACAATGCATCTCGCAGAATTATCTAAAATAAAAACAGTAGAACACTCTTTAATACGATTGAAATCAGGAGAATTGGCATATATAACTAAGAGGATTGATAGATTAAAGAAAACAAAATTACACATGGAAGATATGTGTCAATTAACAGAGAGACAAACTGAGCACAAATACAAAGGGTCTCATGAGCAAGTTGCGAAAACAATAAAAACGTTTTCAACAAATCCAGGTTTTGATATTGTCAATTTTTATGAACTCGTATTATTCTGTTTTTTAACGGGTAACAACGATATGCATCTTAAAAATTTCTCTTTACTGAAAGGTGTGGATCTAAATTATAACTTATGCCCAGCATATGATTTAGTAGCCTCTGAATTAGTAGTTGAAGGCGATGATGAAGAGTTAGCGCTTAACCTTAATGGTAAAAAGAAAAAGATAAAGAGAAATGATTTTTCAACTGCAATGAAAGGGAGTGGAATGAACGATAAGTCTATTGAAAACGTATTCAAAAAGTTTGAAAAACTACAAGATAAATGGCATGCTTTTATTGATTTAAGTTTTCTCTCCATAGAGTTAAAAGAAAGTTATCACAATATGATTATCGAAAAATTTAAACAATTGGATTTTAACCTGAGTTCGATTAATATGTAAAAACCGGATTGAAATAATCCATTTATCGTCATTGCGCCCCAACATTGCTTCCCGTCATTGCGAGGAGTTGGAGAGCAACGGAAACGGACGAAGCAATCTGTTGAAATTCCCCTGAAAAGAATGAATTAAACCAATGTTGAAAACTTCGCCGTCCCAGCCATATAGTCATTGCTTTAGTTTTGTTAACTTGTGATGCTTTGGGTTGCACAGACATTAGGCACATTAAAAATACCAATATGAAAGAATTTTATATTAGAAAAAAACTACCTTCTATATTTGTTGATAAACAATTAATCGAACAAATAGAAGAATATATATTAAATGATATTCCAGAAATAATTGGAGTAGATAAAGAAATAATTGAAGGAAAATACTCTCTAGAAATTGTTGATTATCTGGGAACTGAGAAGTTTAGTAAAATATCAGATTATCCTTTGAGTATTTTTCAAAATGGTACTTCAAAGATTACACTTGGATTTTCTCTATATGAGAATATTTATTCTGTGGTTAATATTTCTTTGGGAGTCAATAAATACTATTCTGAGCTTGATATTAAATTAAAAGCTCAAAATCCGAGAGAAAAATCTCAAGGTATTTATAATGGGATTTTAGACAGGTTAAGTCCAAATAAAACTTATAATTCCTTTTTTCATAGATTGACAAATGGACCAATTTTAGCAATTGGTGTTGTTTTGTTAGTTCTATCTTTTACTTTATTTATGGATAAAGAAATACTATGGGGATTTTATTCTTTGATTGGGGGTATATCATTAATCACATTCGATTCAAGAATGGAAAGAATTAAACCTTACTCAGAATTCAGAACACAAAAACAATTACGTTTTAATCAAGAGAATTCCTCGAGGCTCTGCCTCGGGGTATAGAGGAAAGTTTG
>CBDVCE010000050.1:0-40949 GCA_965372405.1 uncultured Sunxiuqinia sp.
TTTTGTTTTGCCATACGGCAAAATTAGTTAATCGCGACCTAAGCGCCTATACCAGCAAAAGATAAAGAACGACCATTTATTGTTGAAACTTTTGGGATAACTACAGAAGTTTTAGGAACTGAATTTAACCTTTCGGCCTACAGAGAGGATCAATTTGTGTCAGCCACCTTGGTTGAAGGAAGCATTAAAATTAAAAGTGCTTCCCAGCAAACGCTGCTAAGTCCAAATCAAAAACTGGTTTATAATAAATCCGATCAAAAAATGAAGCGCTACCAATTGGATGATGTTGCACTGGATACCGAATGGAGAAATGGACGAATGGTATTCAGAAATGAAAGCCTTGCCGATCTGGAGTTAAAATTAGAACGCTGGTTTGATGTTGATATTGAGTTTGCGGATGAAGCGGTTAAAAGATTACGTTTCTCTGGAGTTTTGGAACGCGAAAGCATTCTGGAAGCCATACAGTATTTTGATTATTCAAAGTATGTTAGCTATAAGATTAAAGGAAATACAATCACATTTTATTCAGAATAAATCATTTGCCTATGTAGTAAAACGAAAAAAGAGGAAGTGTTCCCGCACCTCCCCTTTAATTTAAAATTAAACCGAAGTTTAACTTAAAAGCATTCAAATTTATGAAAATTAAACGAATTAAACCTCTTTCGTTAATGAATGAGGTTTTAAAAAAGTATGTGCGAATTATGAAATTAACATGTATTCTCATAGTAGTTCTAACGCTTCAAGCATCGGCCAACGCATGGTCTCAAAACAGCTTAAGCGTAAAAATGCAGAACTCATCATTATTAGAACTGTTTACTTACATCGAAAATAACAGTGACTACAAGTTCTTTTATAACAATGATGAAATTGATGTAAAGAGAAAGATCTCATTAGAAGTTAAAGACAAAACTATAGATCATGTTCTAAACGAAGCTTTTAAAGAAATCCCTTACTCCTATAAAGAGATGGGCAATCAGTTGATCCTAATTGAAACTGCAAAAGAAAATCATAAGATTTTCAATCAACAAAAAAATATTTCTGGAACCGTTTCTGATTCCTTTGGGCTAACATTGCCAGGAGTATCAATTGTGATTAAAGGAACAACAACCGGAACCG
This sequence comes from uncultured Sunxiuqinia sp., assembly GCA_965372405.1. GTDB lineage: Bacteria > Bacteroidota > Bacteroidia > Bacteroidales > Prolixibacteraceae > Sunxiuqinia. Next base: position 1,117 of record CBDVCE010000050.1, read on the forward strand.
TTTCTGATTTTGATGGAAATTTCAAGCTTGCCAATGTCCCTGGAAATGCGACACTGGTGTTTTCGTTTGTAGGTATGAAATCTCAAGAGATCAATATTGCAGGGCAAACAACTTTCAGTATTGTTATGGAGGAAGATGCTATTGGTGTGGGAGAAGTTGTTGTTACCGCCTTGGGTATTAAAAGAGAAACAAAAACTATTGGTTATTCCATTCAGTCTATTTCTGCACAAGTTTTAGAAGATGCCCCTGATATTAATATTGTGAATTCATTGGCAGGTAAGATAGCTGGTGTTCAAATAAACCAATCATCTGGTGGAGCCGATGGTAGTTCAAGTATTATCATTCGTGGTCAGAATTCACTTTTGGGAAACAATCAGCCATTATTTGTTATTGATGGTATTATTGTGGATAATAACCAGTTTAATGCATCAGATAATGGATTTGATTATGGTAACGGAATTTCAGATCTGAATGCAGAAGACTTCGAAAGCATTTCTGTTTTAAAAGGACCAAATGCTGCTGCACTTTATGGAGCACGTGCCGCAAATGGTGTTATAATCATTACATCCAAAAAAGGTGGGAAATCAAAAGGATTAGGCATATCTGTTAGTTCAACCATGATGTGGGAAAATCCATATCAGTTGAAAGATTTTCAAAATGTTTATGGTTCAGGAGGCAGCCCTTTTTGGGAGGATTATCCAACAAAAGATGGTGTTCCGGTTTTAAATGTTACCTGGAATAACTTTGGTCCTAAAATGGATGGAACAGAGGTTATAGGTTATGACGGCAACAAGAAAACATATTTAGCTCAGCCGAACAACATAATTGATTTTTATAAACAAGGATTCAGTGCTGTAAATAATGTGGCTATATCAGGTGGAAACGATGATGGGAGTTCTGCTTACAGGTTCTCTCTTACATCCAGAGAGAAATCAAGTACAATTCCAACCAACAGGGCAGATAAATACAACGTGTCTTTTAATGGTCAGCAAAAGTTAAACAATGTTTTGTCAGCAAAAGTAAATACAAACTATATTAAATCATTTGGCAAGAACCGACCAAGGGTAGGAAATAGTGGCAATGCCTGGGACTATCACTCTGGATTTTTCCCTCGTGACATTTCTACACAGGTTTATCAAGAGAATTACAAAAAGGATGATGGCGCAAAACAAAATGCGTGCCCATGGTGCTACAACAATGCATTTTGGGAGATAAATGAAAATAGCAATATTGATGAAGGAACACGCTTTATTGGAGGAATCGAATTACAGGTAGATATTTGTGAAGAGCTTGATCTCACTTTAAAAGCGAATACAGATAATGATTCTCGTCATTATGAACGTAAAGAATCAGGAGTTCAGGCTGGAGGAGTAGGTGGTTTATATTCTGTTTCTCAAACTAACCGAAATCAACTTACTTATGAGTTTTTGCTTAGCTGGAATAAAGAATTATCCAATAAACTTAACCTGTCTTTAAACGCTGGAGGGCAAAGTTGGGCATCAAAATCAACAAGTACAGGGGGACGTACTGATGGAAACCTACAAGTACCCAATTTCTTCTCACTTTCGAATTCATCAAGAACTCCTGTTGCCAATAGCGGCATTTATGAGAAAGAGATAAATTCATTGTATGGTTTTGGTCAGATTGCATATAACGATTATCTTTTTATTGACTTTACTGCACGTAATGATTGGTCATCTACTTTAGCGACTGACAACAATTCTTATTTTTATCCTTCAATAAGTACTGGCTTTGTTTTTACTGAAGCTTTCGGTATGGGTAAATCAATTATTGATTTTGGGAAAATTCGTACTTCCTGGGCTAAAGTTGGTAAGGATACGGAAGCCTATCAATTATTTAGTACATACGGTGCAGGTCAACCTTATGGAAGTTACCCTACGGTTAACACACCTACCAATGCCCTCCTTCCTGGCATTAAACCAGAAATAACAACTTCTTTTGAAATTGGTGGAAACCTGATTTTTGCTGGAAACAGGATTAACATGGACTTTTCATATTATCAAAGTTCTTCAAAGAATCAGATTATCCCGCTTCCGGTATCAAATGCTAGTGGTATTAGTTCAACACTAATTAATGCCGGAGAAGTTGAGAATAAAGGTTTTGAGCTGATGCTTAACCTGATGCCAGTTAAAACAAAAAACTTCAGGTGGGACATGACCTTTAATTATAGTAAAAATAAAAACAAGGTTGTTGAGCTTGCTGATGGTGTTGAAACATTGGAGTTAAGGCGCAATGGTGATGGTCCTGTAATTGTTGAAGCAAGGCCAGGTAAACCATATGGTGATATATTAATCCGAGGAATTGAACGAAATAGCGATGGTCTTCCGATTATAAATGGCAGTGGACATTATATTCAAAAAGGAACATTTGAAGTTGCTGGGAATATTCAGCCAGACTGGACTGGCGGTTTGATAAATGATTTTAAATATAAGAACTGGCGTTTGCATTCACTCATTGATTTTAGTATGGGTGGAGAACTCTATTCATATTCAACAAGATGGATTAGTGCACGTGGATCAAGTGTTGAATCACTTTGGGGGCGTGATAAAGAACATGGTGGTGTAGAATGGATTGATGGAAATAACCGGACCAGAAATGATGGAATAATATTAGATGGAGTAACTGAGAGTGGAGAAAAGAACACAAGAGTTATTTCAGCATTAAATTATTATAATACCAGCTATCAGAATGATTTTGCTTCTCATATGCAATCTGCTAGTTATATTATGTTCCGAGAGCTGTCATTAAATTATACAATCCCGAAAAGAATAATTGATAAACTTTCTTTTATTCAATCTGTAAGATTGGGTTTAATTGGACGTAATCTGGGTTTTATCCTAAATGATTCTGAAATACTTAATGCCACAGCTACAGCCTATGGTTCTTCCAACGGCAGTAAAGGGGTTGAAACTGGCTCACATCCAGCTAGTCGAATCTGGGGATTTAATGTTAATGTAAAATTTTAAGACGATGAAAAATATAATATACCTAAATTTAGCAATCATTATTTTATTGCTAACCGGATGTGATAAAGGATTTGAGGAACTAAATCGCAATCCTAATGCACCCGATGATGCCCAGATTGATAACCTGTTTATTAAAGCTCAGGTTAATACTTTCTCATATAATTCTGGATATACAGAACAATATTTACTACAACAGGTCTTTTGTCAACAGGCATCAATAAGAGCGACAAACAGTGAGATACTTCAGTTTAGTAATGAATGGTTAAAAAATAACTGGGCGTGGGATAATTATTATAATGGCCAATTGCCAAATATTAGTGATGTTGAACGGAGGCTTAATGCCCTTGAAGGAGAAGACATGGCTAATTCTCAAAACAAATTGGCAATGCTAAAAATTGTGAAAGCATATTGCACTCATATGATAACTGATATTTATGGTGCTATCCCATATTCAGATGCTGCAACCGGGTTAAACTCAGAACAAATCCTTACTCCTGCCTATGATACCCAGGAACAGGTATATGGTTTTATGCTTGCTGATTTAAAAAGTGCTGCTGGTAATTTAACAACGGATAATAACCAAGTTAATTTCAGTTTTGATGGATGGTTTAATGGAGATATCTCAAAATGGAAAAAATTTGCAAACGCACTCCGCCTACGATTAGCCACAAGGATTAGTAGTGTAAACGAAACGTTAGCAAAGCAACACATAAATGAGATATTGAGCAATAGTGGAGATTTGCTTGATAACAATGATGATGCATTAATTTTTTACTGGCAAAATTATGATAGTCCATCTTATGGTGGTCATTTTAGTTATGGTCATAGCTTAGGAGCTTCTAATAATTTGATAAACTTTATGTCTGGTACAACCGATCCAAGGATTGGTATCTTCTTTAATAGGGTATTTGATAGTTCCAGTCAGGAAAATGGTAACTTTTTGGGTGTGCCAATATCTCCTGATGCAAGAATAGCATCCGGTTTATTTGCCAATATTGACAAAGATAAATTTGCCGGGGAATTTAGCCGTATGCGAGATGAAGTATGGTTGAGTAAAAAAATGCCTGAAGCCCCAATCACTCCGGCGGAAGTATATTTCCTAAGGGCAGAGATTGCGCATAAAGGATGGTCTAACGAGAATACATTAGAGCTTTATAATAAAGGAATTGAATCTTCAATAAAACTCTATAAAAAGATTTATACTGAAGCAATCAACTTAGGAAGTGGAGGTCAGATACCGAATGATTTTAATGTATCAGAACAAGCAATTGCTAGCTATATTGCTAATCCTGATGTTAGCTATTCTATTGAAGGAGGCTTGAATAAAATTCAAATTCAACAATGGCTAAACCTTCATGCTAATGCCCGAGAGCTGTACTCTAACTTTAGGAGGACTATGGTGCCAAACCAAACTTCTAATCCTGCTCTTGAACCTCTTTTTTACCAGGGAACAGAGATACCATATAGTGGAATGACTGTGCGGTATCGTTATCCTGCTAGTGAGTATTCCTTGAATAGAACACAAGTTGAAGCGACAGTAGCTTCTCAGGGTGCTGATGTTGAAACTACAAAACTTTGGTGGGATGTAAATTAGTAAATCACCTTACTAGTCCTAAATAAGCAATACCGATTTTTTGGACTATAACAATACAGTTAACTGACCGTTTCAAGTATTTTCTTGTGACGGTTAGTTTTTTTAAAACAGTTATTACTGTGGTTATTACAACAATATCATCCACTAGCCCTTTCCCTCCATCAAAATACTGAGCCGTAGTTGGTACGTTTCCTCGTCCTGCTACATTATTTTACGTCCTGCCAAGATTTATTGGAATCGAGCTTAAAAAAAAGGCTCCCTGCCGCTTGTTTGGTGCTTCCTGCTAAAGTATTTTCCAATCCTGCTTCGCAGGATGGAGTTCCCGAACGGCAGGAAGTGGATTTTTTTAGCAGGAAGTGAATCTGATACGACAGGAAGCCTAAATAATTGCCAGTTATGCTTATCCGGCAGGCTCTTTTATCGAACTTTTAGACTTCTTTTTCTTTCTCCAGTACGAGCTCGTATACCCTTTATACCTGGTCTTATCTTTCCAAAAAACAAACTTACCGGCAGTACGGATTTCATCTGCGAATTCTTTCATGTATAGATAAGCTTTGTCACGAATCACTTTTGATTCATTTTGTTCAGCCTTATCTCCATTGGCTTCAGCAAGTAATGAAGCCATACTATCAGAAGTATTTCCAGAGGTATCCAGCTCAGCTAAATCAAAACTGACTTCAGTTAATGGCTCAGGATTTTCTTTCCCAAGAACGGACAAATCATTTAAATCCTGAATCATATCAGCATGGCCATTCCCGTCGGAAATAGCGGCTACTCGTTTTAATAAGGTTGGATTTTTTCGATATGCAAAGCGCATGGTGTGTAAAAGTCTGTCTCGTAGTTCATAGGCCAGGGGCGATTGCACACTCCATTCTTTTTGTGCTTCCTTTTGTGAGCGGAAATCTTTGTTCCAGATTGATTCGGCTTCACGACAAGCACCAATTCGAACAGGAAAATCATCCAGCATTTCCAGTGTTATCCCAGCTGCTGCTAACTTCACTGCATCCTCCAAACACCACTGATACAGGTTTTCATTTTCCTGTAAGGCTACGTCTACAGGTAGGTTTGGACTTTTTACTTCCTCATCAGGAATAGTCTTAATTGTTTCCAACTTGGCGTTGTAATCTTCAACATTTGCCATAATTTATTAATTTTTAAAATTATTACTCGCCCATATGGGCATTATTTAACTCTAGCCTACCAATCGGCAGGCAGGCCGGCAGGTTCTTAGAAAACCTGTCGGTTTTTACTTTTTAATAATTACCAGTTCTTCTCTCTTAATGCACAAACAATAGGGTGGTTTTTACAACCAAATGTTACTATGTCAACAAGCAGATGCAAATTATGAAAACTTATTGTAAAATACAATAGGTGAAATATATTTTCCAAGCTTAAATTTCATTTCTACTCCAAACCTAAGTAGCTTGTTGATATACTAAGATCCAAACCTTGTTCGTTTATTAAAACACAATAAGGGAATAAGGTTGATATAAGGATATAATACTTTTTCTACTAAGGTTTATTTTCCCATAGGGAATTCATTTCAATAGAATAGATTTTAAATGATTTCATTCTCCGTAGGAGATTAATTAAAGAGGTATGTTATCTATATCTCCTAACGGAGAAATTGGGTTTAGTTAGATAGCTTATTGCTATTGAGCTTGATCCCCTGACGGGGAAATAGTCACAAATATTATATAGCAAGCAAAAACTTTATTTCTACTCCAAACCTAAGTAGCTTGTTGATATCTCAAGACCCAAACCTTATTCGCTTATTAAAATACAATAAGGGAATAAGGTTGATATAAGGAAATGATCTTTTTCTACTATCGTTTATTTTCCCATAGGGAATTCATTTCAATAGAATAGATTTTTAAATGATTTCATTCTCCGTAGGAGATTAATTAAAGAGGTATGTTGCCTATATCTCCTAACGGAGAAATTGGGTTTAGGTGGCAGCTTATTGCTATTGAGCTTGATCCCCTGACGGGGAAATAGTCACAAACATTTCTTTCCAAGCTTAAACTTCATTTATTAAAAAAATAGAAAGCTTAACTCTCCTTTTCAAGCTTAAAAAAATAGTCTACTCTTATCCGACAATGTTTTTCAATTGCTATGGTAATCCAAGATCATGCTCAAGAGCTATTTCTATTTCAGGAGATGAAAGAGGGAAAGGAATATGGGTTTGAACATTGTTTCAACGAAAAATTAAATAATGAGAAGATGAATTATTGCTTGCGTTAACTTTGTGAATTTCATTAATATACATCTTCCTGCCAACGTTTCTCAAACTTCATTTGTTTGATGTAAGATTGAGCTTCCTGTTCGGAGAGTTTGCCTTTTGAGCAAAGGATGTTATGTAATGATTTCCGGACATCAGCAGCCATCGTTCGTTTATTTCCACAGATATACACCACTGCTTTTTTATGGTGTATCCAATCAAAAACCTCATTGGCTTTTTCAGTTAGTTTATGCTGAACGTATACTTTTTTTTCCTGATCTCTTGAGAATGCAGTATTTAAATGGGTAAGAAGTCCCTTATTCACATACTCAAGGATTTCATCTTTATATAGAAATTCTTTATCGGAGTGACGTTCACCAAAAAACAGCCAGTTTTCACCTTGGGCATTCAGTGCCTCCCTTTCTTGTAAAAAAGCTCGGAACGCAGCTATGCCTGTACCATTTGCAATCATGATGACAGGGGTATTGTGATCTTTTGGTAAACGGAAACTGTCGTTATTTTCTATGTAAATTGAAACTCGTTCTCCAACTTCAATTCGCTCTGATAAAAAAGAAGACGTGACACCAATGTGCGGACGTTCATTTAGATTGTATTCCATTAATCCCAAAGTAATATGTACTTCGTATGGATAAGCTTTCGAGCTGGAAGCCACAGAATATAAGCGTGGTTTTAGTTTGCGCAATACCGATAAAAGTTCTTCAGGCTGAATCTCACATGGAAAATCTGTTACAAGATCCAGTATGTCATGATTGGCACAGTAGTCTTTTATCTGTTGGGAATTATCAAGCATTTTACTGTAAGTTTTACTTTTTGAAAATGCCTCATACTTGTTTAATACAACCGGAGTGAGCAAACTTAGCTCATAATCCTCCACTAATATTTGTTTCAGAAAGCGATCATTTTCATTGTCCATTATACTGTGAGTGCCATCAAAATGTAACTGTTTTATTAAGCGATCTACCAAAAAGCGGGAATTGGTACATTTTATTGCCACTGAATCACCAGGTAGATAATCGCGAGAGGTATCACCAAACGAAAGAACAAGGTGCAATGTTTTCTTTAACGAATCCGCAGCACAGAGTTGACGTTTCTCTTTAACAATTACCTGAAAGGCTCCACTGTCTTTGCCCGAAGCATGAAAATCAAAGGAGAAATCTTTTTTCGATTCCGAACTACTTACTTTCATTTGAGTTTTAAATAATCCAACGGCATCAAGAATCCATTTTCGAGCAATTTCTTCAAAATCAACATCACATTCAACCAAATCAAACACACACTTGGACTTGAGTTCTTTCAGGCGCTTTTCAAAATCCTTCCCGGTTTTACAATAGTCTTTGTAGCTACTGTCGCCAAGAGCCAAAATACTAAAATTCAATTTTTCAAGTGATTCATTGAATTCGGAATGCAGATAGTTATAGAATTTCAATGCCACTGCCGGCGGATCACCTTCTCCATGTGTACTAACTATTAACAGCAGGTTTTGGATCTCCTTTATCACATTTGGATCCATGGTCTTCATATCCAGAAGCTGTGTCTTAATTCCAAGATGAATAGCATACCAATTAGCGACTTCTGCAATTGATTTAGAGTTGCCGGTTCGACTACCATATATAAGATGTAGAGTATTGTTCATCTTACTTAGACTAAATTTGGTTCTACTTCTTTGAGCTGATCTACCCAGGTTGCTTTTTCATCATATTCTGCGAGAAATGGCTTGTATGTCTTTTTGTAGTCACGGTGACGTGCATATTGAAGCATAAAATATTTTTTCCCATCCAGTGGATTATTAATAACACCCAAAATCTGGACTTTCCCTTTTGAGGCAGACATTACCGGAGCAGTTACTGTTTTAGCAAGACTACCTGTTAACCTGATGGCTTCATTATAAATTGTGTACACTTCGGCAATTGGTATCTGAAAATATTCAAAAGGTCCGGTTTCACGTTCAATAAACATGTAATAGGGAATAAGGCCCAGATTAACTTGTTTTGTCCACATATCTGCCCACAACGAGCTGCTTTTATTAATATGATTCAAAACCGGGGACTGTGTCCTTATTTGTGCTCCAGTGTTACGAATGTTTGCAATGGCTTCCTGAACAGCTTCATTTTCAAGCTCAACAGGATGATTAAAATGAGCCATGATTGATAGATGTAAACCGCTGTTTGTAATTCGTTTGAACATACTTAACATCTCTTCTGCTTCTTCATTATAGGAAGGCAGGAATGTAAACGGCCAGTAGCTGAGAGCCTTTGTTCCAAAACGAATGGTTTGTAAATTTGGAATTTTTGCTTCAATAATCTTATCAATGTAACCTGAAAGTACTGTCGGACTCATTATCATGGGATCACCTCCGGTAAATAAAAGTTCGTGTACATACTCATGCTGCCGAATGTAATCTATTACTTTATCAATTTCGCGCATGGAGAATTGCAAATCCATCTGCTTCACAAACTGAGGCCAACGGAAACAAAAGGTACAATGGGCATGACATGATTGTCCCTGCGTTGGAAAGAAAAGTACAATGTCTCTGTATTTGTGCTGGATACCTTTTAGTTTTTCGCCATTAAGTTGGGGAATATTGGTTAATTGCTGAGCAGGGTGTGGATTCAATTCTAATCGAACCTCATTAATGATCTTGTCCATTTCCTTTTCAGACAAATTAAGTTCTACAGCTCGCTTTATCCTTTCATATAGATCTTCACGAAGCATTTGTCTGTTTGGAAAGTTAAGTATGTAAATCGGATCATTTTCGTAATTCTCCCAATCAATCAAATAATCAACCACGTAGTTATTGGTTTTAAATGGAATAACTTTCGAGACAATTTCGATTTCCCTTTTTACATCTTCTGTCATGTATCGCAAATATTCGATCTTACGAAATGTCCTTGCGTTGTATGTCATATACCTCATTAGCAATCTTTTTAGAGTGAATAATTGAGATTAGTAAGCACTAAAATCAACTTTAAATTACCAATAAAACCAGTCATTAGCAATTTATTTAGAATGAATTTAAATAATTGTTTGGCAGGCGACATTTTTCCCTTAAATGCCTGAAGAATACAAATACCCAGTTGGGGCAAAAGAATATTTCTCCACACAAAGGAGTACCACCTCTATAAATTAACTTCTGAATCATTACCGTCCGGGAAAAAAACAAGCAACAAAACATTAACAATCAATCTTTACCTCAATCCTGAAGGATGAATTGATTGTCAATGATTTCCATCCTTTAGGACAAGAGGTCAAAAAATCATTGACGGAAAATTCATCCTTTTTCAAAAACACCCCCTGTATTAAGGTAATATTCCCTAACGACAATAAGATTGGCTCTTTCATCGCAATTTCGAATTCCCCCCGGACAACAGTGATTCTCCAAACTATAAAATTATACACTACATTTTCGGTAAGCTCAGCCCTCCGTTTCAAGCTTAAATAAAATATTCTACTTTTATCGATTCAATTTGTCATCAGCAACTATGGTAATCAAAGATCATGCTCAGGAGCTTTTTCTATTTCAGGAGATGAAAGAGGGAAAGGAATATGCGTTTGACTTCTTCTTTAATTACTACTATCCGGGATTATGTGTTTATGCACAAAATCTCATTTTCATTGCAGAAGAAGATGCAAAAGATCTGGTTCAAGATGTATTTCTCAAGTTTTGGAATAATCGTAATAAAATAACCATTCATAATTCGGTCAGGGCCTACCTGTTTACTTCGATTAAAAATAAGTGCCTTGATTATTTAAAGAAGGCCAAAAAAAGCCTCAATTTAAATGAAGATATTGCTTTGGTTGATCAGGCTGATGCCAGTTTTGAAACATTCGTATTAAGCGAACTTGAGGCTCTTTTTGCCGCCAGTCTTGAAAAGCTTCCTGAACGCTGTCGTGAGGTTTTCGAACTTAGCCGGTTCGAAGGACTAAAAAACCGAGAGATTGCAGAGAAGCTGAACTTGTCTGAGAAAACCATTGAAAACCAAATGACCAAAGCCCTTCGTATTTTAAAAACGGAGCTTAGGGATTATCTCCCTTTATTTTTCTTTTAAGAAGGTTTTCGAATTATTGGATATTCGGATTTATGGATTCTCAGATATTCAGATTATCGACACGAGGGATGTCATCCCTTTCAAAATAAAATTAGAGTTGAATTTTAGTAGAGACTAAAAGTGCGTTGGCTGAAAAAAATGCGTGTCGGTGCGTGGATGAATTGACTTTCCAAGAGGAATCGTTTCGTTTTAGATTTTACTAAACAACTTTTTATTCTCCTATTCTTTCTATTGTAAAATCGGACAGGTAGTTCCACTCATACTCAAGCACCAAAGGTGCGCAGGGATCACTTTAAAAACTTGTGAGAACAATGTTATTTATATAATACCATGCTTTTCGTCCGGTGATACTTAACCGCTTCGTTCCAGCCAATTCCGCCGGACGATTTTCACACATCTATATTAACCCAGCGCTTTGCACTGGGCTATTTTCTTCGACACTTTCAGCGTCATTCCGTGTTGCCCTGAAAGGGCATTACAGCAATAACCTCGGGTAAACGAATGAAGTGAGAGCAACCCGGGGTAAGGAATGATGAGATAAAAAGGCGCAACAGAAATGTTGATTAAAGTTGTGACTATACATGCGCCGCACATTCCAAATTAATTCTTTACTAATCTCTATGTTAAACTATTTAATGTAAATAGTATAGTTAAAATTAGAGATGAAAAGGAATCTCGCACAGAAAGTTAAATTGATCCGTGCGCTGTTTGTTACAAACCAATCATTTTTAAAACTTTTTCTAATCCCGCGTAGGGGGAAAACCAAAAATTGTCGTCTTGAATAGTAAATCACTATCAATTGGAAAAAGAAAATCGCATATACAAAATTATTGAGCTGGATTATTTGGGCAAACTAAATGATCAGCAAAAAGCAGAATTAGATGTCTGGATGAATGAATCACCAGAACATTTACAGGAATACCAAGAAGTCAAGAAAGTTCTCAAGTATTCAGAACGATTGAATTTGATGTATCGAATCAACACTTCAAATGACCTGCTAACAATAAAAAATAAGATCAAAGAGCAGACAGTTGTTCACCAATTATACCAGAACTTCCAGAAGATCGCTGCGATACTGATCATCCCCCTCCTACTCTACAGTGTTTGGTCGGGAATTGGTCTTTCAGGTTCAGATCAAAATAATGGCATTCTAAAATCAACAGAAACAGCTTTTGGAGTGCGCACACAAATTGAACTTAGTGATGGCACGAAAATCTGGTTAAACTCGGGTAGTAAGCTAAGTTATCCTGATGAATTTGATGGAAAAACAAGGCAGGTGAAACTTTTGGGCGAAGCATACTTTCAGGTAAAGTCAGACAAGAAACATCCGTTTTATGTAGACTTGGGTGGATATATGATTAAGGCAACCGGAACCAGTTTTAATATTGCCAATTACGAAAATGAAAATCAGATGAGCACCTTTCTTGAATCCGGGAAAGTCTCCTTGGTTGGATTTCGAAATAATAAAGAGAAACAACTAAGCAAACTGGAACAAGGCCAACAAATCGTATTGAATAAAGCGGAAAGAAAATTTCGGGTTCAGAAAGCTGACGGTGAAAAACATTTGAGCTGGATTAATGGGAAGCTAATCTTCCGAAACGATAACATGCTGGATGTAGCCCAAAAACTGGGACGTTGGTTCAATGCTGATATTGAGTTTGAAGGTGCAGAAATGAATGAATATTTATTTACGGCCACTTTCGAGAACGAGTCATTGGAAGAAGCATTAAAGCTGCTAAGCTATAGTTCTCCTATCGCCTTTACAATAACTCAGGGTAATCAAAAAGATGACTCCTCATTTAGCAAACGAAAAGTAATCATTACAAAAACCCAATAAACTATGGTATAAACAAAAAAGGGAAGCTGGACACTTCCCTTTCCGAAAAATCCTGTGTGACCAGGACTAATCATTTTATTAATCTAATAAGTACAAATTTATGAAAAAAAATCAATCCCATCATGGGGGGTATAAGACTTTTGTCTTGCCTAAAAAACTTTTTCTAAAAATGAAGATCACATTATTAGTTATCTTATTTTCAGCGGTTCAGATTTTCGCCAATGGTGTATACTCTCAGAATACACGTTTCACGCTGGCAGAAGAGAATACAACTATCGAAGATGTATTAAGGAAAATTGAAGATCAATCAAACTTTTATTTCCTATACAATGCGAAATTGGTTGATGTTACTCAAAAAGTTAATGTTAAGGTAGATAATCAAAACCTGGATAAAACCTTACAGGTATTGTTTAAGAATACCGCCGTTAACTACAAGATCTATGACCGTCAGATTGTATTGTCCGTCAATGAAAAATCTAATGTTAGCCAACAGACAGGTAATGTATCCGGAAATGTGACTGACTCTTCCGGTCAACCACTTCCCGGTGTTTCTATCGTTATAAAAGGTACAACAAATGGTACAATTACTGATTTTGATGGAAAGTTCAATCTTGCAGATGTACCAGGTGATGCAACACTGATATTTTCTTTCGTGGGTATGAAATCACAAGAAATTTTTATTGCCGGCCAGACACAGATAAATGTTGTTTTGCAGGAGGATACTGAGAATATTGACGAAGTGGTAGTTACTGCTCTTGGTATCTTAAGCAAGAAAAAGTCACTAGGGTACTCCGTTAATAAAATCGACGGAAATGAAATAGCTCAGTCTAAGGAGACAAATGTGGTTAATTCAATTGCCGGTAGAGTGGCCGGTGTTCAAATTACTCCTGCAGCTTCAGGAATGGGGGGTAGTTCCAGGTTAATTATCCGGGGAAGTTCTTCATTAACGGGTAACAACCAACCACTATATGTGGTAGATGGAATACCAATAGACAATACCGGATTGGGTGGCGCATCAACTGGGGGAACTTCAGTGTCTGCATTGAGAACAGATTATGGTACAGGTATTTCTGATATCAACCCAAGTGATATTGAGACAATGTCTATATTAAAGGGGCCTAATGCAGCAGCACTGTATGGGAACAGGGCAGCAAACGGTGCAGTAATTATTACTACTAAAAAAGGAAGAGCAAGAAAAGGGATTGGTGTTAGTTATTCTGGTACCGCTATGGCAAGCATTCTTCATGAAAGCACACTTCCCGGATTCCAAAATGAATATGGACAAGGTGATGGTGGTGTATTTGCCAATGATGCCCTCAACAGTTGGGGAGCTAAAATGGATGGGAGTACCTTTACATATCCGACAGGACATGCAGGAGAATATAGCCCACAGCCGAATAATGTGAAAGACTTCTTTAAAACAGGTATCGAGAAAACACATACAATTGGACTTGAGAGTGGAAATGAAAATAGTTACGTTCGTTTTTCTTATACCAATTTTAATGGAGAAGGAATTTTGCCTAATTCCAAAATGGATAAAAACACATTTAATTTGAGGGCGGGAGCTAAGCTTTCAGATAAAATGAGTTTTGATTCAAAGGTTACCTATTTTACCCAAAATGCCAATGATAGGGCAGTTATGGGATGGGGTGGTCGCAATGCTACAAACACACTTTATAGAATGGTGAGGAATACGGTAATTGAAGATCACGAAAACAACTATCAAGATGAAGTCGGGAGGAGCATTAATCCATATAGTACCGATGCAATTTCATTAAATCCATATTACTTACAAAATAAATATGTGGATGAAGACCAGAGGACTAGAATAATGGGATTTGCAAAAGTTACTTATTCATTTAATGAAAATTTAAACGCATTTATACGGGTAGGTACTGATGCCCTGTCACATAAGATTACCAATATTATCCCTTGGGGAGGTTCATTTAGGTCACCGGGTGGAAGCAGAAGTGACAAACGTGTGGGGCTAACGGAAACCAATGCCGATTTTTTGTTGATGTTCAACAAGGAATTAAGCAGTAAATTTAACTTAAATTTGAATGCAGGGGGAAACTACCGCTATAATAAAAGAGAAGTGACCAGTAGGTCAGGTGCGGATTTTAATATCCCTACGTCTACCTTGTATTCTAATCTTCAAAATCTTCGTGCAGGAGGGGAAACAAGCCGAAGATCTTCTATCCATTCTCTATATTTCTCCGGATCTGTTGATTACAAAGAGATGGTATACTTAAATTTTACAGGAAGGAATGACTGGGACTCAAGTTTGTGGACAGCAAGTGGTTCATCCAATGATTGGTCATTCTTTTACCCATCGATGAGTTTATCACTGTTAGGAAACCAGTTGTTGGGTATTGATAGCAGTGTTTTGTCTTTTTCAAAACTAAGAATGGCATGGTCAGAAGTGGGATCTGGAGGAAATAAGAATGATCAGGTATTTTATAATTTAGGTAATAGTGCCGGATACAATGGGCTTGTAAGTGTTACTCAAAGTAATATTTTTGATGATCCTTCTTTAGGACCTGAAAAGACCAGATCGTCTGAACTGGGATTGGAACTGAAATTTTTCAACAACCGGTTATACACTGATTTTACCTTATATAAAGCAAGTACTTTTGATCAAATTATTAATGCTCCCGTAGATGCATCCACTGGATTTGAATTTACGAGGACTAATGTTGGGGAGATATCAAACAAAGGATTTGAATTAATGGTTGGAGGCACACCCATACAGACCGATGACTTTTCATGGGATGTTTCGGTAAATTTGGCTAAGAATACCAGTGTGCTGGAATCATTCATTGAAGGCGCTGAATCTTTTTTGTTTACGGGAAGGGATAATTATTCCGTTAAAACAAAAGTAGGGGGAAAATACGGCGATATTTGGGGAAATGACTTTGTTTATCACGATGGCGAACTGGTTGTGGATAACAACGGTGTGCCGGTTAGTTCCGATAAAGAACAACTACTAGGAAACTATAATCCAGATTTGGCTGGGGGATTATTTAATTCATTTAGCTATAAAAACATCGCATTAAGTGTTCTTATTGATGGGCAGATCGGAGGGGAAGCTATTTCCTGGACTCGTTTTGAACTTGGAGGGAGACATGGAGTTCTAGACGCCACATTGGAAGGACGAGAAGGAATGACATTAGACGGTGTTGTAAATTCCGGATCAACAGAAAGCCCTGTTTATACTGCCAATACTACCGAAACCAATGCTCAAGCATATTGGTCCAAACTTGAAGGAATACCTGGAGCTCACATTCAAGACTTAACCAATATTCGATTAAGGGAAGTTAACCTTTCGTATTCCATTCCATCAAGGTGGTTGGATAAATCCTTTATCAATAGCGCTTCAGTTTCCCTAATAGGAAGAAATCTTCTTTTCTTAGTGAAAAAAGCAGACGGGGTAGACCCTGAGTCTTCTGTATCTGTTGCCAATAGTGGTCAGGGAGTATTTTATTATAATATGCCAACTACCAGAAGGTTTGGCTTTAGCTTGAATGTTTCATTCTAAATGTTAAGTTTCTAAAAAAATAATAAACAGATGAAAACGATATATAAATTTTCTTTTTCCTTAATACTGGTATTAACCATTTTAATGGGATGTACAGATCAGTATGAAGAATTCAAAGACGATAATGAAAGCCTGACAAGCGAGGATGTCAGTGCTAGGTTTTTCTTTACCAACGTTCAAACTAAATTATGGATGCCAGGTTCGTGGAACTATTTCTTTACAATCAGGCAATATAGTCCATGTTATGGCGGATACGCTTCATATGGCTTTAAAAAGTCATGGGAACAACCAGATGTGGTTTTTAATACAACAAGGAGTTGGGGTGCTGCGGCTAATGCATGGAAACAATGGTCGGGTTATTTTTTAAAAATTGATGGATTCCTAAGGTTAGTAAAATCCGGTTCTGATTTGGAAAATAGTTTGATGGAGGCTGTAGGGAATATTATGAAGGCCACGTATTATGCTACTTACACAGAATTATGGGGGGAAATACCTTTTTCTGAAGTTGGGCAGGAAGGTATTCTAACCCCCAAATTTGATAAACAAATAGATATATACAAAGGGTTAATTGCGAATTTGGATGCGGCAATGGATGTAATTGGCGAAAATACGGTTACAGGTGCTGGTACCAATGACTTGGCTGAGTATGATATCCTTTTTGATGGAGACCTTCAAAAATGGAAAATGTACGCCAATGCAATTAAGCTTAGGGTAGCATTACGGGCCAAAGGCGCCCCCGGAGAGGATTTTGCTGATGCGGCAATAACCCAAGCTTTAGCAGGTGCCTTACCTACAGAGGATTTGAAAATTAAAAAAGACTTAAATGTAAATTGGGGCTTATCTGCTGACAATGGTGATTTTTATGGACGATATACAGGTTCCTGGTCAATGTTGTCCGATAAGTTTATCAATGCCTTGCAGGATAATAACGATCCGAGATTGTCTGCATATGCAGAGCCTATTCCAGGGGGAGAAGTTATTTTTGGAAATTACTCCGAAGCAGCAAATAAAGAAAAGGTCGATTATTTGTTAGCGAATACCTTAGATCGTGCTGGCGTAAGCTATATTGCAACCCAAGTCGGTTCCGATTTAAAAGTTTCGATTGAAGCAGGAGAACATTATGTGGGACAACCTATGCGTTTTGTGGATGGAATGAAGACGTTTCTACATATAGAATTATTTTCTATGCATAAAAGAATTACTGAAGGATCTGTTGTTCTAGGTAAGGAAATTGATAAAATGATTATGTCTTTGTCTGAAGTGTATTTTATGAAGGCTGAGGCAGCACTGCTCGGTTTTAATGGCGATGCCGATAATTTGTTCAAGATGGGAATTCAAGCTTCATTTGACCAATGGGGAGTATCAGATAATGGTTATTTGGCTTCTTCTGTTGCCACATTAAGTGGTTCCAAAGAAGAAAAATTACAGCAATTAGGTTTTCAGGCCTGGTTGGCATACTATATGGTAGATTACCAGGGTTTTGCAGTTGCAAGGGATTTTAACTTACAGGGAATTACAGATGATGTGCCGGATTTACCTAACCTTTTTAGTAATAGTATTCCTTTAGGTAGAAAATTTCCACAAAGAATAAAATATGGACAACCAGCCTATGATTTAAACGGCAATAATTTGCAAGAAGCATTATCAAGGCAGGGAGCTGATACCCCGGCAACTCAACTTTGGTTTGCTAAAGGGACAAAGTATTAAGTGGTTTATTTCAAAGAGGCTGTCTCAAAAGGGATAGTCTCTTTTCGATTTACTGCGAATAGCAGTATTTTTCACTAAATCTAGTTTTCTTCGCTTTTGTTGTGATTCAGCTAGTTATTATCTTTAGGTATGTCAAAATCCTATAAGAAGATACCTTTCAAATCCCATCACGACAAGCAAAGCATGTTATTCCCTCCCTTTTCATGATATAGATACTTTTCTGACGGGTTTGTAGGCTGAACGAATCCTCATATAAGGTTAGTTTTGATGTAAGATGCAATCAGGTTAATTCTTATCAAAAAAGGAAAAATGAAAAATTACTGGGTACTAACTATTATGCTCCTTGCAATAGGTGGATGTTCGAGTAAGGATATGCAAACCGATCAGATTTTTGATCAGTATGTCAAAGATATTAGTGTTGAGAAAATAGGTGAAGATACTCCCAAGCTAAGCATTAAGAAAGTCTCAAAAGGAACTTATAAGATTGATGCCAGAGTTAGTCTAGATGAGGAAACGATACAAAAAGGCTGGGCAATAAATATTCATCCAAAGTTTAAAAGTACATTTTGTTGGGCTCCTCATTTAACACCAACAAAAGATCATATTATTTCAGACCATGTTTTTAGAGCTCCTGCATTGGTATGGTCTTCAGCCGAAAAAATTATTACTCTAATTCCAGATTTAGAAACGCGAAACAGCAGTTCCAATCGATGGTATATGGATTTGGACATCCCCAATAATAAATTGGTTGTTGGAATGAGTGATTATGTGGTAGAAGAACATGTCCTCTTTAAAAAAGCAGATTCAACTAAATTTGGAAAAGGGGAAGTAGAGCTTTCTTTTTATTTGATATTAAGTGATGATAAGGAAGCAATTGAAAATCCATGGCGAAAGCCTTTGGAATTCATGTGGGCGAAATATGGAAAATCTCTGGCGGAAAAAGGAGAACCTCTGAATGGTGAAATTGAACCATTCGTAAAACACACTTATAACTGGGCATTTAATAGTTGGAAGGATGCCATTTGGCAGGAGTTTAACTTAAATGGGAAAAGAGTTGGTGCACCAGTGTTTATTGTAAATTACACTCAAAGCCCAAATTATCCCGGGCAAGTTGACGAACGAGAATTTCGGTCTATTTGGAATCAGGCCTGGTTTAATTCCCTACGTTCGGCTCAGGGACTATACCGTTATGGTCGCAGAGTGAAAAATGATGAGTACATAAAAAAAGCCAGACTGACTAAAGAGTTAGCCTTATCTTTCCCACAAGAGGGAGGGCTTTTCCCCGGTTTAATTGCTACCGAAATGGAACAAGTAAACATTGAAGGGAAAGCATACAGTCGCTCTAAAGGTTGGGGTACTTATTACTTTGGAAATTCAAATCGCAATCCTTATACCTACAATGCCCGTAAATCTCCGCTACACATTCTAGATATGAGCTGTACCGCGTTCTTCATGCTAAAATGGTATGAAGAACTGGAAAAAGATGAAAGGTTATTACACTATGCAAAAGAGTATGGTTACGGACTCCTAAAATATCAGGATACACAAGGGTTCTTCCCTGCATGGATATCTGAAGAAACGATGAAGCCACTGGATATTTTAGCTCAATCACCAGAAACTTCAAAGTCGGTTACATTTTTACTAAAACTCTCTGAATTAACAGGAGACATCAGGTTTAAAGATGCAGCTCTAAAAGCAATGGACGCTGTTATTCAAGAAATTATACCAACCGGCAGATGGGAGGATTTTGAAACCTATTGGTCTTGTAGTCGCTGGGGAAGTGAAGATTATGTAGGTAAAAAGATTCAACGTAATGACATGTATAAACAAAATACACTTTCAATATATTGGACTGCTGAAGCTCTACTTGACTGCTACGAGCTGACAAAGGATGAAAAATATCTGAAGTTAGGACAACGCACACTCGATGAATTATTAATGGCACAGGCAGTTTGGCAACCTCCATACATGTATGTCAACGTTTTTGGTGGGTTTGGTGTAATGAATGCTGATGGTGAATGGAATGATTCTCGTCAGGCATTATTTTCTGAATTGATTATCAGGTATGGAAAACTCCTTCAAAATGATGAATATGTTCAAAGAGGAATAGCAGCATTAAAAGCATCATTTAGCATGATGTATTGTCCTGAAAACCCAAAGACAAAGAACCAATGGGAACAGGTTTATCCTTTCTTCAATGAAAAAGACTATGGATTTATGATGGAAAACTATGGGCATAATGGATATACTGACAATGAAGGTGGTGGCATTGGAGTTTTTACGATTTATGACTGGGGTAATGGAGCTGCATCGGAAGCATATAGTAAGATTGTTGATTATTATGGCATAGATATATTTGCAATTAAAAAAGAGTAACAGAAGCTAAATTCAGTCCTAATTATTCGGTTCGTTACAACCTGTCCTTTAGGGGTCACGATATCAGTACATTTTTGATGAATATATAGGCTGAAGCAGTATTTTATTTGAATTAGTTTTGATATAAATATTGGTAAAACTTTAAATAATAGATCATGAAACATATTGGAGTATTTATTATAGTAGTGCTACTAAGCATTTTTGCTGTACAGGCGCAAAAGCGGTGGCCAATACTGAAACACTACGATGAAAATCATATTTCAAAAGTAGCACTGCCTATTGGAGGAATTGGTACAGGAACAGTGTCCATTAATGGACGGGGAAGTTTAGTTGATTGGGAAATCATGAACAGACCGGGTAAAGGTTTTAGCACCGTTACTCCCGGTAATGATGCTCCATTTTTTTCAATTTACATCAACGATGGAAAAAAGAGTTACACCAAAGGACTGATGGGTCCACTACTCGATTTTGAATATCAACATATGGAAGGTCGTCCGGTTGATCACCACGGAATTCCCAGGTTTGAAAAAGCATCTTTTGACGCTGCCTATCCTTTTGGGATTGTGAATCTGACCGACAGCAATCTTCCTGTTGATGTAAAAATAAAAGCCTTCAATCCGCTCATTCCGGGAGATGCTGATGCCAGTGGAATACCAATTGCTGTTTTACGATACGAAGTATCCAATAAGACTGATAAACCTCTAAAAGTTTCGGTTTGTGGTTCAATTCGAAATTTTATTGGGAAAGATGGCAGTAAATACCATCACGACTGGAAAGGTGATAAAAAGTATGAAGGAGCTGTTAAAAACAAGAATGAATATTTTGCTGAAGGTAACCTTTCAGGAATCAAATTCTTACCCGGTGAAGTCGCTACAGATGATCCTGCCTGGGGAACACTAGCACTGAGCACTAATGCAAATTCAGGAGTTAGCTATAGAACTTCATCAATAAGCAATGCCTGGGGAAATGGAATTCTTGATTTTTGGGATGATTTTAGTGATGATGGCAAATTAGTTGAAAAGTCAGAACAAATCGACAACGATCCTATGGCCTCCTTGGCAGTGATGCAAGAAATTCCTGCAAATAGTTCTAAAGAATTCGAGTTCTACCTGTGCTGGCATTTTCCAAATCGTAAAGCCTGGTCTGATGAAGTGGTGGGTAATTATTACACAACGCAATATAAAGATGCGCTGGATGTAATTCAGAAAACACAGCCTAAATTGGAACAGTTGGAAGAGCGAACACTCGAATTTGTCAATTCATTTCTGAATTCAGATTTACCGGAAATTGTAAAAGAATCTGCCCTCTTCAATTTAAGCACACTCCGCTCACAAACTGTATTTCGAATTGCCAGCGGTCATATGATGGGATGGGAAGGTTGCATGGATGTTAATGGCTCTTGTGCAGGGTCATGCACCCACGTTTGGAATTACGAACAGGCCACTGCCTTTCTGTTTGGTGATTTGGCGAAAACAATGCGTGATGTTGAATTCAACTATGCCACACGAGACAATGGAAGCATGTCGTTTCGGACTGGTCTGCCACTTGCAAAAGCACAATGGGTAGGAACAGCCGCCGATGGACAAATGGGAACCATTATGAAAATGTATCGCGACTGGCAACTCTCTGGAGATACTGAGTTTTTAAAGAAGAGCTGGGAGAATATAAAAAGCGCCTTGTCATTTGCCTGGGAAGAAGACAGCTGGGATGCTGATGCCGATGGTGTAATGGAAGGTAGTCAGCACAATACCATGGATGTAAATTATTCAGGTCCCAACCCGCAAATGCAGTTTTGGTATTTGGGCGCTTTAAAGGCAGCTGGAGAAATGGCTTTGGCAATGAATGATAAAGACTTTGCAAAAAGATGTGCTGCTGTTTATAAATCAGGAAGTAAGTGGACTGATGATAACCTATTTAATGGTGAATACTACGAGCATCAGGTTCTTGATCCCAAGACAAAAGAGATTATTACCGATTACTCTGCGGCAAATATGCCAAAGTACCAGTTAGCAAAAGGATGTTTGGTTGATCAGTTGGTAGGACAATATATGGCACACATTTGCGGACTAGGTTATTTGGCGCCCAAAGAACATATAAAAACAACATTGGAAAGTATTCTGAAATATAACGCACGAGAAAGTATGGCAGGGCATTTTAATAACATGCGCTCGTACGCTTTAGGAAATGAATCGGCCCTATTGATGGCTAGCTGGCCAAATGGTCGTCCTAAAATTCCGTTTCCTTATTTTTCTGAAGTGATGACCGGATTCGAATATGCCGCAGCAGTAGGAATGATGTATGAAGGAATGGAAAGTGAAGGCCTTGATGTGGTAAAGAATATTCGTAATCGATACGATGGAGCCAAACGTAGTCCATTTGACGAAGCAGAATGTGGACACCATTATGCACGAGCGATGGCTTCATGGGCAAGTGTTCTGGCCTTAACTGATTTCCAATACTCAGCCATTGATCAATCAATCAATTTCAAAAAACAGGAGGGGAACTGGTTTTGGAGTAATGGTTATGCCTGGGGAACTTGTGAAATTGATAATGACAGGCTCAACTTAATAGTACTTAAAGGTAATCTTCAACTAAAAAGAATAAGCCTTGACAATGTTGTTGTACAGAAATATAAACAGGGAGTGCAAATTGAAGAAGGAAATTCTGTCGAAATTAATTTATAACAATACATATTTAATTCAGTTAAAGTGGCTGTCTCAAAACAAGATTGTAAGAATAATGAATCCTATATTTTCAATAATATAAATTTAAAACTCAGAAATTGGGAAAAAGGATTAAGCAAACCACTCTGGTCAGAAGGTTCAAGTTGGGACACCATTACCTGAATGATTCACAAAGACTTGATAGAGAATAAAAATGTATGGGTTAAAAATCCAAGCCAATTAAAACAGTTCAAATCCAATAAAGAATAGTCCAACCCAAATTTCCTGTAGCTTATATCAAATTCCTCAGAGTTGCATTTGTCAGTTGGATATATCTATATTTGTAAAACTAAACTACAACGGATTTGGACGAAAAACACCTTATAGCTGGCCTAACGAATAAGAATAAAATTGTTTTTGATTTTATTTTTAGCTACTACTATTCAGGCTTGTGTGCCTATGCCAGAAGATGGGTTGATAGTCCTGAAGTTGCTGAAGATTTGGTGCAGGATTTTTTTGTCAGGCTTTGGATTAACAGCTCCAACATAGAAATTACTTCTTCATTAAAATCTTACCTTTTTTCTTCAATAAAAAATAAAGCTCTCGATCATTTAAAACATGTCAAGGTTGAAGTAAATTATGAGAAGAAGTTAAAGCATTTTTCCACAAAAAAAGATGAGTCAAGCAACTGGGAGTTTACAGAATCTGAGCTAACCGAGCTTATTGACAAAGCCTTACAAAAACTTCCACCTCGCTGTCGGGAAATATTTACTATGAGCAGATTTGAAGGGAAAAATAATGCTGATATTGCTACAATACTTGGCATTTCTAAAAGAACAGTTGAATTACAAATTAGCAATGCGCTAAAAACTCTTCGTATAGAGCTAAAAGATTATCTTCCTACAGTTTTACTATTCTGGTTGCTTAAATAAATTTCCGCATAATTCGTTATACCTCTTCAAAAGTTAGCTCAATCTAAAAAAAATAAACTTTCGTATATGTGTTTATTCTGATGTGGTCGTCTTATTGATGTAAAGGGGAAAAACCTTTTCGTTAAAAGTAGATATCAATGGATAATATACGTGATTACGAAAGCATGTTGGCTGATTATTTTTCAGGAAATCTTTCTCCTGAAAAAAAACAAGAAGTCGAACAATGGAAAGACACCTCAGAAAATAATAAGCTAATCTTCAATAAAGCGAAGCATGTATGGCAATCTATGGATTTATTGCAGGAAATGAAGCAATATAACGCCACACAAGCATTAACCGATGTGAATTCAAAAATTAGTTTTGGAATTAAATCAAAAGCAAATAAGCTAATATACTATTGGCAACGTATTGCTGCAGTTCTACTGCTACCAATAATTATTATAGCCGGAGTTTATTTTGTTCAGGAAAAGAAATTGCAAGAGAATAATATTGTTTGGCAATCCATTTCAACTCCTCCGGGTATTAAATCTCAAGCCGAACTGCCTGATGGAACTAAAGTATGGTTAAATTCAGGATCAGTTCTTCAATTTCCCACTTCATTTTCTTCGAATGAGCGAACCGTAAAACTTAGTGGAGAAGCATTTTTTGATGTTGTTAAAGATAAAGATCAACCTTTCCTGGTTGATTTAGGAAAAATTGGGATTGAAGTATTAGGAACAAAATTCAATGTTGTAAATTATGAAAAAGAAAATTTGATTGAGGTAGTTTTGGCTTCAGGAAAAGTTCAGTTATATAATGGAAAGACAGGACGAGAAGAGGTTGTTTCTGAGATGATTCCCGGAGAAATGGTTCTTTTTGAGAAAAAAGAGAACCAAATATCTAAGATGACTGTTGATATTGATAAGTATACGGCATGGATTAATGGACAATTGATTTTTAGGGATGATGATATGGGGAATGTTGTCCGCAGATTGGAGCGTTGGTTTAATGTTGTTATTGAAATGGAGGATCAGGAAATTTCTGAATACATCTACACCGCTAAGTTTCATGGTGAAACGATTGATCAGATTCTTAATCTTCTTCAAAGAACTTCACCAATTGAATACGTTTCAATACCTGCCAAACAGCTTCGTGATGGAAGTTTCGAAAAACAAAAAATAATTCTAAAAAAGAGAAATATATGATGTAACCTATGATCTTAAAAAAAGGGAAAATGTTGGACCATTTCCCCTTCTAAGTAGTACTAGTTCCCAGATGGAACTAATAAATTGATTTGTTAATACAAAACATTACAAACTTATGAAAAAAAAACAATTATTAATTGTTTCTGTGATCTCTATGATCCGGAAATCGAAGTTACTTTTAACTATGAGACTAACATTACTTGCCATATTGGTAACTGTCCTACAAGGTTTTGCTATAACTAATTATGCGCAGAACAAGACACTGAACTTACGTATGGAAAATGTTTCGATAAAGCATGTTCTATATACGATAGAGGAACAAACTGAATTTAACTTTTTATACAACAGTAAATTGGTCGATGTTGACCAAAAAGTCACGGTTGAAATAATTGATCGGGATATTACAAAGGCTCTTGATCAGGTATTTGAAGGAGCCTATATAAAATATGAGATTATAGATCGCCAAATTCTGCTATCAAAAGGAACTTTTGAAAATTCTCAGGTTCAGCAGAAATCTGTTACCGGAAATATAACTGATTCCTCGGGAAGTCCTTTACCTGGAGTTTCGATTATAATTAAAGGAACGACTACAGGTACCATAACTGACTTTGATGGTAACTTTTCGTTGAATAATGTTTCTGGCGATGCAACTCTGGTATTCTCCTTTGTAGGAATGAAAACGCAAGAGATTCTAGTTACTGGTCAATCTTCATTTAATATATCATTAGAAGATGATGCTATAGGTATAGACGAAGTTGTAGCAATTGGATATGGTAATCTTCAAAAGAAAGACATTACCGGTTCTGTAGCTTCTGTTAAAAGTGAAAACTTTAATAAAGGTGTTGTCACCTCCCCTGGTCAACTACTTCAGGGAAAAGTATCTGGTGTAAATATTACATCTTCAAGTGGTGCTCCTGGTAGTGGACAGCGAATTATTATTCGTGGACAAGGTAGTATCAGACAAGGATCTGGACCATTATTTGTAATTGATGGTTTCCCAATTGGACTTGCAGGTACCGGTTCTGGTGGAAGCCCATTGAATTTTATCAATCCAGAGGATATTGAAACAATGGATGTTTTAAAAGATGCTTCAGCAACTGCAATTTATGGTTCACGTGGTGCAAATGGTGTTATTCTGATAACCACTAAAAGAGGTAAATCAGGAATGTCTGAGGTATCCATTTCTTCAAACGTTGGAATATCTAAAATCGCAAAAAAGTTAGCTATTTTTAGTGCTGATGAATTTCGCAAACAGGTTGTTGCGGTAGGTGGTATTTTGGAAGATAGAAATGGAAACACCGACTGGCAAGACGAATTAACGCAAACAGCAATTACACAAGACCAAAACCTGATTATGTCAGGTGGTAATGATAATTTGACTTATCGTGCTTCACTTGGATACCTGGATCAGGAAGGTATCGTAATAAATACTGGTATTAAAAGATATAGTGGCCGAATTAGTGCGACTCAAAAACTGTTGGATGGAAGGTTGAATATTGATTTCAATCTGAATTCAACTATTGAAACCAGTGAAAATGCGCATATGGGAACAGTGGTTTCTAACATGCTTAGCTTTAATCCAACTTACCCTGCTTTCGATTCAAATGGAAATCCAACCAAATATCCAGATCAGACAAATCCACTTGATCAAGCAGAACTGTTCACAGATTTTAATGAAAGTCGTAAAATGATTGTGAATATCGCACCTTCATTCGAAATAATTGATGGACTGGTTTACAAACTAAACTTGGGTTATGAGAACAGATCAAGCGAAACTGATAATCAAGATATGCCTAGTATTGATCCATTTATTGAAGGACGTTTGCAACAAAGTTTTTTCAATGGGACAAACACACTTATTGAAAATTATTTAACATATGACACTAATTTTGGCGATCACAGATTGAACTTGTTAGCTGGATATTCATTCCAAAAAACGGATGAAAGATCGAGAACTTGGAGTATCGATGAATTTGAAGCCAATGGTATTGAACCACGCTACAATCCTGGCTTGGGTCAGCAGCTGGATTTGACACGAAACAGGCCTTCCGGCTGGGCTCGAATTAATGAATTGCAGTCTTATTTTGGAAGAGCAACCTATAACTACCAGGGAAAATATATGCTAACCGGTACCGTAAGGGTCGATGGTTCATCCAAGTTTGGTGAAAACAACAAGTATGGTACCTTCCCTTCATTTGCCGCTGGCTGGAGAATTTCAGAAGAAGACTTTATGGATTCATCGCCATTCAATAACCTAAAACTTCGCGCAGGTTGGGGACAAACAGGTAACCAGGAAATCCCTGCAAAAATTACAAAAGAGTCTTATGAATCATCGAACAGTGGTAGGGTTAGTTATCCGCTAAGTGGTTCAGGGCCGTATCCGGTAGGAACAGTTTATACCCGATTAGCAAATCCAGACATTCAGTGGGAGGTTTCTACTCAAACTAACATTGGGTTGGACTTTGGATTGTTAAATGGATCACTTTCGGGAACAATCGATTATTTCCATAAAACATCCAACAATATTTTGGTTGAAGTTACTGCTTTTGATCCCGTTTCTCCAGCACCTACTTATTGGACAAATGTTGATGGAATGAACATCGTTAATAAAGGACTAGAATTAGCCTTGGATTATCAGCACAGAAATGCAAGTGGATTTTCATACACTGTTGGTGCCAACGCAACGTTTATAGACAATGTGGTTGAAGATTCTCCATTTTCGGTGCTAACAACTGGGTCAGCATCAGGTTCAGGTCAAACAGGAGCTACAATTAACGGAATGATAAATGGTTATCCAGTCGGTTCTTTTTATATGCTGGAGTTTACAGGAATAGGATCAGATGGTCTTTCAACTTATGAAGGAGGTGACAAAAATCCTATAGTGGTTGGAAGTGCCTTACCGGAAGTGATGTATAACTTCAACGTTAATATGAATTATAAAAAACTTGATTTAAGCCTCAATTTTAATGGTGTATCTGGCAACAAGATTTATAACCATACGGCCATGAACAAGTTTTATAAGGGTCAGCTGGCAACTTCAAACAATACAACAGCTGATGCAATTGAATTTTCAGAAGAAGCAATTACAAACGCAGCGCTTGTATCAACTCGTTATCTGGAAGATGGTTCTTTCTTTCGTTTGAACAATGCAACTTTAGGCTATACTTTTAATACAAACACCATGGGTATTGGAAACTGGATAAAAGTAATGCGTTTAACTCTTACCGGTCAGAATTTATTTGTGATTACCAATTATAGCGGTTTTGATCCTGAAGTAAATCAGGATAAATCTAAAAGTGGTATACAATCATTTGGTATCGATGATAATGGCTATCCAAAAGCAAGAACATTTGTAGTTGGACTAAACGTAACGTTTTAATTAATCTAAAATGAAAAATCAAATGAAAAATACGATAAAACTGGCCATACTTACATTGGCCATGCTATTTAGCTGGAGTTGTACAGACTTAGGGGAACAAGTGCTAGATGAATCGCTTTCAGGAACTGTTTCAGAAGATGAAATAGTAACAAGTGTGGTTGCACCTGCTTATGCATTACTTCCACGACTTTTCTTGCATACTCATTTATTTTGCCTACAGATAATTTCTTCGGATGAAGGAATTTTGCCTGCACGTGGAGGAAAAGACTGGTATGACGGCGGTGTTTTTTACCAATTGCACCAACACGACTGCTTAGCAACAAATAATAAAATAAAAGATACCTGGAACGATCTTACACTCTTGCTTTCAAGATCGGTGAGTGCGATTGAAACCTTAACTCCATTGGTGGAAACTGATGGAACTGCTAAAACATTTCTGGCAGAAGTAAGAGGAATGCGCGCATATTATAACATGTTAACATTAGATTTATGGGGAGTGGCTTTCCAAAAAGAAGATCCCAATGAACTTTCAATTGTTTTACGTGGAAATGATGCTGTTGAATATATTCGTTCAGAACTTGAAGCGGTATTAGGTGATTTAAAAACCGATGTTGGCCCGGGACGCTTAACACAAGGTGCAGCCTATGCTCTTTTAACACGTTTGCATATGAATGCTCCTGTATGGCGCGATCCTTATTCAACAAGTTTTGATTTTGCCGCAGCAGACATGGATAAAGTAATTGAGTACAGTACTAAGGTTATCAATGATTACAATTACGAAATGTCTGAAGAGTATTTTGAATGTTTCGCAAATGACAATCATACCAATAAAGAATTGATCCTTGCAATTGATCAACGCCCAGATATGAGTGAATCACACAATCGCATGTGCTACTGGTCAATGTCAGGCCATTTTTATGGCAATCCATTATTCCCAGGCGGAGATGGTACTGATGGTGGAGCAATTACACAAGAGTTTTATCAAAGTTGGGTAGATGCTTATGGTGATGTTGATCCTGCTGATGCAGATTGCAGATTCTGGTGGGAAAGGTTAATTGTACCGGAAGATGGGTCAATTGCTATTGAAGACTTTAAACTCAACCGGGGTATTTACAGAGGCTTACAAATTGGTTTGCAAAACGATGGTCACAAACAACCATTTAAAGTTGATGCTGAAGGTGAGTATTTGTTAGGACCTATGAGAGATTATAGAAGAGCTGCCGCAGATGCCTTTGTTGATTATCTTTTAGAGATTGACTTTACAGCTGAAGGAAGTGATTATAACAGAGGATACAGGGTGCAGAAATATGATTGGAGTAGAGTCTCTCACAATGGTACTAGCAAAGGCGAACATGACCTTGTTATTTTGCGTTTAGCTGATATGTATATGTTACGTGCTGAAGCAAAACTTCATAAGGGAGATGCCGGTGGTGCCCTTGCTGATGTTAATTTTGTTAGAGCATCAAGAACTGCAAGACCTGAAGTTACTCCTCCTCCACTTACTGAAATGAATAATGATATTCTTTTCCGTGAGCGTGGGTTTGAATTCTACTGGGAACACCAGAGAAGAACTGATATGATTCGTATGGGAAAATATGAAGATCCGTTGATTGAAAAAACCAATAGTGATCCTAAAAAACGTCTTTTCCCAATTCCACAATCAGCTATTGATGGTGCATCTGTAGTTGACGGATTTCTTACACAGAATGATACTTACTAACTGAATCATTATAATAAAAGTTACCTATACGGGTGGGCAAATTTATGCCCACCCGTATACTTTTGGAATCTATTCCCAAAGCGTAATTAACAAATAATGCACCTATTAATTGTTTCCTGAAACCAGAACTTCAATTGATGATTGAACACTTATCAATAGTTAATTTGCAAAATAGAAAATAAGCTAAGCCTATTAAATAAAAGAGTAATTGAGGGATCATTTTTGGTCTCTTGATTACTCTTTTTTATTTCTTTTACTTTTTGTCATTTCTTCACTTCTCGGCAAAAAAAATATTATCATTCATCTAATTCGTGACTCTCAAAAAGTCACTCTTCAAAATAATTTTTAAACTTCAGTATAGATCAGTTATATTTGCCGGTTCAAAATTGGAAGATAAAGTGAAACTATTATTGTCTTGACAAAAACAAAATCATATAACGAATCGGATTTAGTTGCAAGGTTAAAAGTTGGAGATCCCGTGGCTTTTGAAATGTTGTTCGATCAATACAGCAATAAATTATTCTATTTTGTCAATAAATACCTCGACCTTAAAGAAGAATCTGAGGAAATTGTACAGGATGTATTTCTCAATTTATGGAGACATAAAAAGGAAATTAGATCTGTTGAAGCATTTAAATCCTACCTCTATAAAATTGCCCTGAATAATATTAAAAATTACTTTAGTAAAAAACAGGTTCAGGAAAAGCACAAACAGTTGATTGCAAGAGAATATCTTTTTGAAAATGACTCGGATGCTTTGGAAATGAATTATGAGATGGTCATATCAAAAGTGGATAACCTAATTGCAAAACTTCCTGAAAAAAGAAGAGAGATTTTCCTGTTAAGCAGAAAGGAAGGTCTGGATATTTCAGAGATTTCAAAGTATT
This sequence comes from uncultured Sunxiuqinia sp., assembly GCA_965372405.1. Taxonomy (GTDB): domain Bacteria; phylum Bacteroidota; class Bacteroidia; order Bacteroidales; family Prolixibacteraceae; genus Sunxiuqinia. The sequence goes on from CBDVCE010000050.1 coordinate 32,209, forward strand.
TAGGAATATCGGAATCTACAGTAAAAAATCAAATCACATCTGCAGTTGCCTTTTTAAAAGATGAAGTCAAAAAAGGTGGACTCTCCAGCTCATTATTCCTTGCTCTTTTTTATCGGTAAAGCTTGTTGTTCATTAGAGAATAATCAACAAATGGGTGTGGAGCTTTTTAAGCTCCATTATTCTATCCTTCCAGTTCTCTGGTACAAATATCAGAGTTTGTCGGTGTATTTAGTTGGATGCTATCCGAAGCAGTATTAAAAAAAACTCAATTTTTTTAATCAAAACATAGTACCATTTATTTTTGGTCTGTCTTAGTGTGTGTAATCTGAATAAAAAGGAATGTTATGAAGGCTGAAAAAAACAAATTTGAGAATCTGTTTAGCGGTGATCGCTCATTTTCAATAGTTCATTCGGTGATGGCTTACTTTAGTCAGTTGAAAACCAACTCGCAGGTAGAGGATTTCCAAAAAGACCAATGGAATAACATTCTTCATGACAATGACATTCCACAAAAGAACCTAAAGCATATCTTTTATAAACTTCAGTACCAACTACTACTGGAAAAGAATCAAAGACAAAAGCGATTCATGATACGGCTTTCTCAAATTGCAGCAATACTTATACTGCCTTTAGCATTATTCTTTTTATACCAAAATAATGAAGAATCAAACAATCAAGTTGGAATGATTGAAATACATTGTCCAAGAGGAACCCGATCAAGTTTTACTTTGCCAGATGGTTCTTCTGGATGGTTAGCTGGAGGCTCTGTAATGAGTTATAATACAAACTTTAAAAAAGAACGAAACGTATCAGTTGATGGAGAAGCATTCTTTAGTGTAAAACGAGATGAAAAACATCCTTTTAAAGTCAAACTCAATGAACTTGATGTTACTGTTTTAGGAACAAAATTTAATGTATTGAACTATTCCGAAGATCCAATTTCTGAGGTTGTTGTTCTTTCTGGTTTGGTAGAGGTTAAAGGAAATACGAAGAAGTTTTCGGAGAAATTGAGTACCAATAGAAAGTTACAGCTTCTAAAAGGTAAAAATGAGTTGTACCTGTCTGATGTTAATGCAAAAAGCTACTCTTCCTGGATTGATGGGAAACTAGAATTTAATAGTGAGAACTTGATATCAGTATGCAGAAAGATTGAACGTTTTTATGATGTAGATATAACGCTGGATATAAATGGTCTGGAGAACCAACTATTTAGAGCTAGCATTAAAATCGGGAGTATCAATGAGCTATTGAAATATATGTCATTAACACTCCCAATTCAGTATGAGTTAATTGAAGCGAAGGAATCCGAAGATGGAGATCTTGAACAACGAAAACTAAAAATATCAATGAAATAAAAATAAACAAGAAGAGGAAGCGCTGGAGACACTTCCTCTTGACATTTAGCATTTTGACAAGTTTTAAAAACTATTACTAAACATTTCAAATTTATGAAAAAAAATCATGGGAAATGGGTGTGGCCTGACTATACCTTAAAAAAAACATTTAGAATTATGCGTTTTGTATTACTTCTACTATTAGTAAGCATCTTGCAATCAGCTGCATCAGACGGCTATTCGCAAGGCACAAAAGTGACCTTAAAAAATGAAGTAGCAAGCTTAGAAAATATCTTAAGTGATATTGAAGATCAGTCTGAGTTTCGGTTCATTTACAACAAAAGCCAAATTGATCTGGAACAAAAAGTTAAAGTGAGCGCTGAGGAGACCAGTGTAAAGAAGGTGTTGGAGGAATTATTCGTCAGCAAGGGAATTCGCTATCAGGTGATGGGTAAGCAGATCATACTTTCAAGTATTGGTGCTGGAGCTTTGCAACAACAAAAATCAGTTCAAGGTAGTGTGTCAGATTCCTCAGACCAGCCTCTCCCTGGTGTTTCAATTGCTATAAAAGGAACAACAATAGGGACGATCACTGATTTTGATGGAAACTACTCTCTTGATAATATTCCAGCAGAAGCTACTCTTATATTCTCATTTGTTGGGATGAGGTCAAAGGAAATTGTTGTTGCAAATCAATCAATGATAAATGTTGTACTGGAAGAAAGTGCAATTGATATTGGGGAAGTGATTGCAATTGGATACGGAACAATGGAAAAACGTGAGGTTACCAGTTCAATCACTTCTATTCGTGAGAAGGATTTGATTCCCGGACTTTCTGGAAATGCACTAACATCCATGCAAGGGAAAGTAACTGGTTTGAGTATTCATTCAAGTAATGGAACAAGTCCAAACTCGGGAACTTCAGTTCAGTTGAGAGGTGTTGCTTCGGTACTGGCAGGTCAAGGTCCACTTATTGTTATTGATGGTGTTCCAGGAGGGAGTATTTCTTCAGTAAGTCGTGAAGATATTCAATCAATTGATGTATTGAAAGATGCTTCTGCTGGTGCTATTTATGGTACTCGTGCTGCTGGCGGTGTAATCTTGATTACTACCAAACAAGCAAAAGCTGGTAAAATTAAATTGACATACACTTCTGAGTTCACAACAGAAACGATCCAAAAAAAACCAGAAGTTCTTTCAGCAAAACAATTCTTAGATAATGATCTGGGAACAGACTATGGTTCTGATGTAAACTGGTACGATGAAGTAACCAATGATAACCCATTCCGTCAACGTCACCACATCAACATGAATGGTGGATCGAAAACATCAAAAATCTATGCAACCTTTATCAGTTCTGATGCTGAAGGTATGGCTATCGGTGACAAGAAAAAAGAAATCGGTGGACGTATCAATGCTAGCTTTTCATTGCTTGATGGATTTGCAGAAATCATTACACACACTGATTACCGCAAAACAAATAGCGACAGATCTAGTACTGATATTTTCAAGATGGCATTGAAGCTAAATCCGACTCAATCTCCTTACGATGCAACTCAGGTTCATGGTCTAAATGTTTGGACTGGTGGTTGGGAGTATTACAACCCAGTAGCTGATGTAAAACTTAAAGAAGATCAATCAGAACGTTATAACTTCTTGGGTGATGTTACTTTAAAATTGAACTTGACTCCAAAGTTAAGTACTCAATTTATGGCAGCAACAAGCAACAGACAGTACCGCGATGTATTATATGTTTCTGCTCAGCACAAATCGTCATTAGATAACAATCGTGCTGGACAAGCCAGACAAAAATACGGTAAAAATGATGACAAAACCTTTGAATGGGTAACCAACTATCGCAATGAATTCGGGAAACATCGCGTGAGTGCTGTTGGTGGATATAGTTTCCAGGAATTTAATAGTGATGGGTTCAATATGACCAACTACGATTTCCCTGTTGATGGTATCAACGCTTGGGATATGGGAAAAGGAACCTACTTATCAGAAGGTAAAGCAAGTATGGGATCATGGAAAAGCCCAAGAACTCGCTTAGTCGCTTTCTTTGCCAGAGCCAATTATACTTACAAAGAAAAGTATATGCTTACCTTGAGTGGACGTTACGAAGGTTCTTCGAAATTTTTCACCGATAATCAGTGGGGTTTCTTCCCTGCAGTTTCTGCCGGATGGAGAATTAGTGATGAGTCATTCATGGATGGCGTTGGATTTGTTAACGACCTAAAAATAAGAGGTGGATACGGTGTTACTGGGAACCAAAGCTTCACCCCTGGAGTTGCCACTCGTATGTATAAATCAGACACTTGGTGGTTAGTTGATGATAACTGGATTTACACCTATGGATCAGCTCACAACCAAAACAAGAACCTACAGTGGGAGGAGAAAAAAGAGATTAATGTTGGTGTTGACTTTTCACTCTTCAATAATAAGCTGACTGGTAAATTCGACATGTACGATCGTAAGGTTGACAAGATGATTTACAATATTTCAGTTTCTGTACCACCAGCAGTTCATGATAAAACAACAATGAATGTTGGTAGCCTAAGAAATAAAGGATGGGAAGCTGAATTATCGTATACCCCTGAAATTAATAAGGATGTATTCTATTCAACAACCCTTCGTGTTTCTCACAATAAGTCTACACTTGAGTCCTTGTGGGGAAGTCAAACCTATTGGGATCGTAAAGGATTCCCAGCACCAGGATCTCCAGGAAATGCTGTTCGCTTAACTCCAGGACAAGAGATTGGTAAATTTTATGTGTGGCGTTTTGCCGGATTCACCGAAGAAGGTAATTGGATGCTCTATGATAAAGACGGAAATGCCTTTGATGTAACCAAACAGACTAAAACCAATGAAGATAAAGCTTATGTAGGTAATGCAATTCCAAAACTAAGATTATCATGGGATCATACAGTTAGTTACAAAAACTGGGAAATGAATGCATTCTTCACAAGTTGGATTGGACACGACATCTATAATATGATTGATATGTATTACGGATTGCCAAATGTAAAAGAACAGAATGTTTTAAGTCATGCTTTTGCAAAAAACAAAGATGTTATTGGCGAAAAAGAATTATCTGATTACTGGATCGAAGATGGTGATTTCATCAAACTAAAAGCCTTAACAGTACGATACAACTTCGATACTTCAAACATCAAATTCCTGCAAAAAGCGAATGTATACATGACAGGAAGAAACCTATTTACGCTCACTGGCTATTCAGGTATGGATCCTGAATCTAATGTAAACGGATTAGAGCCAGGCTTTGAAGGACATAACCTGTATCCAAGAACTCGTGTATGGACTTTAGGTGTTCAACTAACTTTCTAAAAAATTTACAATCATGAAAATCAAACATTATATCATATTATTACTCATCCTGCTCATTACAGGACCAGGATGTACCGATTTGGATGAAAAATGGTATGACGCGGTTGTACCAGAAACATTCTTCAAAACAGAACAAGATGTAAAGGCTGCTCTTTACCGTTCATTTACTCATGCACGCTGGTTTGTTCAGGGCAACAGGTGGCAATTACAGGAAATGACTGCCGACCAATGGGCAATTACAACCAAGGGACCACACTGGTACAACGGTGGAGAGAACTACCGTTACCATTATCACGAATGGACAGTTAGTGATGGCTGGATTTGGGGAACATGGCGTGGAACCTTGATGGGTGTTGCATTGGCACTTGATACCAAACAGGATCTTGAAAAGTTGGATTATGCGACTGTTGGTTTAACAGATGTTGATAAAGCGGCTCATGTTATGCAGCTTCAAACACTTGTTGCGTATTTTTACCTACGAGGACTAGATTTCTTTGGTGGCCTCCCAATTTTCACATCAAATGAAGGAGAAAATATCCCAAGAAGTACAGATAAGGAAACATTTGCACACATTGAAAGCTTGTTACTTGAGGCAATTCCTCAACTTCCGAAAAAAGCTTCAGGAGACAAAGAAGAAGGTGCAATCAGACAAGCTGGTGCTGCTGCCATGTTAGCACAACTGTATTTCAATGCACAATCATATATTGGAGAAGATAAGTTTGCTGAATGTGCAACAATCTGCCAAGATCTTATCACTGGGAAATACGGTGCCTATTCATTAGATCCAACATGGAACGGAATTCATGGTTTTGCCAACAATGAATCACCTGAAGCAATCTGGTCAATTCCTTCTGAATTTAATAAATTACAGTACGACTGGATGTGGAATCGTTTTTACCATTACGAAACGTTCAAATATTTTGGATTGGATGGAGGAGCATGGAATGGTTACCATTTACAACCATCAAGAAAAAATACTGGAGAAATCTATACAGAATTTAAGCTTGGAAATCCATTTGAGAAATTTGACAATGGTGATCTTCGTAAAAAACCATACTCTTATAACGGTGGGGGAAACTATGAAGGAATGTTCCTCGTTGGAGAACAAGTTAGTAAATACGGTACTAGTAGAGGTACTCAGGAATACAAAGACCAGATAATCTCATTCGTAGATCAGGTTGGGCGTTTCAGCGAAGTTGGAACAACTTATGCTGATGTTGCATCATTGCCTTCAACAATGTCTCAAGGCGAAGAAAATACAGGGGTACGTTTAGTAAAAGTACCAATGCCAAACCTAGCTGATGAATCATTACGCTTTGGTGCTGATAACCCACTTGTTCGTCTTGCTGAAGTACAATTCATGCTTGCTGAGTGTAAAATGCGTGCTGGAGATAAAGATGGTGCAGTAACACTAATCAATCAAGTTAGAGCTCGTAATTTTGATGGAGCCGATCCAAATCCTGTTACCACAGCAAACTTGGACAAGTACAGAATGCTTAACGAATGGGCAATTGAATTTATCGGAGAAGGAAGAAGACGTACCGACTTGGTTCGTTGGAATGCCTTTACTACCGAAAGCTGGTGGGATCATAGTCCTTCAGAAAGTTTCAGAAACAGATTCCCTGTACCTGAGAACGCAATCTCTGGAAATAATGCTTTAGAGCAAAACCCAGGATACAATTAATAAAGAACTAATATGAAGAAAAATGAGGCTGGAATTATTCAGCCTCATTTTTAATATATCGAACTGAACCGATTCTTGTTTTTCAAGGAAAAAAATGAGATTATCAGTTGAAGATCAACTGAATGTTAAAACTCCTGCACCATATGTGGTGGGATATAAATTAGTAGATCACTTAATAAACAAAAGAGACTGTTCCTCTAAAAGGTCAGTATCTTCACTTAACTGTCAAGTAAGCACATATCCTATCTGAGTAATATTTTTTGATGAACGAGTAACGATGTGAGTGGAATGAGTAAGTGTTTTTATCAAAACAAGTATGTCAGCCACCTGATCGAGTAAGACATTTTTGCAAGCGAGTAAGTTTTTATTGACTTCGAGTAAGCTGTTGACCCACCCTTTATACCTAGTCTTATCTTTCCAGAAAACAAACTTACCTGCAACACGAATCTCATCAGCCAGTTCTTTCATATGCATAAAAGCTTTGTCACGGATAACTTTAGATTCATTTTGTTCAGCCTTATCTCCATTAGCTTCAGCCAAAAGAGAAGCCATACTATCCGAAGTATTTCCAGAGGTATCCAGCTCAGCTAAATCAAAACTAACTTCAGTTAATGGATCAGGATTCTCTTTTCCAAGAACGGATAGATCATTCAAATCCTGAATCATATCCGGATGACCGTTCCCTTCAGCAATGGCAGCCACCCGTTTCAGCAATGCTTCATCTTTTCTGTAAGCAAAACGCATGGTGTGCAAAATCCTATTGCGAAGCTCATAGGCCAAAGGTGATTGCTCTCGCCATTGTTTTTGAGCTTCCTTTTGTGAGCGGAAATCTTTATTCCAGATTGATTCAGCCTCACGACATGCTCCAATGCGCACAGGAAAATCATCCAGTATTTCCAGTGTTATCCCAGCTGTTGCTAACTTCACTGCATCCTCCAAACACCATTGGTGCAGGTTTTCATTTTCCTGCAAGGCTACATCTACAGGTAGGTTTGGACTTTTTACTTCCTCATCAGGAATAGTCTTAATTGTTCCCAACTTGGCGTTGTAATCTTCAACATTTGCCATAATTTATTAATTTTAAAAATTAGTAATTATGCCCATATGGGCGTTATTTAACTCTAGCCTACCAATCGGCAGGCAGGTCGGCAGGTTCTCCGAAAACCTGTCGGTTTTTTCTTTACATCATCAATAAAAGAATCTACCCATTCTCTTTCTTAACTCTCAATGTCTCTCGCTTTAGGGTGGTGTAACTATTAGTTTAATACACTAGTTAGTTAACAATCTACTGCAATATAGATTAAATTATGGTAACATGCCAATCCTTGCTAATCTTATTAATCCTTAGATATTCATTTGTTATGATGATGGATGAGGAAAGCGCCAATTGGAACAGGATACTCGCACTATATCTTCATTATTTTAATACGGACACAAGAATATTTTAGAATTTATCCATATTCCAAAATACTAAGTGTTCATCATAATCGCTCTAAGTAGCCCACATGTAAATGCAACTATAACCCACATCTGTGCATCAACTTCCAACATCGATGCTGACTTTTATTCGATAAATTCCATATCTCCATACGTATTTAAATAGAATTTCTAATTTTACGATCGAATAAAGATGGAGTATTGAAACTACGTGGAAGACAATAAAATACATAATGACAAAATTTTATTGAATGAATTGCAAAATGGTTTATCACTTGCTTTTCAGGTACTGTTCGATAAATATAGTCGAAAGATCTATGCATTCTCATTTAGCTACTTGAATAACAGTGAGGAAGCGGAAGAAATCGTTCAGGAAGTATTTCTGAAGATTTGGAAGGCCAGAGAAGAAATCTCAACAGAAAAGTCGTTCGATTCATACTTATTTACCATTGCCAAAAATGCCATATTAAATACCATTCGAAAATCGAATTACCACAAAAGCTTTGTTGAGTACACAAAACTTCATCCTGAAAAAAACACCTTGCTGGATGATGAGCTAAATTTCAATGAACTTCAGCAAGCGTACGAGAAATCAGTAAAAAAACTACCAGTCCGGCGACAGGAGATATTTCGTTTGAGCAGGGATAAGGGTTTCACCAATGCAGAGATTGCCAAGAAAATGGGGATTTCCGTTAAAACAGTAGAAAACCAAATGACCTCCGCTATTGCTGATATAAAGCGCAGTCTGCAATCTTTAGGATTCTCCGGCATTATCTTTTTCGAACTTTTTTTATAAAAATTGATTTGTAGAATAGGGGTTCTGCAACCTTGATGTGTATACCTGTATGAAAAGCACAAAAACATATGGGATCAAATCAATTACATAATGAACTACCCCGCCGCAGAGCAGCGGGGTATCGCAACCCTCTCAAAAGAGG
>CBDVCE010000051.1:0-40748 GCA_965372405.1 uncultured Sunxiuqinia sp.
TTGTTTTGCCATACGGCAAAATTAGTTAATCGCGACCTAAGCGCCTATACCAGTATCTTTATTTAAGGCATAGGTGCCATTGGGATATTTTAGTGCAGTCGCAGGTGAGGAATTCATTGCTGTACTAATAGCATTATTCATTCCATAAGGAGCTACATTGTCTCTACGATTAAATGAAATATCAGCACGGATGTCTAATTTTTCATTGATTGTCAAATCCGTATTTAACCGGATTCCGTATCGCTTAGAATTTACACCATCAAGCATACCATCCTGATCCATGTAATTCATAGATAGAGAAACTCTAGCCATTTCATTTCCACCGCTAAATCTTACAAAGTGATTATGCATTGGCTTAGATTCAAATAGCCTTTCCATAATATTGGTGTATGGATAGTTGATCGGATCTGTACCAGCGACAGTCTTCTGAATATATTCCTGAGTATATTTTTCTGATTGCCCAGCGTTTACCAATGCTTCATTTACCAGATTCAGGTAATTCTCTGCATCAAGTAATTCTGGTAAAGTGGCTGGAGTTTGAATACCAAAATAACCGTGGTAATCTGTTTTAAAATGACCTTCTTTCCCTCGTTTTGTAGTAATCAGAATAACACCATTTGCTGCACGTGAACCATAAATTGAAGCAGATGCTGCATCTTTCAATACTGAAATACCTTCTACATCATTTGGGTTTACGTCGTTTAGTTTCATCTCTATTCCATCAACCAAAATAAGAGGGCTTGATTTAGCTGAAATAGATGATTGTCCACGTATTGTGAAATCCAGCCTTTCTTCTCCCGGAGCACCACCCCTGTCAATAATATTTAATCCAGGAGCAACTCCCTGCAAAGCCTGACGGGTATCTGACACAGTACGAATTGCCAATTCTTCACCGTTGACCGTAGAAATAGAACCAGTAAGATTTACTTTTTTCTGAACTCCATAACCAACTGCAATAATTTCTTCAATACCTATAGCATCTTCTTCCATTGTAATATTAAAGGTAGATTGACCAGCAACTGCTATTTCCTGAGATTTCATACCTACAAATGAAAAAATCAAAGTAGCATCACCAGGTACATCTGAGATTAAAAACTTACCATCAAAGTCAGTAATTGTGCCTGTTGTTGTTCCTTTAACAACGATGGACACACCAGGTAATGGTTGCTCGGAATCATCTGTTACATTACCTGTAATTGATTTTGTCTGTTGAGATGTTTTTGGGGTCATCCCTGCATTTTCTTTAATGATAATGTATCGATTCAAGATTTTATATGAAAGGCTTGAATTTTCTAACGCTTTATCAAGAACCGTTTCAACTGATTCTCCATCAACATAAACATCAAGTTTTTTCTGAAGATCAATAATTGAAATGTCATAAGCAACATTCATGTCGGACTGACTTTCAATAGCATTAAAAACCTCCAATAGATTTACATTTTTTAAATCTAACGAGAAGCTCTTTGTTTGAGAGTAACTCCCTGACGCAATAGAAATTAGAGACGTCGTAAGTAGAATCAATAATACTTTCATAATTCTGAATGTTCTTTCCCACGGGATTATATATCCCCATGAAAAAAAGTTTTTGTTTTTTTTCATAAATTTGTAATGATTTAAATTAAACGTTATTATTAATGTTTAAGATTTATGGGGAAGTGGTAGGACACTTCCTCATTTTTTTTCACTAAGTTTTTTCTACCATAGGCTCATCTATTTTTATTTCTTAGTTATATAGATTTTATTCGTTTTTAAGATACACTTTGCTCCTACTGTTGATTCAATAATCTGAAGAAGTCTATCTAATTGTTCCCCTTCAAGCAATCTAACAGTAAGCCTGTTATCTTTAAAATCATCTAAATCACAAATAACTTCAATATCATACCACTTCTCAATCTTTCTCGTAAGTTTATCAAAGTCGTCATTAATAAATATTAGCCTGTTTTCTTTCCATCCAATAGTTGCTTCTTCGTTAAATATTTTGGAAGAAACTTCTTTAGACGATTTCGAATATGCAAGCAAATTCCCAGGTGTTATTTGAAATGATTTATCTTCATTCCTGAGCATTACTTCAACTTTTCCCTCTATCAAAGATGTTTCCACAAAAGGCTCATCTTCATATGCATTTACATTGAATCTAGTCCCAGTTACTTTGACATCCAGATAAGGAGTGAGCACAAAAAATGGTTTTCCTGTGTTCTTTTCAACGTCGAAAAATGCCTCCCCATTTAATTCAACATTTCTGTGTTTCTTATTAAAACTGGATGAATACTTAATATTTGATCCGGAATTTAACCAAACAGTACTTCCATCGGGCAACTCAACCTTTGCCTTTTGTCCGAGAGGAGCATATGCTGTATAGTAGTTTTCATCATCTTGAAGAAAATTGAATAAGTATATTGAAATACTTAATAATAGAGGGATAAAGAGTACTGCTGCTATTCGTTGATAATAGTGAGATAAGTTTTTAATTCTTTCAAAAATTGGGAATACTGGTTTTTTGCTATCCTCATACTCCAGTAGCTTGAGTTTAAGATTGTCAAAACTAATCTCAACATCTGTTGAATCAGTAAACTCCCATTTCTCCGAAATCCAATTATTAAACTCTTCTTTAAGGTTCTTTTCTGAAAAAAATGTTCTCAACTCCTGCAACTCCCCAGCGGATAGTAAGTCACCAGCTATTAGCTTTTCAATTAGTATTAGTGCCTTTTTATTCATTCTTCCTGTCATTTACAATCTAATACGGTAAAATGAACAGGCTTCCGTGACAAGCAAGAAAATTATTTTTTAAAAAGGAAGATAAAAATGGTTCTGATCTTTTTTATTTCATCTCTAAAAAACTGAAGTGACCTACGGATTTGTGTATCGACTGTATTTTCAGAGATATTTAGTTTATAAGCTATTTCCTTATAGGTTAAGTCTTCAAAACGGCTCATTACAAAAATCTTCCGTCTTTTTGGAGGAAGTTTATCTAATATGGAGCTGAACCAGTTATTCAATTCTTTTTCCTCAATTTTCAAGTCTGTATCGTTTATACTTAGATCGGATGTAAAAGAACCATCTTGCAGATAGACTAAGCGCTCAATATTTTTCCGCAATTCATCGACAATTATATTACGAGCTATTTTAAAAAGGTATGGGCCAAATGGGCGGTTTGCATCCAGTTTTTCCTTATTTATCCAAATGCGAAGGAATATCTCATGAACAGTTTCTTCCAGATCAACATGTTGAGGTAATGATTTTTCAATAAAGTTACTAAGCTTCCCCCGATATCTATAAAAAAGTATCTCAAAGGCCATCTCATCTCCTATAGAAAGTCTTTTAATTAAATCTGTTTCATCTATTTTTCTTGTTTCGTTCAAATCTCAATTCATTTGGTATAAAAAGGATCTATTCAATAATTAATAAGCATTTAAAAGTACAATTATTTAACTACAGAGCGAATCATAATTTTGAAACAAACCCATATCGACAGATTCAATGACTCTTGCAAAAAATTTCTCAGTAGACCCAATAACCAAAATTACAGATCTCAATTATTAGTTTCCCATTTCTGCACCATCCATTTTGCCAGTCTAACATCATTATCCCTAATTCGTTCTGGATTAGAATTTAAAATATGTTTTACTTTCTCGTGAATTGCTTCAGAAAAGATATCTAAGCAGTCAATTACATTTAATGCATGGCATCTAGCTTCAGTCTGAGGGTCTTCCAAAAGTTTAAGAAGTGTTTTTATAGCTTTTTCTTTTTCGCCCAAATTGTATAAAGTTTCCGCAGACACGATAGCTACATCTGGAGAACTATCATTAAGAGCTTCAATCAATACAGGAATTGCGTTCATTGCTGAATCTTTACGAATAAGAATACCCGTTGCTCCCCAATACCGAATTGCTGAATTATCATTTTTAAGATACCTTATACAATGTTCTATACTTACAGAACTCTCACAAGTAACTTTCTCTGCAGCATCAATAATAGAATCTAAAGACAATTCATTTGCTCGTAAATAATCGTAAGGAGCAATAGAACTAGTATTCTTCACAAGTTCAGCTTCTGGAATAAAACCGGCATCATGAATACTTGAAACCCATTTGCGATTTTCATTTCGCATTCTAAGTAAAACATCATTATAATCTGGATTATTAGCCAGATTATTAATCTCCCAAGGATCATTCACAACATCATATAATTCTTCATTTGGCTTTTCATTCCAAAAAATACTTTGAGAGCTATTACATTTACCCTCATTGTATGCTTCTTCCCACGACTGAACAGAAAGTGCGTTCCATAAATAGTTCTGATGTTGACCATATTTTCGGAATGCCATATAATTATGAATGTACCTGTATTTCTTATCTCTTACAGCTCGACACATATCATATCGTTCATCCATTCTATCCCGAAATAAGTATACATATTCAGGATCATTAGTTTTTTGATCACCTAAAAAAGCATTTCCTTGCATGAAGTCAGGAATAATGGTTCCAATGATACTCAATAATGTCGGAGCCAGATCAACAAAGCTTATTAAGCGATCAATATTACTCCCAGCATTCGCTGTAGGATATAGATGTTTGAATTTTTCAGGAATACGAATAATAAATGGAACATGCGTTCCCGTTTCGTATACAAACCTTTTACTTCTAGCTAAAATCCCTCCGTGATCGCTATAATAAAATACAATGGTATTTTCAGCTTCACCGGAATTTTCTAATTCATTTAAGAATTCTCCAACCTGAGTGTCCATATCCTCAATCTTATCGTAATACTGAGCCCAGTCATGTTTTATTTCCCGAGTAGCTGGATGATATGGAGGAATTGGTACTTCTTCCGAGCGATGCCTCAATAAACTATCAGGAATAGACTTATGAATTGATACTTCATGAGAGATTCCAATATTAAAAATCGCAAAAAAGGGCTGATCCGATTTTCGGTTTTTATAATGAGCAGTATCACTTGATTCATTCCAGAGATCTCTGGTTTGCTCTTTATCTATATTATAATCGGTTTTACTATTGTTTGTACAATAGTAACCTGCCTCACGAAGGTATTGAGGATATAATTTTATTAATTCTGATTTCCGGTTATAACTCCGCATATGTTGATTACCAGACGAGTTCGCATAAACCCCGGAAATAATTGTATTTCGGGCAGGTGCACAAACCGGAGCATTGGCATACGCATGTGTATATAAAAAACCTTCAGAAGCCAATTTGTCCAGATATGGAGTAGTTGCAAACTTGTCGCCATAACACCCTAACAATGGACTATTATCTTCACTGGTTATCCAAAGAATGTTTGGAAGATGATTAACTTTCGTTACCTGACATCCAAGAAAAAGGATTGGGATAAGAACCGCTAAAAAATTTATTCTTTTCATTTATTCAAACTAAATATCTTTTATTCGAAATTCGCTTGCATCTCTCTTTTTGTAGTTCTGCTCCAATTAAAAAAGATTAAGATTGTTAACATAGAGATCCCAATACCGACTCCAACAGATAAGTCATATGAGAAACCAAAACCTTCAGGTGCAAACATTAAATAAGATGTAATAACTGTGGTCATAAACAATGCTGGGATTAATGTCACCCAATAGAATTTTTGATTTTTAATCAGATAAACTGTAATGGTCCAAAGGACAATTGTTGCAAGGGTTTGGTTAGACCAAGCAAAGTACCTCCAAACAATACTAAAGTCGATTTGTGTTAGAAAGAAACCAACAACAAAAAGAGGCAAACTTATTATTAACCTGTTTTTAATCGATCCTTGCTTAAAATTTAAGAAGTCAGCAACTATTAAACGTGCACTTCGGAATGCTGTATCACCTGACGTAATCGGTGCTGCAACAACCCCCAGAATAGCCAAAAAGCCACCAAATGTTCCTAATAAGGAATTCGATATTTCATTTACAGCCCATGCTGCATTCCCACTATGCTCTGACATCACTCCATTTAACTCACGAATACCACCAAAAAAACTCATACTAATAGCTGCCCAAATTAAAGCTACAACACCTTCTGAAATCATCGCCCCAAAGAACACTCTTCTTCCGTATTTTTCATTGGTAATACAACGAGCCATTAATGGAGATTGAGTAGCATGAAAGCCGGAGATAGCACCGCATGCAATAGTCACAAACATCATTGGGAAAATAGGAAATTGTTCAGGATTTGAATGGTAGTTTGAGATATCCAATTCAGGGATGTGGTATCCTTTGAATAATAATGCTGTAATTAGACCAACAGCCATAAACAAAAGAGCCAAACCAAATACTGGATAAATACGTCCAATTATTTTATCAACAGGAAGCATCGTCGCGAAAATGTAATAAACAAAGACAATCCAAACCCAAATATTCATCGATCCAAAGTCAGGGATCAACCCAGATAATATTTTTGCCGATCCCATAATAAAAACAGCACCAACTATAACCATTAGCAATACTGTAAATCCACGCATTATCTGCTTTGTTGTATTGCCCAAATAAATTCCAACAATTTCAGTAATACTTAACCCTTTGTGCCTTACAGATAGCATCCCAGAGAAAAAGTCATGCACAGCTCCTGCGAATATAGCTCCAAAAACAATCCATAAAAATGCGACTGGTCCCCACATAGCACCCGCAACAGCGCCGAAGATTGGCCCCAGACCAGCAATATTTAAAAACTGAATTAGAAAAATTCGCCACCAAGGCATGGCAATAAAATCAACTCCATCAGACTGTTTTGTTGCAGGCGTTGGTCTCAAATGATCTGAACGAAAAACAAAACGATCAACAAATGTTGAATAAAAGACATAACCTAAAATGAGAATACCTAGAGAAACGAAAAAAGTAATCATGATTTTCCCTTTCTTTTTAGCAATAATTCAGAATTTATCTTTTTCATGAAGTTCTCATCCAGCTTATAGAAATAAATAAAGATGGCAGATAGTAAAGCCCCTGCAGCAGGGAAAAAACTAAGCATCATACGAATTCCATTCATAGACTCCGCTGATTGTTCAACATTTGCCTGAAAACCATAAGCAGCAAGAATCCATCCTGTTATTGCCCCTCCAATTGTCCAACCCATTTTTTGAGACATCGATGAAGATGAAAAAATAAGTCCCGTTGCTCTTCTTCCTGTTTTCCACTCAGAGTAGTCAGCAATATCGGCATACATGACCCAGATCAATGGTAAAACAATTCCTGCAGAGATACCTATAAGAAGATTTAATCCGTAAAGTAATCCGACCTGTTCCGGATTGAGCCAGAATAAAACAACACTGCTTAATGAAGCACCAATCATTGCAATAATGAATGTGTTCTTTTTACCAATTCGTTTGCTAACTGGTTTTGTCAGCAATACACCAATAATATTTGAAACAAGCCACATGGTCATATAACTAGCCGCAAGCTTTTCCCACCCTATCATTCCAAACCCAGCAATCTCCTGATCTTTGACAAAGTATTTGAAATAATACATCATTGATCCATCTCGAAGAGAGTTGAATATTAAGGAAGATATTCCAGCTCCAACCATGATAAACCATGGGGCATTTTTAATCAAATCTTTTAAATCTTCACGAATTGAGGACTTTTCTTCTTTTGCAGGTTTTACACGCTCTTTAGTCCATTTATAGGTGAGAATAAAAAAAATTGCAGCAAGCACTGCATAAATGGAAACCGTGTATTGGTAACCTTGTGCTTCGGTAGCACCTCCTTTTTCGAAATAACCAATAAACCATGCTGCAGTAGAAGTTACCAAGATTCCTCCAGAAAAGGCACCAATAAAACGAAACGAAGCCAGAGATGTACGTTCATCGGAATCTGTAGACATAACTCCCATTAACGAAGAATAGGGAACATTTATCCCCGTATAGACCATCATCATTAAGGTATAAGTAACATAGGCATAAATCAACTTCCCAGTCATACCAAGATCAGGAGTCATAAAGGTTAATATACCAACTGCAGCAAATGGGACAGCAACCCAAAGTAAGTATGGACGGAACTTTCCATGTTTAGTGTTTGTCCGGTCACACAGTATTCCCATAAGTGGATCATTGATACTATCCCATACTCGGGTAAGTAAAAACATAGTTCCTACGGCAGCAGGCGAAATGCCATAAACATCGGTATAAAAGATCATAAGGAACATGGAAAACAACTTCCAAAACATGGAAGATGCAAAATCTCCAAAACCATACCCGATCTTCTCCTTTAGTTTTATATTCTGTGTGCTCATAATTTGGCCTTAGAATTATTCATAAGATTCATATAACTACTCATAGTATAGTTCAACCCTGCTAATCTGCGTTTCCATGTTAAATTCTATTTTCAGATAATTTGACTGATGGGATACTTCTGTGTCATGGATTATTGGA
Organism: uncultured Sunxiuqinia sp.; assembly: GCA_965372405.1. Classification (GTDB taxonomy): domain Bacteria; phylum Bacteroidota; class Bacteroidia; order Bacteroidales; family Prolixibacteraceae; genus Sunxiuqinia. Next base: position 8,362 of record CBDVCE010000051.1, read on the forward strand.
ACCCAGTATCCATAATCCCCTTTCCCATTATCGTATATACCAGCCTGAGTATTAATGATTGTATAGTTATCATTATCTTGAGAGACTAATAATCTCAGGTTATTTGTACTTTGCTTGCAAAAGCTATAAACCTTTATTCGTTTAAGATTGCCTGGTAAGTAATAAACCATTTTATCTTCCGGCCCACCTTTTAATCGGAACATATCTTCTTTGAAGACACGGTCAGCAGATGACTCCAGAGTTACAGTCTCAGTAGAATAAAAAACTTTGCCAAAATTGTTCATATTGTCAATCAATGCAAGTGTTTCTACTTTTACAGGACCAACAGTGTTTGAATAATCTGAGCCTCCAAGTGAGTTTTTGGCTTTTATTCGGTAATAGTATGAATGTCCTTTTTCGGCTGTGTAGTCTTCGAATAATGGTACATATTGGTTTTTTGCATCCGACACATTGTAACCAACCAATTCAAACGGGCCTTCTTCATTTCCGGAACGATAAACATCATAGTCGGTAGCTCCTATTGAACCTTTCCATGAGATTGCAGAAACATGCTTAATTGGCAACAGTTCCGGGATTGCCGGAGCTACAAGCATAGGAAGTTCATTGCCACTAATTTCAGAGGCTTTTTTACGCATTAAATCAAACAGGGCTTTTTCATCATATTCGTTTCCACTTTCGAAGCCGGGCCAATGGTAGGATTTGTATCTGCCATAACCCAAAGGTTCCGAATGCCAAAAGAAACCACCTTCCGACCGGTGTCCACGCAATCCCCATAAGAGAAGCCCAATAGCATCAGAGTTCTTCACTTCATTCATGCACATCTCCATTGCAGTAGTACTTACAAAACCATATTCTCCAATTAGATAAGGTTTTTGTCCATTAATAAGTCGAATATTTCTTTGTACATTTTTTACAAAATCTGCGGGATTTGATTCGTAATGATGTGAACATACAATATCAACATTTGGGTCGGCAATTGAGCTTTCCATCACTGGACGGTCGTCAAAAGCAAAATAACCATCCATTGTTAGGTGATTCTTATCCTGGCTTTTGATATAGCTGCAAATCTCGGTGGTCCACTCAGGAATAGAATATAACTCATTACCGGTTTCCCAGCACAAAATGGCTTTATCATCTTTATAATATTGTCCTGTAACCGTGTTCTTTCTGTTGATTGCATAGTTTAAGGTCGATTTATAGTCCTCAATGAGCTGAGGGTCGGTGTAGAATTCATCCCGATGTTTACCTCTAAATCCACAATACTGAGGTACGCCACCCATCCAGCGAAAATTATTTAAGGTTGAGAAAATAATTCTGATATTATACTCATTGGCTAAAGCCAACACCAAATCCATTGTTTTGAACGATTCTTCAACAAACTTACCAGGACCTTCAATATAAGTTGGAGCCTCACTGGATTCATTCTCAAGACGAACCGGGAGAGTATACATTCGAATCACCTGACCACCGATTTGTTTAACGGTTTCCATTACATCCCTAATCTCAAATTCATCAGGTAAACTGTATGGGTATTTTCTGGAAAATGAAAATTCATCTTCATTATAATTCAGAGTCGGAACATTGAAGGAAATAAAACGGAATTCCTTTTCCCCGTCCATTAGTTTATTTCCTTTTACTGATATGAAATTTTGAAACCCACTTTGGGCTAAAACGGAAAAAGGGAGTAGTACTATTAGAAGTAAAAGTGATTTCATCATTGTATTTTTAATTGTGTATTGTTGATTCATTGTTTAGTTAGTTAAGTTTTGTTTTTCAATTCTGTCTATCATCTCAAAACAGGCTCTGGAGTTGTGATAAGGGCATTTCCAAAAACCAATTTTCTCCATATTCATATCAGGGATTCCAGTCTTGTCAACTTTCCAAAACCACTCTCCATGATGATGATCTATGATATAATCTTTCGTAAAATCCCAAATGGCAAAAAGAGAATCAAGATACTTTTCATCTCCGGTAATGGTATAGGTATTCATTAGTCCAACAAGTGCTTCGGCCTGTGGCCACCAATGTTTATCGGTATCGATATGTCCAGTTAGTTCATCCTTTTCGTTGAATATTCCTCCATCAATATCTATTGCTTCTGAGATAAAACTATTGGCTATTCTGATTGCGATCTGTTTGGTTTTCAATTGAAGCGAATCATTACCAATTATTTCTGCAGCTTCTGTTAAAAGCCATGCACATTCAATATCATGGCCAAACGAAGTTGTTTTACCTTGCAATTCCCATTTTGAGTTGAAGAATAAATTCAGGTGAGCATCACTATTTATAAATTTATCAAGAAATAGCTGTATCAAACTTTCTTGACTTTTTTTCAAAGCTGCATTGGGCCAAATACGATATAGATTGGTATATGCCTCCAATATATGCAGATGGGTATTCATGGTCTTTTCTGCATTGATATCTTTATCGCTAAGGCGCATATCCTTCAATGGAGACCAATCGTTATCAAACGCTTCAATATAACCCAGATATTCAGGATCAAAACTGTACTTCTCTATTAACTGGAACAGTTCAACTGCCCAGCTTAGCACTTCTTCTTCCGGATTAATTTTGTAATATTCAGCTAAAGCATAAATGGTAAAAGCTTGGGCATAAATCTGCTTCCTTTTAGAAACAGGATTTCCCGCAGAATCAAGCTCCCAATAAACACCTCCGTTTTCAGCATCTTTAAAAAATTTATTAAGGTATTCAAAAGACCGAACTGCCATTGCCCGGTATAGGGGTTCATTAAGCTTTCGAGATGCAATTGAAAAAGTCCAAAGAATACGTGCATTAAGCACAGCTCCTTTGTTCGCGTCACTCTCTTTTAAGTTATTCCCATTAATCTGACCAATAAATCCATCATTATCCATATCGATGGAATTCAACACCCAATAACTTAAAATATTATCTTCAAGATGTAGAGCTAATTCTTCTCTTAATGCTTTAAGATTCTCCTTCATCACTTTTTATTACTTGTAATCAATGAATTAATAGTTTCAACTGATTTATCAGAACGAAGACCATCTTCGGGGGTATTTTTCACATAGTCAAGAAGACGTTCCACATTGGTTGTAGCTACATGCATTCGGGTATCTGAAGATGCATAGTAGATAAAAACCTTACCATCATCATCAGCGATCCATCCGTTTGAGAACAAGACATTCGATACATCACCAACTCGTTCACTGTCTTCCGGAGCCATAAAATAACCTCCAGGTTGATATATAATCTTTGTTATATCCTCAAGGCTTGTCAGGAAAAGGTATAAGGTGTATCGAAGTCCGGCAGCTGTATTTCTAACGCCATGAGCCAAATGCAACCATCCTTCATTGGTTTTAATTGGAGCAGGCCCAAGACCATTCTTTAGCTCATAAATGGTATGGTATTTTTTATTCTGAAAGATCGTTTCATGTTGGACTACTGGGTTTTCCATTTGATCAACATATCCGATTCCAATACCTCCACCTCCACCAACTTCAATAAAGCCATCTTGAGGACGAGTATAAACAGCATATTTACCTCCAATAAATTCTGGGTGAAGAACAACATTGCGTTGCTGACCGACCTTTGACACCAAATCAGGAAGGCGTTCCCAGTTTATCAAGTCTTTTGTGCGAATTATTCCAGCACCTGCTATAGCTGAACTGGTATTCATCTTCGGTGCATTAGGATCTTTTCGTTCAGTACAAAAAATTCCGTAAACCCAACCATCCTCGTGAGCGGTAAGGCGCATATCATACACATTCACATCCGGTTTTTCAGTTTGTGGCAATGTTACTGGCCTTTCCCAAAAACGAAAATTATCAATCCCATTTGGGCTTTCAGCAACTGCAAAATATGATTTCCTGTCCCATCCTTCAACTCTGGCAACCAGCACATATTTTCCGTTCCATTTAATTGCTCCTGAATTAAACACGGCATTGACACCCAACCGCTGCAAAACATAAGGGTTTGACTCCAAATTGAGATCGTATCTCCAATTCAATGGAATATGTTCACAGGTTAATATTGGATTCAAATACCGATCATATATTCCATTTGAAATTATCTCCGGCTCATTCTGTCTAACAATATTAGTCTCATGCGTCTTTTTTAACGCTATTAATCTTTCTCTACTCATTTATTTTATTGATTTTGTAATCATGCTCATTGAAATAGGAATGCATTTTTGTTTTCATTTCTTCAACGATTTTCTGATAATGGGGAATTTTAACCAAATTGAAATTTTCCTGAGCATCAATTTGATGGTCGTATAGCTCATATTGGTCATAACTCTTTTCTGGAACACTCCATCTAACCAAACGATACCTTTCCGTAACCATTGATAATCCTAATGATCTTCCTATATCTTGGATACTTTTAGGATAGACACTGAAGGCAGCATCTTTCAATTTCACAGATGGATTTTCAATTAACGGGCGTAGACTTATTCCTTCCAGTTGGTATTTCTTAGGTTGCGGTAATTGACAGTAATCGGCAAGAGTTGGATAAATATCTATAAATTCAACTAGTGCATTCGTTGAATGCCCCATATTTTTAGTATCTGGTATTCGAATGAAAAGTGGAGCATGTGTAGAAATCTCATAATTTGAATGCTTGATCCCCCAACTATCATGCTCTCCAATCTGGAAACCATGGTCACCATAAACAACGATTATCGTATTGTTATATAGCTGCTGTTTTTTCAATTCATCAATTAACTTTTGAAATTGTGCATCTACATAACTAATACAAGCCAGGTATCCATGTACCGCTTTTAGTTCTTGCTCGCTGGTTGGACGATTGCCCTTTTCCGGACCGTTTTCATATTTGTAAATTCCAGCATTGTCAAGCAATGTATATCCAGGAGCTCCAACAGGATGAAAATCATTTGGTGCTAACGGTAATTCATTCGGATTATACAAATCCCAATACTTTTTTGGTGCAACAAAAGGTAAGTGAGGTTTAACAAATCCGACAGCAAGAAAAAAGTTCTTCTGATTTTGTTTGCACTTCCTTATAATTTGAATTGCCTTTTCTGCCATTGCACCATCAGGTAGTTTATCATCTTCGATGACTGGTGCTTCCCAATAAACCACTTTGGGTATGGAAGAAATCTTCTCCATATCAGCACCTACGTTCTTCAATGAATCGTATTTCTGAAAATAGCGTTCCATTCCATCTGGTCCGTAAGCACCAACATGCAATGGATTCCAGGCAGGCTCTGACCAGGCACTTTCAATATTATCGGAACCTATTCCGCTTGCCCCCATTTGGTGAAAAACCTTTCCAATGCTATAGGTAAAATATCCTTGATCTTTAAAATTCTCAGGCAACGAATAAGCAATGGGGCATTGCTCATTTATGGGTTTACCTTTCATGTACATACCTGTTACTCCAGTGGTTTCAGGTCGTAGCCCAGTCAGAATAGAAGCTCTGGAAGCAGAACACAAGGCCTGCTGACAATAAGCTCTTTTAAATAACAATGCTTCCTTTGCAAACTGATCCAAATTTGGAGACTTTACAATCGTATCACCATAACAACCTAACTGAGGACGTAAATCATCAATTGACACAAAAAGGACATTGTATTTAGATACACTATCTGTAGAGTAGCAATTGACTTGGCAAGTAGCAATCAGTAAGATGAGTATTAAACTTTTATAGGTATATTCTCGTTTCATCTAATTTAAAATTAAGTCTACCAGCCAGAATACTTTTCTGAATCATAGTTTTGATTAACAATTGGCTCTTGAGCACCAATCTCTTTTTTCCATTTATCCAACTCCGCCTTTAAGTTTGCGGTAACATCTGGGAATTGCTTTGCAATGTTGTTGTGTTCACCTATATCATTGCTTAAATCGTATAATTCCAGCTCCTTATATTCATAAATATCAACCAATTTGTATTTTCCTTTTCGAATAGCTGAAGAGGGTCGGCTATTTTTATGACCTGTATAGTGTGGATAGTGCCAGTACAATGCTGAACGTGTAAGTTCTTTATTCTCTTTTAATAATTCAACCAGGCTTAAACCATCAAATTCAGGATAGTTTTCATTTCCAGATGCCAAATGCATAATTGTGGGAACAAAATCATTGCTAATTACGGGGTAGTTACAAACTGAATTCTCTTTCACTTGCCCAGGCCAACGAACGATCATTGGCACACGAATCCCACCTTCATGCAGTTCTGCCTTACCTCCTTTAAGTGGAGCATTACTTGTCTCTGGTTCACGTCCACCATTATCAGAGAAAAAGATAACAACCGTATTCTCTCTAAGTCCTAGCTCATCAACAGAATCAAGCAAACGTCCAATATTTTCATCCATGTGTTCACACATGCCTGCATACTCGGCACTTTCAGTTCCTATTTCAGGTAAACCCAGCTTCATAAATTTCTCCACTTTCCCTTTCTCTGCCTGAATAGGTGCATGTACAACATGGGTTGAAAAGTATAAGAAAAAGGGCTCCTCTTTATTTTTGTCAAGCCATTTAATAGCTTTATTAGCTAGCAATTCTGTCAGATATTTTCCACCCAAGCTATCTGGGAGTTCCTCGCCGTTTTCACCATAATTATAATAGCTTCGGCTCCCAACATTGCTGGGGCAAACTAAAAATTCCTCATCAAATCCATGCTTTACTGGATACACATCCTCACTACCCAAATGCCATTTCCCAATGCTAGCAGTCTTGTAACCAAACTCTTTTAAACGTTCAGCAATGGTAAGTTCTTCCAACTTAAGTTCTTTGGTAAAATCAGGAGTAATGTAAACCGGGTTTTGATATTTTTCTTTCCATCCAGGAATCCAATTGGTAACCTTCAATCTGGCAGGATGTTTACCTGTCAAAATACTAGCTCGTGTTGGAGAGCAAACCGGAGATGCGGCATATGCATCTGTAAAACGCATTCCTTCTGATGCAAGTTTATCAATTGAGGGAGTTTCCCACTCTGTTCGTCCATAGCATGACAAATCAGCCCAACCTAAGTCATCAACAAGAATAAATACAAAATTTAAAGGCTTTTCCTCTGTCTTTCTAATTTCGCATGAAAACAAAAGAATAATCAAAAAAGAATATAAGTATCTATACATAAGTTTCATTTTTCAGAACGTAATATTTTTGATTTCTTCTTCAGAAAGTGCACGGTTATACACCGCTAGTTTAGAAATACCTCCTACAAAATAATTCCCCATCTCTCCAAGACGATGAACTGCACCGACCGTAAAGTCAGCACCTTCGCTACCTCCATCAAAAAGCTCATGTTCAAAGAGGTATGGATTAAGCAATTCCCGACTATCGAGTCTATTGTTAATAAATGATTTAGCTGTTTTTCCATCAAAAGAAAATGCAACCGTTATCCATTCATTAAAAGGTACTGGAGTACTTCCTATCGAGGCATCCATTGCCCACTTTTCACCCGGAGTAGAACCACCAACGTAGGATACATGACCACAAACCTGATTTGCACTTTCTTTGATCATCAAGTTGAGAAAAAGACAGTACTGCCTTTTCTTTCCTGTCTCGTTCCACATGCCTGCAATAGTTTCACACTGCTCATAAGATTTTGATTTTCTATTGATCTTTGCAATAATGGTAAAGTCTGAGTTTGGCCCCTGAAAGTTTAATTCAGGACATTTTTCACGAGGAATGTCTAAGTATGCTCCTTCCTCAAAATAAACACAACTTTCTCCGTTCAAAACAATTCGTTCTAAAAGATCATTTGCGGGTTTTAACTTATAATCTAAAGCTAATTTTGATTGGAATGGCTCATCTGAACCAAAATCCCAGAAGCAGACAAGACCCCTTTGGTTGTCTTCGATAAATGACTTATTGGTTAATTCCTGCCTTGAAGAATCTACAGATCTGCTATTTTGTTTTGAAGTGCATGACAACAAAATAATAGACAATACAGATACAATTATCCATAAAAGAATAGCTCTATTATTTAACATAAATAATAATTTAGTGATTGCAATTTTCGAATTAAGATGATTGATTTTCAGCACAACAAAAGGCTATCAATTCAAATTCGATAATGATCTTTAAGTAGGATATTCCGGAATAATTCCCGGAATATCCTTAAACTTCGCTGTTAACTCAAACTATCTATGTTAATATCCTGGGTTTTGGTCAGCATTAGTTAAACCATCATTGTTATCAATCTCTGCTTGCGGGATTGGGTATAACCAATCATCCGAATTGAAATTTGTTTGTTTGTTAGCAGTATTGATTAGAGCAATTGCTTTATCCTGTGGCATACGTTTCATATCGTACCAGCGTTTCCCTTCCATCATAAATTCATGAGCTCTTTCATTCCAAACAGCATCCATAAATTCATTCTGAGATAAACCTGTATAGTCAACTTCTGCATTAGAAATAGAAACATCCACTCCATAGCCTCTGCGACGCACCTGATTAAGTGCTTCATATGCAGCGACAGTAGGTCCATTATTCGCTAAACACTCTGCAGCTGCAAAAATCGTTAGCACATCAGCATATCTAAATACAGGCTGATCATTACCATGTGCATCCTGACCGGCTCCATTAGGATCAATAAATTTTCGGAATAACATTGGTTCACCTACAGATAGTACTTGTTGTTCCTCTTCAGAAATGTATAAATTAAATGCTTTACGTTGATCAGCATCTTCCCAACTATTAATAATCGGGCTATCTAGATTGCCTAATAATACTCTCCAACCAGCTCTTGAATATCCCATCCCTGTATTATGCATAAAACTTAGCAATCTGTTACCATCATTACCCTGACGTACCCAGATTATTGACCATATCTCACCAGAATGAGTCGCATTATCTTCAGGTGAAAAAATTGTAGCAAGATCTTCTTCCAATGAAAACTTACCTGAACTTATAACTTGATTCGCAGTTGTTGCAGCATCGTTATATTGTCCTATAGTCAGATATACATCAGCCAATAGCGCTTTCGCAGCATAGACTGTAGCCCTCCCCCTATCGGTTGCAGGATAACTTTCTGGCAAAGCAATAGAGCTAACTGCGTCTTCTAAATCAGTTACAATTTGATTATAAATATCTGTAACCGAAGATTTACCTAGATTCATATCATCAAGACTTGCAACAGGAATAAGACGAAGAGGTACCTCTCCCCATGTACGTACCAAATTATAGTAATGTAGTCCACGAAGTACTTTCGCTTCTGCAATTGCCTGTTTCTTCACATCTTCATCAATTTCTAATTCAGGTAATGAAGCTATGATTGTATTCGCAAGATTAACTCCAGAATACATCGAATTCCATGCATCTGTGATACGTCCAATATTACGTGCATCGATTCTAAAATCGCCCACGGGTTGATAAGAACCCCGGCCATGCATATAATCTGCACGCATTTCAGCCTGCATGATAAAATCCTGTTTATAATACCCATACTCCTGCATTGAAGCATAAGCACCTTTTAGTAAGGCAACAACCCCTTCTTCTGACTGTAGTTTATCTGGTGATAAAAAGGTCAGTGGTTCTTCTTGTAAGATATCCTCACATGATGCAAAAAGTAAGGATATAATGCTAAATATAAATAATACTCTTATTTTCATCTTTTAATTATTTTTTAGATTAAAACCCTAATTTTACTCCCATTGTAATTGTCTTCGTACTAGGATATGCACTAGATGCAACACCTAAACGTAAATCACCACTTGAAAAACTACTTACTTCAGGATCATATCCTGAATATTTAGTAAATGTGAACATATTTTGTGCATTAAGATATACTTGTGCATTTCTTAACCATGTGATATTGTTGGTTGGAATAGCATAAGACAGGTTGATGGTCCGAATTTTCACATAGGAGCCATCTTCAATAAAATCATCGGCTTGTTTAAATGAATTAGTAGATGAAATAATCGGATTCATAGCATTAGTATTGCCAGGAGCCCAATGGTTCGTTAAGACATCTAATATCTGATTACCTCCTCTTGAAAATGAATTCTGCATTCCCATTTTCGAAGCCCAAAGCACCTCAAATCCCTGAGCACCATCAATAAAGACATTTAATGTTAATCCTTTATAAGTAAAGGTATTGCTAAGTCCAAATGTAAAATCGGGATGAGGACTACCAATTATTCGGCGGTCATCATCAGTAATTTGTCCATCTGCTTCCATTACTAAATTTCCTTCTGCATCTCTTCCTGCAAAATCCAGGTAGTTATTACGTCCGGTATCAGTATATCCATCTCTTACAAAGCCATAGAACATAGAAATAGGCTCCCCTTCTCGAAGAATATGGAAAGAGGGAATCAGATTACTCACTTTGGGGGCAAAAACATCAGCTCCTTTAGAAAGCTTTAGAATTTTGTTTTGGTTTGATGAAATCTGAAAAGAAGCATCCCATTTAAAATCAGTTTCAATGATACCTGCTTCAACACTAAACTCCAAACCTCTATTTTGCATTTCTCCAATATTCTGAGTAGTTGAAAGATAACCACTAGAGGAAGGTAAATCAACACGAGCTAACAAATCAATCGTCTTTTTTGAATAATAATCAAGGGCAAATCTTACCCGCTCATTCAATATTCCAAAATCCAATCCTAAGTCAAACTGAGTAGTTGTTTCCCATTTTAAATCAGGATTTGCCATGTTTGCCGGCTTATATCCAATCTGCAATTTATCTCCCATCACAGTTTCAACAGAAGCCATTCTCGACCAGGTTTGATACGGACTTACTGCTTGATTACCCGTCTTTCCCCAGCTTGTCCTTAGTTTTAGATTGGATATCCAATCAATATCCTGCATAAATTCTTCTTCTGTTAACCGCCATGCAAATCCAAGAGATGGGAAAGTAGCCCATTTGTTGCCTTCTGAAAAACGTGAAGAACCATCGCTACGAACTGTTGCTGAAAAAAGATATCGGTCTTTTAAAGTGTAATTCACACGTGCCAGACAAGAAGAAATTCCCCATTCTGAAGCTCCGGAATACGGAGGTTGTGGCTCAGAACCAGCCTGTAACACATTGCTTCCTAAATCATCAGTTAGATAATTAAAAGCTGAGGCTCCAAAAAATGTCTCTTTAAAAGTTTGCCAGTTATATCCAACAATTGCATCAATTTTACTATCGCCAAACTGCTTATTGTAGTTTAAAATATTTTCATTCAGCAAAGAATAACTTTCATAGCTACTTTTTCCGCCTTTACCTCCAGGAGCTCCATCTAAAAGAAGTCTGGTTTTGTACCAACTACCTTGGCTATTTGAGAAATCAACTCCCAATGAAGATTTAAAAGTTAATTCTGGAGTAATTCTAAACAAACCATAAAAATTATCTAAAATACTTGTCGTTAGTGTCTGATCATCGAATTCATTAATCCACATCATTGGATTATCCATAGCCCCCGGTGAAAACGGATATTGATTCACATAACTGTAGTTTCCATTTTCATCATAAACAGGAACTGTTGGAGGAGCAAGATGAGCTTCTGATACCGCCCTGTTTCCTCCATCTTCGCTATATTCCCGATCAGATCTAGTGATTAAAATACTATTACCAATAGTCAACCAATCATTCATTTTAACTTCCAGATTATTTCGCATAGAACCTTTGATATAATGACTATTCTTCAGGATACCATTCTGGTTAAAATAGTTGAATGAATGTGAAAATTTTATTCGATCATTACCTCCAGAAAATGTTAAAGTATGACTCTGTATTGGAGAAGGATCAAATAATTCATCAATCCAATCAGTATCGGTAGTTACATCTGATGGATTTGGGAAAAACAAAGCAGGCTCGCTGTCGTTAACCGCTCTTAGATTTGCTACTTCCATAAACTGTTCAGCATTCAACATATCCAACTTTTTCGACTGATCCTGAATTCCATAATAGCTATCAAAATCAATATAAAGTTTTCCTTCTTTTCCCTTTTTGGTAGAAACTATTATTACACCATTAGTCGCACGCGCACCATAAATAGCCGTTGAAGAAGCATCTTTTAAAATTTCTATCTTTTCTATATCATTTGGATTCAAAATCTCCATACCTCCAGTAATCGGGAAACCATCAACCACAACCAACGGATTATTACCTCCTTGAATTGAATTTGTTCCCCTGATACGAATAGTCGTCGCAGCACCTGGCACTCCACTATTTTGAATAACCTGTACACCACTAGCTCTTCCCTGAAGTGCCTGATCTATTGAACTTACCGGAACAGCACTAATATCCGTAGCATCTACAGAAGCAACAGAACCAATTAAATCGCTCTTCTTTACAGTACCATAACCTATCGCAACTACTTCTTCAATTCCAATAGCATCTTCGGTCATTGAAATATTAAAGCTAGTTTGTCCCGCAACCAATACTTCCTGAGTTTTCATTCCTACAAATGAAAAAATCAAAGTTGCATCTGAGGGTACATCTGAAAGTAAAAACTTCCCATTAAAATCAGTAATTGTACCATTTGTTGTACCTTTTATAACGATAGACACACCAGGTAATGGCAAACCTGAAGAATCTGAAACATTACCTGAAACATTTGCAGGCCGAACAGTTTTCGTATCAGATTTAGACTTTAGAATAATCTGTCTTCCAATCACTTCATATTCAACTCCGGTGTCTTCAAAAACATTCTTTAAGATTTCACTAATCGGTTTGTTGGATAAGTTAACATCCACTTTAAAATCGAGATCAACTTCTTCGTTATAAAAGAAGCGATAAGTGCTTTGATCTTCAATGTCCCTTAAGACATTTACAATGTTCTCATTCTTGTAATCCAAACTAAATCTAGCCGTTTGGGAGTAGAGGTCTGCAGCCATTGAACTGAAAACCGTAAGAATGATAAGTCCAATAGTTAGTCTCATCCGCCTTAAATTTTGATAAAGTAATGACTTGATGCCATCATTGCATCGATTTTTTTTCATAATTTTACATTTTCAAGTGAGTAATTTGATTTAGATCAAGTTATTCTGAAAGGCAGGATCTCGAACATCCTGCCTTTTTCTAACTTACAATCTCTTTGTTATATTTAGTATTCTTTTCTTTTTATCATATTCATATTTTATTGGTTTGGTTCTATTAATAAGATTCAAAAAATCTTCAATCGTTTCATCTCTAATCTCTCCAGTAAATCGTATCGATGAAATACTTTTATCAGCAATAATTTGAACATCATAATGACGCTCTAGCTTTTTGAAAACATCCTCAAGCGGATCCATATCAAATGAGATAACTCCATCTTTCCAAGAAAACACATTTCTTGTTGATATCGAATCAACGGCAATTTTACCGTCTAAAAGAATTTTCAACTGATGCCCAGGTTTCATCAGTACATTATCTGTACTATTCTTAAACTGAATTTCACCTTCAACCAAAGTAGTTTGAAACAGCATATTTTCATAAGCTCTAACATTAAAAGTAGTTCCAAGTACATGAATCTTTCCAAAACTAGAAGAAACAATAAAGGGTGTTTTACTCTTAACAACATCAAAAAATGCTTCACCTGAGATCTTGACTTCTCTTTTATTGGAATTAAATGAATTCGGGAAACTCATTGTAGTTCCTGAATTTAACCAAACTTTTGTTCCGTCAGCCAAGGTTAGGTTAGCCCTTTCTCCATTTGGAACATTAATCTCATTTAATTGAGTGGCATTTTCAGTATTTACTCTAATTGATATTGGAATATATTCTCGTGTAACAATTCCAAGAGCAAAGAATACAATTAATATTGCTGCATATTTAAGAATTTCTGGCAACCCAATTTTTCGCGATTGTCCAATTTGTTTTCTAAACCTAACAAATGACTTTTCAACGATTAGGCTATCTAATTTTTGATCATACGATGACAAAGACCAAGCATTCTTTATTCGATCATATTCCTTGCGAAGCTGATCGTCCTTTTTAATTCGTTCCAATAAATCATGCTTTTCCGTAGTATTTAGATTCCCTGAAACTAATTCAATTATCTGTTTTTCAATTTCCATATTTTGTGCTTTCAATGGTATAATCCACGAACACACAAATACCCTTGCTCTAAATGTGATTTTTATTTAGAAAGGTTTAATTAGAAAGGAAATTATTGGCATATAATCTTTCAATGAAAGCTTAAAAGCTTTAATGGCCTTCGTAATATGTCCTTCAACTGTTTTGGGAGAGATGCTTAATTCCGCTGCAATTTCTTTGTTCTTCTTCCTTTCAAATCGGCTCATTTCAAAAACCAATTTACATTGGGGAGGTAAAGAATCAAGTGTATTTCTAATAATATCCTCAATCTCGACAAATAGAATTTCAGATGTATCAAGATTGCTTAAGGCTCCAACATAAAGTTCAATCTCAGTTTCACTCAATTGTGTTGATTGGAAAATCTTCTGCTGATACCTTTTTTCTCGTAACTTTCTAAGGCTATTATTCTTGGCTATGGTGTAAAGAAAAGCATTTAGATTCGTTTCTGGTTTTAACTTCAATTTTTTCTCCCATAGCGTGAGAAATGTATCTTGAAGAACATTTTCAACAATGTCCTTATTGGGAATATATTCTGAGATGAAAAAAAACAATCTTGAATAAAAATGATTATAAACAAGCTTAAATGAAGCTTCATCACCATTTTCCAACAACTGTATAAGCTGAATGTTGTTTAGTGTCATCCGGAATGAATTATTAAAGAATGACAAATGTAGAAAAAAAATGGTACTGAAATAGAAAAACCCAAATCCAACATAGATTCAAATTCAAAATTGAAGCTGAAAGATTCAATAAAATTTAGTAAATTTGGGTGTAATTTGAAACGTTCAAACAACTAATAATTATAGAGTTACCTCAGAGGGACCATAAGAATCCAAACTCTGCACAATATTGATTTTAAGCGCATTACAAAACTAATCGTGCACTTGTTCTGGGCACACATGAAAAACACTAAACCCTTGTCAGCACTAGCCGGCAAGGGTTTTTTCATTATAATTCTGGCAGTTTTTCTGGCAACTTCTAAGTTTTGTTCTGGGCACTGTATCAAACAACAAATAATAGTAAAATGGATCTAAATGCAGTAAATTTAATTTTCGTGGTCACCTGACATTTAGTGGAATTTGGTTCTGTTTGGTGAAAAATAAATGTAAAATAGCTAGCATTGAGTACTAAACTCATCAGGTTTCACCAAAATTAATATTACCAAGAGATTTGAATGGGCACTTAAGTTTCTTTTCAATTTGTGATTCTTGTTACTAAATGAGTATTTGATTTTTAGATTCAAATCGCACCTACCCTTTAGCGACATCTGTAGAAGCCAATTTTCCTAATAAACAATACTATTTATATTGACTCTAAGCACTTGTGGTTGTAATATGCATTACATAATTATCAACACTCCCTATTAAAAACAAGCAATTATTGAATGATCTAAGCTGGGTTGTGCATAAAATGACAGATGACCACTTGGTTTTAAGAGATGACCATCAGATTTTGGCAAATGACCGCCAGATTTTGACAGATGACCATCAAGTTTTGACAAATGACCACCAGGTTTTGACAGATGACCATCAAGTATTGACATATGACCACCAGATTTTAAGAGATTACTGGTCATCTCTCATTTCCCAGTGGTAATGTCTCATTCCCAAGCGGTCATGGATGATTTCCGAATGGTAATCTGTCATTTCCAGATGGCACGGATAAAAATCCGGTGGTAAGCAGTTAAATTCTTGAGTACCTGTTTGAGAATATTGCAGTCATGAATTTTTTCCGGGAAAGGATGTGTTAAAGCAGTGAAATGAATCACCCTTAAACTTAAAATATTGTTTTATGAATAAAGAAATCAATGATTTATTACTCAAACCTGACTTCATTCTCCACGAAAATACACACATCGATTCACATTAAAAGAACTGAAGTTATTTTTTTATATAATTTCAGACGACCAATAAATCTTGAAGCAAATAGTATATTAAAAGTCCATTGAAGAAGCGCAAACACACCAGCCATACAGATAATATATTAGCCATCTTATGTATTATCTGCAATATTTAGCTAATACCTGAGTTCGATTAATAATAATTGTCCTTGAATATTAATTCAGGATGAGTTTTACTTATTTTTACAATCATTTCGCCAAAATAGGTATTAACCCATGAAAACCAGGGACGCATAAAATCATGTGGATTGTCAGGGATATATGATTCATGAATGAATCCGGTGCTGGCATTGCTTCTCTTTAACTGCTCTACACAGAAAAGGATTTCCTTTTTATCATCAGTAGTTAATGCTCGTGCGATGGTGCTTAATGGCCATATGCGTTTAGGTGGATCAGGATAGTGAGTGCTCCCAATACCCTCGTCTAATTTTCCTTTAACAAACTTTGGATTCCAGTCACTTAATAACCATTTCCTGGTATTTTGATAGACAGGATCATCTACAGAGCAAACGCCATTATACGGCAATGACATTAAATTAGGGATTGTTGATTCTTCCAAAAGCAACCTGCTACCAAAACCATCCACCTCAAAAGCGTATATCTTTCCAAATATTTTATGCTCGACTATGGCGTTTTCTTTTATGGCTATATCAATTTGAGTTGCCATTTCTTCGCATAATTTGGCATTACCCTCCTTATTCCTAATCGCTCTAAACATCTTAGCCAAATGTTTCAATTCAACAACAGCCATTAAATTATCAGGAACATAAAATGGAAAAACACAAGCATCATCCTGACGATATATAGCATGGATCATCCCATTTTTTCTTGTTGGTCTGCCATAGCCATTATTCGCTACAACTTCGCTGGCATGAACTGATTCACGCATAAATGTATAAGGACCAGGATTATCGAATCTTTGTTGCTCTTTTAGAGTTTGATATATAAGAAGCATCGATTTTTCCCACATATCATCAAAGGGTGAAATATCATCAGTCACTTTCCAGTATTCGTAACACAAACGAATTACGAACAGCAAGGAATTAATTTCCCACTTTCGCTCATGCAATTCCTCTTTCATTTCAGTGATATCGTTC
Organism: uncultured Sunxiuqinia sp.; assembly: GCA_965372405.1. Lineage (GTDB taxonomy): Bacteria > Bacteroidota > Bacteroidia > Bacteroidales > Prolixibacteraceae > Sunxiuqinia. Next base: position 25,306 of record CBDVCE010000051.1, read on the forward strand.
ACTGCCCATGGGCCTACAGGTTCTGAGATATCTTTTTTGAACGCATTGGCATAGGAATCAACTAAAACACATTCTACCTGCCAGTTATTTGTTATGTGCAAAGGAACAAATCCATTTGCTGCATGTTTGTATTCTTCTATTAGTGCCATATTATAATTCTAGTATCGAGGCTAATTATTAAGGTAAATTCCTAATAGTTCATATTGAAAATTGTAAATCTACGCCCCAGTAAATGTACAATGGACTTGATACCCCGACAACATATATGTATTAATACCAATACGTTATTTATTGTACTATTCCGATATATTTATGACACTCGGTCTTCTATCACAGGTTGAAGACCTTAGTTCATAGTCTTAGAGGTTTTATAATGTGCGATCATTCACCGCACTTTCATAATAGTCAAAATGATTGCATAATTTGCTCATTACAGGTAAGGTAAGGCGATCCAACTCGGTTTTAACATCTTTTGTTAGAGGTTCCTGAATTGCTTTAACATTAGCCTCTAATTCCTGAATATTTCTCGATCCAACCAAGGTACACGTAATGGCAGGATTTGCCAATATCCATTTAACAGCAATTTCAGGCATCGTGAGCCCTGTTTCTTTGCATATTTTACGGATTCCACGAAGTGCTTCGTTTGTTTCTGCTTCAACTCCATTCTCTCCGTGACGGCACTCTTTTGTGCTTTTTGAATTAAAATGACGTGTACGCCTTTGCCATATCGGCACATCGTCGAGAGTGGGGAAAATATCCGCCAGTATTCCTTGTAATAATGCCATATAACCAATTACCCCTACTTCATTTTCCTTACAATATGGTAAGGTATCGTATTCAATTGCCCGACAAAGCAAATTGTATGGTAGCTCATTAACTGCAATCTCGTTTATTGGTAAATCATCCAACCGATTTCTACTGAAATTGCTAATTCCAAAGTCTCTTATCTTTCCGTGTTGCTTTAAAATTCTCAAGGCCTCAATGGCTTCAGTAATCGTTGGTGGATTGTCAACCACATTTTTATCATTGCTAAAATGCATAATTGAATGCGGATGAATTGGCCAATGAATCATATAGATATCGATATAATCAGTCTGTAACCTTTTTAAGGAAGCTTCGCAATGTTCAATTAATTTATTCTTATAACAATTTGAGGTACTAACTTTTGTACCAATGATTATTTTATCTCTTGATATTCCTTTTACAGCTTCACCTAAAGAGCTCTCACTTCTTCCTTCATTATATGCTTCCGCAGTATCAAAATAGTTAATTCCCATATCTACAGATGCATGAACAACATCAGTCACATCTTTCTGATTCTGATCTCCCCAATAATCACCTCCTCCAAATGCCCAACATCCGGCACCTAGTATTGACAACTCCATCTTTCCTGATTTACGTTTTTGCATTTCAATTCGTTTTTATAAAAATATGGTTCCTTTTTTCAAAATAACATTTCCAAATCGCTTGGAAGTCCCTGTCATCACAACTACAAAAGCTTCTGATGCCCTTTGGTAGAACCGAAATCGTTCAATCTTTTCGGCCACCTTTATGTCTGGAGTTGAATGTCCAAGAATAGAATGATAAAGCAGTTCCATTTTATCATCATAATTTGCTAAATCAGTTGGCTTCATCATAAACCAGGGAGAGGAAACAGACTGATCAAGAGGAAATAACTGCAGGATAGCTTCCAGCAAATCAGCAATTTGACATCCATCGCATCTAATCACATTATCGTTAAGTCTTTCTCCTGGGAAGTTCGCATCGGCAATAACAATTTCATCACCATGCCCCATGCGTGCTAATGCAAATAATAAATCAGGAGATATAATACTTGGTATAGTTTTAAGCATATCTAGAAATCTCCAATTTTATCTTCTATCAATTTAATCTTTGGTTTAATTACCGAAACTCTAATCTCATCAAATACATTTCTTGCCGTTGTAACTCCATCGCTGACAGCTTGTATTTTATTTTCACCATTATCCCAAATGGACTGACTAACAAGTTCCGGTATAATTATTTGTCCCTCTACAACTTCAATTTCTGCTTTAAAAAGTAGCGCTGGTTGTCCACAACTAAATTCATCTTCTTCAAAAGTATGTTCATTAAATTCTGGAAACGCTTCATTAAAATCTCCGGCAAGATTCATCTCAATCCAGCAATTCCAATGAGAACCGGAAGGAACATCAATGCGAACTGAGAAATAGTCATCTTTTGGCGTAGCACCTGTTACAGCGAAAGTCATATCTTTAGTCGCTTTTGATGATTCCGTTTGCTTTTTAACTTTGAAAAGATCAAACCATCGGGGCAATGCAACCGGAACATTTTTCTTTCCTTCCCAATCTCCAATGCTAACTCTGCTTGTAACGAAAACGGTTTTGCATTTGCCAGTTTTAGGATCTTCTATCCAGATAGCAAATTGTGGAGGTTCCGCAAAAGTTGATAAATAGATGGCTTCTTTATTCTGATGAATATCAAACTGAATCTGGAGTCTTCCTTGAACCTTATAATACAGAACACCAATTAGAATTGAAACTAAACAAACAGTAGCAGCTATAATTATTAGGCCAGTTTTGGTGCAGACTCTTCCATTAAAAAATTTCTTCATCCCAACTATTTTCAAAATTTGAACCCTGCTCTATAATCAAGCTTGCTAAGCTCATTTGCTTCAGCCGAATTTGTAAACATCTCTGTTTTGTTGTCGAATAGTAACTGTTTATTGCCTACTCGGTATGCCAAATTTGCCAAGTGAACAAGGCTTGCACTTTTGTGTCCTTGCTGAATGTTTCCATTTGGAGCTTTTCGAGTTCGGATTGAATCGATAAAGTTTAATTGATGTTCGATATCAGGAAACATACCAAATTCTTCGGCAACAATTTCATTATTATTACTCAGGACCTGCCACCCTCCACCATGACGACCTAAATACATCATTCCTTCAGTTCCAAAAATTTCAATACGTGTACCATTCTGTTTCCAATCCGGGAATTTATTTCCAAAGCGAACTTCTCCTTTTGATTTTGACATGTAATCTCCAAATTGTGAACTAACACATGACATTGTATAATCTCCAAAATCATAAGTTAGTGCTTGTATGTCAGGGATATCTCGCTTATCATCAAACAGAACCCGACCACCTGAGCAATACACTGATTTTGGATGATCAGGATCCCCTAAAACCATTCGTGCCAAATCCATAACATGAGAAGCGTCACTTGCTAAAATATTACCTCCTGAATAAGCCCACCAGTCGTACCATGCTTTATGTCGACTTAAATTGTAAGGTACTTTCTCTGCTGACCCTAACCACTGATCCCAATTTAGGCCTTCCGGCACAGGGGAATCAGGTTTTAAAAACCAAGGTTTACCTCCCGAAAGCATACAATAACTTTTTACATGTACTATATTACCCAGCTTTCCACTTTGTATGTAATCTCGCACCGAGGCAGCATATTTTGCACTTCTATTTTGAGTCCCACATTGCACAATTCGATTGTATTTTTTAGCTGCATCAATCATTTTACTTCCCTCATCAATGTTCAGCGAGATGTTCTTCTCCACATAAACATCTTTTCCGGCCTGACAAGCACGTATTGTAGCCAAAGCATGCCAATGTTCAGGCGTACAGATTACAACAGCATCAACATCTTTATCATCAAAAACGTGTTGCATATCAGACACCCTTTGGGGTTTATATCCTTGCATTTTGGTGAGCTCATCGATAGCACGTCCTCCACGGCTTGCATCAACTTCACAAACATATTTAACTTCAACATTGGGTGTATTTTTCTTTATACTGAGAATTACGCCTGTTCCTCTTCCACCAGCCCCAATTAGTGCTAATATTACTTTGTCATTTGCAGCTTTCCTATCAACCATAATTTTAAAATCAACTTTTATGCGTTCAAACTAAAGTACTTGAATTTTTAAACCTTTTCTGGAATGATATAATTATCACGATAGCTTGATTTTAGCAACTGGTTTGCATCTTCGTTATTGATGAAACGTTCATTCTCTCCATCAAAATAAAGTTGTTTGTTTCCAACACGGTATGCAATATTTCCTAGATGAATAAGTGTAGCACTCAAGTGTCCCTGTTCAACTTCCCCATTTGGTTGTTTGCGTGACCTTATACTCTCTATAAAGTTTTGCTGATGCCATTTATCAGGGAATATTCCATATTCCTGAGCCAATACTTCACCTCCTTTACCAAATACCTGCCAACCACCACCATGTCGGCCCAGATACATCATACCTTCGGTACCATATATTTCAGTTCTTGTTGCATTTTGACTCCAATCAGGAAATTGCGAATCACTCTGTCGAATTGCTCCGGGTGTTTTACCCATATAATTGGTTGCATTTCCACTTTCACAAGTCATAGAGAAGTTGTCAAAATCAAATGTCATAGTTTGAAATTCAGGTGTTTCCCTTTCTGATCCCCAAGCGTTATTTCCACCCCAACCATAAACAGACTTTGGATGTCCAGGATCTCCCAATACCATTCTTGCCAAGTCCATCACGTGGCTTGCATCATCGGCTAAAGTTCCGCCACTAAATTCCCAAAAACTTCCCCAGCCTCCTCTGCCTTTCATATCATGTATGCCGGGATTGTACGAACGATAAGGAGTATGTCCTAACCATGCATCCCAATCAAGGCCTTGAGGGATTTCACCATCAGGTTTTGCAGTCCATTTTCCACCGCCAAGCATGTTATAAGATTTAACATGTACTACTTGTCCAAGTTTTCCACTTTTTATATAATCACGTGCAGAGAATCCATATTTAGCACTTCTGTTTTGGAACCCAACTTGAACTATCCTATTATATCTTTCTGCTGCCTCAACCATTTTGCGCCCTTCCCAAATATTGGTTGTTGGGTTCTTTTCAACATAAACGTCTTTTCCAGCCTGACAAGCCCAGACTGTTGCTAAAGCATGCCAATGCTCTGGAGTTGAAATCCACACAGCATCAATATCTTTGTCATCAAAAACCGCTTTCATATTTCTGACGTGCTGAGGTTTGTATCCCAGCTCCTCATCCATCTTTGCAATGGCTTTTGCTGCCTTAAGATCATTGACATCGCAAACTGTTTTAATAACAACATTCTCATTAACCTTGCAAGTATTTATAATAGTTCCTGTGCCTCTTCCTCCTGATCCAATAATTGCAAGAACAACTTTATCATTAGCTCCTTTGCAAGAGGCTGTCATTATTCCTGATGCTCCCAGAGTTAGTCCTGTAGCTCCAATTAATGAATTACCAATAAATTTTCTTCTTTTCATTCTATTTGGTTTTTAGGTTTAGTAAAAAATCTACTGAATTTAGCATGGCATTCTTAAAGCTCTCAATTTTCCAATCATCCCAGTGCCCTAAAGAAGTATAAATTGCTTTACCATATTGGTTTTCATTCAACCAAAATACAGGTTCAGATGGTTGACCAGGAATTGTTCCCAATAATAATACCTGTACTTTATCAGATCTTAGAGGTCTATTTTTATATAACCAATTTGGACTTGTAAAGCCTGCTGGATTAACTCCTTTTAACAAAGGATTATTCTGCATTCCGGGAACAACTGACACCACAGTTCCTTCTTTTAAATGGCCATAATGCCCGGCATAATTACCTCCCAAAATTTCCTCATCAAATTCAGGCCAGCTGGATAAGAATTCTGACAATTCCCCTTTGGCAGCAACAATACCCCCACCTTCGCGTGGAACATTCCCTTTCGTGTCGAATGAGTGACTTGCAGTACGAATTCCCAATACTGGTTTTCCGCTAGTTACATATTTTTTGATCAAAGCCATCTTTTCGGGCTCTAGTGCTCTTCTACGAATAAAGAAAACCGCCAAATCTGCATCATTTAAAATCTGAAGATTTTCGATGTTATGGCGACCCTCTCCTTTCATGATTGGCTTGCCTAATGCAAATTCACAATTTACATTTTTAGTAAGTAATAATTCATGTGCAAACTCTGGTAGTCGTTGATTGGCTCTATACTCACTTTCCGCTGTAATAAAAGCTATAACAGGTCGCTTATCGTTTTTAAACCTGAATTGTTTTTCGCCGGTAAAATCACTTGAAACCAATGTTGGGCAAACATTTTTCTCAATGTATTCGTGCATTAAACTGTTTCCGGTAAAATGAGAAACGAATGGTTCAGATGTTGAATCATACATCGTGTCAGTCATATCACGCATTAGTGCCACATTCATTCCTAAACGAGTCATATTTCGTAATCCAAATGAACGACCTATTACACACATGTTAGTATGAACTCCCACCAAAATAACATTTTTAATACCTTTCTTTAAAAAGAAGCTACCTGCTTCAATTCCAGAATCAGAAATAATATCACCTTCTAATATTTCAATCGCATCAATTTGCTTAGTCCAGGCTTTTCCACTTTTACATTTCGGGGTATCATCGCATCCACCATGCGAAATCTCAAAAGGCCAATCCTCATCAGCTTCACATTCAAGTTTTCCTTTTCCAAGTTTCTCACTAACGCTTTTATTTTTATACTTCTTAGCTAATTTTCTGGCCGGATGGTTCTTGTAATAATCCATGCAATCGCTGGGGGCATGTACAATCTGGACTCCCTTTGCTCTGGCAATAGAAATAACATTATTCATAGTTGGCGCCATTTCACCAACTCTTGAAGTTGCACCTTTGCACCAGTGCTTGTCCCACATATCACATATGATAATGGCAGTTTCCTTACTATTCCATTCCTTGATGTTATTAACAATCATGAATGCTCCTTCTTCCAGATCGGAAGGAATTCTTTTTTGCAATGATATTTTTAGCATCTCACCAGTCTCGTTCTTTTTAGCTTGTATTGTTGGTATGAAAAGGGCAAGCGATAGTGCGAGTGTCAAAAAGTAATTTAATGTTTTAGTTTTCATAGTCTAACGGTTATATTTTCGTAAAGTAATCAGTTAATCCAAGTATACCAGTGTAAGAAATTATCAGCGAAAATGCCAATGCAGAAAATAGGGCAATATTTAAGAATAAGTTGGCTTTGTGTTTCCCCATAAGCGATTCTCTATTTATTAAAACGATAATTCCTCCAATGACAACCGGCAGAATAAACACGGAAGCAACTTGTGTTGCAATTTGAGCCATAATTGGATTTATTCCAAAGACAGGAATAACCAGTCCGACTATACAGGCTGTTGCTGCCAATATCTTAAATGTTTGGGATTTAATATCCATTTCTCCCTGTTTGTAATCACCTATCAATAATGGAAGTACCATTAAAATTGGAAATATTGAGGAAAGTCCTGCGCTCATCGCTCCAAACATAAATACTGCAACAGCAAATTTGCCGGCAATAGGCTCCAGTGCATATACCAGGTCTAAAACTTTCGTAACAATTTTACCTTCATGGAAAAGTGCTCCAGTTGCTGCAATCATAATTGTTGCGCTAATAACAAAAAGTAATATTGCAGAAGTCAGCGCATCGCGTCTTTGATCTTTTATATGAGACTTACCCCATCCTTTTTCTTTTACAATGAGTGGACGGACGATAAACGTTGGTGCAGCCATGGTGGTACCCACAAAAGCAGCAACCATTAAATTTCCACCTGCAGGAATGCTGGGAATAAAACCTCTGGCAATTTCACCCGGGGAAGGAAGTACCATGAACATTGACAGAATAAAGGATCCTCCCATCAGTGTAACAAAGACGACAAGTATCTTTTCAAAAAAGGAATATTTCCCAACTAGTAAAAAGGCAAACATGATAATGATTAAAGCAATTGCAATTCCCAATACTGCCCAATAATTGTTTTCATTTAATGCCGGGAAGAACAATCTTGCAACTTCATAAATAGCGTTGCTCGTAAGACCGAGTATTCCTGATAAAGCACTCCATTGCCCCATTACTACTCCAATTATTGTCAGGATTGCCCACAGCTTACCCCATTTCAATTTATTACGGAAACTATTTATGGCAGTATTCCCTGTAACTACAGCAAAACGTCCGTATGATTCCATTAATATCCAGGCAAAGAATGCACTTAAGAACAGCACCCATAATAATTGTAATCCATACTGGCTTCCCGACTTAATCATCGATGTTACACTGCCTGTACCAATGGTATATCCTATACAAAATATACCGGGTCCTACTGAAAGTAACAAAAGCCAAAACCGTTTAAAAATATTCATCTTCATACCAAAACATTTTCTTTATTTTTCAACCTACCATCAAAGTCACTTCTCCCAGTTTCTGGTTCTATTGGGAATTTAATCGGTTTATTATCTCTGGAAGAACGATAAATTGCTGTGAAAAGCTCTACTGTTTTCCTTCCATCTATCCCAGTAACCAAAGGATCTCTATTTTCATCGATTGCATATAAATAATCCTCAATTTGCCGTTCCATATAATAAACAGTCGCATCAATTTCATTAAAGAATTTACTATCTTCCTCAATCCATTGATCTAATAATTGTTCTTCCCCAGCAACACTCCACAAATCATTTACCGGTGGTTCAAGTACATTACTCATGCCTGCAATAAACATTGCTCCTCCATCTGTCTGAACTCCTACAGAAGCTCCATTTTCTCCATGAACTTGCACTTTCCCATAAATACCGGGTTTTTCAGAATTACTAACAATTATATTTCCTATAGCTCCTGATTTAAATTTCACAATTGCCAAAGCAGTATCTTCAACCTCAACATAAGGGTGATTGAGATTTCGTTGAACTCCATAAACTTCATCTATGTCTCCCATGTACCAGAGAAATATATCTAGTTGATGCGGAGCTTGATTTACCAAAACACCACCACCTTCCATTTTCCATGTACCGCGCCATTCATCAGCATCATAATAAGCCTTATCTCTCCATCCCAACATATTAATTGTACCAAAAACAGGCTTCCCAATCTTGCCATCAACAATTGCTTTCTTCACCCGACTAACCGGAGCATACCATCTTCTTTGACTAATTACTCCCAGTTTTACTTTTGATTTTTTGCAAGCTTCAATCATTGCATCACAATCTTCAAGCGATGAAGCTAAAGGTTTCTCAACAAGAATATTAGCCCCGGCCTTTGCCGATTCAATTGCTGGATCCTTATGAAAAGGATGTGGTGTACAAATAATAACTAAGTCAATTGACGAGTCAATTACCATTCTGGTAATATCAGTGTACGCCTTCACATTATACTGTTTTGCAAATTTTTCAACACTAGATATTGAACGACTCCAAACCGCCGTTAGTTCTGCGTGCTCTAAGTTGTTAATTGCCTGGGCGTGAAGATGTGCAACTTTTCCACAACCAATAATTCCGATTTTATATTTTACTGTCATGTATGTAATGAATTAAGGTACAAGAATTACTTTATTTAAACCTTCTTCTTTTTGGTACAATCTCTGAAACCATTCAGCTCCTTCACTCAATGGAGCAACTTTACTAAGCAATGGTTTTACATCAACTATGCCTTTTTGCATCATGGAAAGTACTTCTTCGTATTCGCCACAAATGGCACAACTACCCTGAATACGAATCTGTTTTGTTACTATTTGCTGAAGTGGAAATTCTGCTTTAGCAGATAAATTTCCAACCAGAGTAACTGAACCTCCTTTTCTTGTATTGGATATTGCAGTATTTATTGCAGCCGAAACACCAACAACCTCAACAGCCAGATCAACACCTTTGCCACCAGTAGCTTCAAATACAATGTTCTCAACATTATCAGTTAAAGGATTGATGAACTGATCTGCACCAAACTCCTTTGCCATTCCTGCTTTAGTATTGTCTGTATCAACTGCAATGATATTACCAGCACCTGCAATTTTCAGAAGTTTGATTACAAAGCATCCAATCATTCCTGCTCCTACAACCATAACATTATCTCCCATTGAGAATGTTGACACGTTCAATGCGTGTGCTGCCACAGCAACAGGTTCAACCATGGCCGCTTCCTCAAATGAAACCTGATCCGGGATTTTGTACAAAATATGTGCGGGAACCACTACATATTCAGCAAATGCCCCATGGCGCGTATACTCATCAGGAGAAACACCCAATACCATTCTGTTGTCACTTAAATTATACAGGCCTTTTAATGTATACCAATCATTCAGTTGATAAATTGTTGAATCGAATGTTACCCGATCACCTACAGACCAATTTGCAACATTACTTCCTGTTTCAACAATTTCTCCTGAAGCTTCATGTCCCATTATAATAGGCGGTTGTCTTCTGCCTGTACTTCCATCCATCCCATGCACATCGCTACCGCATATTCCACAGGCCTTAACTTTTATTAAAACATCATCCAAACCAATCTTTGGTTTATCAAAATCTTTATAAACTAATTTGTTATACTCTTCTAAAACTAATGCTTTCATAATATTTTTGATCTACATCCTACATATTAAAATTATAAAAAAACACCTACTCATTGTAGGTATTCAAAAAACTTTTTTCTGTTGAAGCAAGATGTTCTTTCATAATTTGTCTTACTTCAGAATCTTTTCCACCCTCAATTGCCTTGTAAATTTCATTGTGAAAATTAAGTGTGTTATCTTTTCTGTTCTCCGTCTTACCATAAACAAAATCTACAAACTTGGGCATTAGAGAATAGATCGGATTCATCACAACTGAAACGGAAAAGTTATGTGTTGCCTCGGCAATTAATTTATGAAAATTGTTATCCTCTAATGCTTCCTTTTTAAGATTATCAGCAGGACAATTCTTCATTGATTCAATGGATTTCTTCAAGAGCTTCAAATCCTCGTCAGTTCTATTTAAACTTGCCATAGCAGCAATTTCAGGCTCAAACATCTGCCTCAATTTGATAATTTGAAGAAGATTTTCGTTTGAAGAATTCATTTCAAGAAACAAATTAACCGTAGAGATGGCCTGTGTCAATGAATATTCATTAACAAACATTCCTCGTCCTTTTTCAATTCGTATCAAACCTTTGGAGTTTAAGCTTCTCAATGCCTCCCTTAAAGCGTTGCGACTAACACCATATGATTTACTTAATTCAATCTCTGTTGGTAATTTATCTCCAGCCGTTAGCACCTTAGTCCTTATTGCATCTTCAATTTCTTCTTCAATACGTTGACTTAAAGTCTTAGATTCACCTATTTTTTTATACATACATATTTGTTATACATCCTACCTGAACAAAAGTAGTATTTGTAAATTAAATAGCAAGAATCTAACGAAATAAATTTGTCCTTAAATGTACATCACCTACCTGAATGATATCCACCCCTGGTATAATTAAAACAATAAACTAAAAATTAGATTACCGAAAGATTGTATCATTCGGAACACTAATCATCGGTAAATACAAACAAGATATTGAGTTTTTTATAGAGATTTAGTATCAGAGACCTGGATCTGCCCCAAACAAATTAAATGGACTCAGTATTATTATTGCAAAAAGATACGACAGTGCTATAATTCATTTTTAAAGGGATTCAAATATTTAATCTATCTTTTTCACATAGGCATAATAAGCACCACAAACCAGGTTCTTTTCTTTATTTAAGAAAGTAGTTCGCAATTTGTATTTACCTTTTTCTAACTTGAAGCTAACAGATGAATATTGGTCTGATCCAGAAACTTTCATCAACTCTTTTTTATCATCCAGTTGTATTTCTGCAAATGCAATTGGCAATGCTATTCCTGCGGGATAAGTAGTTGTTAATGTCGCATGAGGAGGTAAACTTCCCGTAATAGCCGTTTTTGCCTCTTCTGGCCAGCGTGAACACTTAAACTCATATTCCCCGTCTTCCAAAACCTCAATATTCCATTGTCCATTTGCAGACCCACCTTTGCGAACAGTTGGCTGAACTGTAACGTTCCCATTTCCTTCAAATCCATGCCAATCAAAACACGTAAGTGTTATATTACGACAATTATTTCCTCCAACCGGAATAGAAGGTACCCGATTTAAAGGCTCCTGAACTCTGCCCCACCAATCTTCATAATGTGCTTGCATTTTTTCAACTAGCTCAGGATTATCCTTAGCCACATTTATCTTTTGCCCCGGATCATTCGCGATATTATAAAGCTCTTTATTCCTCACTAATCGCCACTTATTCCACATTACCGTAGCATTATACTTTTCGGCCATAGGAGCCTTTGCATTTTGCATAACCAATAAGCGGTCAGAAATACTTTTTGTCTTTCCTCTAATTAGATCAACTAAGCTCATTCCGTCGAGTTCTAATTCTTTATAATTCAACTGGCATAGATCTATTAGTGTAGGAAGGACATCCTGCGAATGAGTGAGGACATTTATGTCTTTAGGCCTTGAGAACTTACCATTTGGCCATCGAATAAAAAAAGGTACACGATGCCCTCCATCATACAATTCTCCTTTAGCACCTCTCATACCTGCGTTAAATACGTTTATACCAGCTGTGCCACCGTTATCGGTCATAAATATCAAAATCGTATTATCAAATAATTCTTCTTCTTTCAGATAAGAATCAAGTTTTGATATATTTTCATCAATATTGGCAATCATTCCAAAAAAGAATGATACCCATTCATTTGATTTAGAATCACTGAATTCCTTTTCTCGTTTTTTAAATTTTTCCAGATACGGTTCGCTGTATTTTGGCTCAACAATTAAAGGGCCATGTGGAGCATTTGTAGGTAAGTAAACAAAAAATGGTTTTCCATCTTCTTTACTTTTATTCATGAATTTCTTGGCCTCCTCGAACCACACATCAGTACAATAGCCTTTGTATTGCTTCATTACCCCATTATGCTCGTAATGGTCATCCATATAATCGTTATCCCAATAATCAGGAGTTTGAAAGATTGAAGCTCCTCCATGTTTTATAGATTCATCAAATCCTCTATCAATTGGACGAAATGGGTAATTATCGCCAAGGTGCCATTTTCCAAAATGCCCTGTTACATAGCCATTATCCTTGAAAATCTCGGGCATTGTAGGTACATCAACATGAATTATTTCCCTACTGTAGGCCCACGCAAATGCTCCGTTGCGGCAAGCATCCTTTCCAGTAAGTATTTGACTTCTGGTAGGTGTGCAAATAGAAGATACATGGAAATCTGTAAATCGTATAGACTCCTCGTGTAGTTTATCAATTGCAGGTGTCTTTAATATCGGATTGCCATGGCAAGATAAATCGCCATAACCCTGATCATCAGTTAAAATAAGGATTACATTTGGTTTATTAAGATTCTCGCTTTCGCTCCTTGGTGTTTGACAACCGACAACTAAAAAGACTGTAACAACAACTACCAATACAAATTCACTATACCGTATTTTCATTCTACTCAATTTTTTGTTAACCTTACGCTTTGCAGTAAAAATCCGTTCCAGTTATCTGTTTTACTCTGATCAGGTTTAATAATCATCTCGTATTTTCCAGCCTTTATTTCAATGTTTCCAATTTTTATCGGCTTGAAAGATCTATCATTACTGGTATCTTCAATTACTCCTTTTACAAACTGATCCCCTATCTGAAATATAAATTCTCCTCCAATTGTGCTATCTCCAGAAGCCTTGTAAAACAAATCAATATCGTAAACTCCCGACTTAGCTATCTTAATTTCAGCACTAACAAATTCGTTGGGATTCGTCCAATCTAAAATGCGCAAATTGTTAAAGGCTCCACTATAATTTACATTTGCCTCTTCTCCATGAATCTCCATTGCATGACAATTAAATTCAATTACATTATCCTTGTTTAACCTTATTGTACTATCGTATTCAACTTCCCCATCAATATCAACCTTAATAACTGTTACCGCCTGGTCATTTAAATAAAAAGGCCAATTCACATGTAAATTATCATCCTTCATTTTGTATTTCAACGGAATCTCACCTGACTTGTGAAGAAGCACCACACTGTTAATATTTGCATTTATTCCATCTATATTTATTTCTCCAAGACCAGGATCCTGTACATGTAGATATAATTTCCCAGGTTTTTCAGTGGCAGTTCCCCAAACAAACTGATGTGGCCAAAACGGATTATGGGTACTACCATAAACAGCCTCTCCATTAACCTGCATCCAATCCCCAATCTGCAATAATCGTTCTTGCATTATTACCGGAATACGCCCATCGGCAGTAGGGCCAACACATAGCAAGAAGTTGCCACCACCACCAACAACATTACTAAAAGTACGTATTAGTTCCTTTCTTGAATCGTAATCAAAAATGTTTTCCATACGATTGTAACCGTAACTTTTACCAATGCCCCTATCTTCCATCCAAGGATGATTTGGTGAGGTATATTTTCCATTTCCGTATTCACTTTCATAAACATCGCCCCATTGTCCACGACATTGTCCCCAGCGATCATTCACGACTACATAATCTTTGCATGATGATTCATTGTAGAGCCAGGCAGCCAATTCTTCACTTTTCCATTCTTTATAATCTTGCGACCATTCTCCATCTAAGAAAATAAACCACGGTTCATACTTTGAAACAACTTCCTTAAATTTAGGATGAAACTGTTCGGTAACAAATCGCTTTCGATCCTTTAACCACAATGGGTGAAACCATTCGTACAATGAATAATATATACCCATTTTTAGACCTTTTTTCTCTCCTGCTTCCTTTAGCTCACCTATAATATCCCGTTTAGGACCTACAACCATACTATTCCAAATCTCTGTATTCTCAGTTTTTGAGTACTTAGACGGATACATTGCAAAACCATCATGGTAATTCGCCGTAGTTACTACATATTTTGCTCCTGATTTTTCAAATAAATCACACCACAACTCAGGATCCCAAAGCTCTGCTTTAAACAACTCAGCAAACTGCTCATACTTAAAACCTTCTCCATACACCCTGTCATGAAATTCTTTACTTGGATTATTCATGCTTTTGCCGTACCATTCAGCATATCCACTTTTCACATAGGAAGGAACAGAATAAGGTCCCCAAACTACAAATATTCCATATTTGGCTTCATTAAACCATTCTGGAATTGGTCTTTTACTAATGGATTTAAAATTGGGTTCATAGTTCTGGGCGAAATTCTCAGCACATAAAATGAAAGAAAAAAGTACCAGGAACAAATACTTCATAATGATCTGTTTTTATTTGACTTACGTGAAGACTGAATTATTTCAAAAATCATAATTTTACTAGTAAGCGGTCTTTTATGATGAAAAATATGTGATTTTCATATTACATCCAACGTGCAACTATACTTAAATCTATGTGAATCATAATGGCTTTCCTACACAGAGAATTATAGTATTTAGTTTATCTTTTAGAATTCAATTTTATAAACAAAAGCGTTATTATTATTTTCGCCAAAGCTCCTTTCAACTAGTTTGTTTTCACCGTTAGTATCCAAAACATGGGCAAACAACCCAAAGCCATCTTTGTAGCCAGTATAATTTTAAAACGTTAATGAACTACCCCGGGGCAGAGCCCACGAGGTATCAAAAAAGAGTCAGTTGA
>CBDVCE010000052.1:0-40302 GCA_965372405.1 uncultured Sunxiuqinia sp.
GTCAACTGACTCTTTTTTGATACCTCGTGGGCTCTGCCCCGGGGTAGTTCATTCGATAATAATCTAACTTAGGCTCAACACCAAAATCCGCAACCACCCAATTTTCGCTTAAGCCAATAATTGAAGGATTCTCAAAAAATAAATTCTTCCAATAGACCTTTTCTTGTCCTTGTGCATTTAAACAAACTAAAGCAGAAATAACCAACAAAGCTATTATGTATTGAAAAGCAGAGCAAAAATATTTTTTCATAATTATTGAGGTGAAATATTATTTATGATTATCAAATATAAAGTAATATAATCATTTAATGAAAGCCTACCCGATAAAATAAGGGATCTTAATCATTTAATCTATTTTTCTTACATCCTTCATTTTCAACAATCCCAAATTAACACCACAAATCCAAAGTGTAGGTTTACGAATTCTATTAAGCTTTCAACATTGGGTTATAATAATTATCTGGTTACTGATCGGACGATTTGAATTCAGTTGTTTTAAGTCGTGGATGGACGTCCAAACCCGGAAAATTGAAAAAGAAAGGCTTGGACGTTCATCCAAGGCTCGACCAAATGAAAAGTGGAGGCATGGATGGACGTCCAAAGCTTGCGAAAATGAAAAGTGATGGCTTGGACGTTCGTCCAAGGCGTGTCCGGACAAAAAGTGAAGGCTTGGATGAACGTCCAGGCCTCTACCAGATATGAATCAGTATTTGGATGTTTATCCAGGCTATCAGTTAAAGAAGATCAAAAGTCCGTATTTAACTTATGTTCTAAAACATAAATATTTAGATTGACATAACAAACTAAATTGTTGTAAATTGAAGTTCCGTTAAACAGTATCGCACCTGCCGCCCTATTATTTAATTCGTGAATGGTGCAAAAATCAATGTATTAATAACTTTTAAAAAATTATCATGATCGACAAATTGATTTATCAAAGTCGTACGACTGAGGTAGATGCAGCATCAACAAACATGAATGCTGTGTTTAAAGAAAATGACTGGAGTGCAGACACACACCTGAGCTCCATCTTTGCATCGTTAGAAACTGAAGCCACCCGCCTGAATACGGCCATTAGGCGTTCAAAAGCAGAATCGGAACTTGATGAAAAAGATGAAATCCGTGATGAAAAGCTTCGGGCATTTCATTATTTGGTAGTAGGCTTTATGCATCACCCTGACCCAGCAATAAAATCCGCTGCAGAGATTATTGAAACAGTGTTTGACAAATATGGTTTGTCTTTAACCGGGGAGAGCTACGCTACAGAGTCTTCACTAATTAACTCACTTATTTCAGATTTAGGAAATCCCGATTTACAAGCATCTATTGTACTGCTTTCTGGTTGTGCCCAGATTATTGAAAACATAAAAACGGCACAGGAAAATTTTGCACAAACCCATATTGCGTACGAAGCAGAAAAAGCAGAAGAGGGTACATTAGAAAATGCAAGCACCATAAAAAAGGAAGTAGTTTCAATTATTAATAACAGGCTGGTGGTATATCTGCGTGCCATGGAACAAGTTGATGAAGCCACCTATGGTGAATTTGCCCGTACCCTTGCACAGATTATTGCAGATAACAACCAACAGGTTAAGAAACGCCGCAAAAGAATGGCAGCTGTTGCTTAATCTTAATAAGGAAATCACAGATCAGTGGAGCAAAGGATGTCATCTTTTCAAAAGATGACATCCTTAAGCACACCCCTTAGCAGATTCTTTATTCCTACTTTTTAAATGCTTTCCCAGCGCTGGCGCTGATCTGCTGGTAATTTATATATGAACAAAGTATGTTTTATAAAAATTATACTGCTTACAAAATTGTGCTAATAATCTAAGGGCTTAAGTAAAAATATATTACAATCTATTATGAGTAGAAGATATAAATTCCATAATCCTGACGGAATCTATTTTGTATCATTTGCAGTTCAAGACTGGGTTGATGTTTTTACCAGAAATGAATACAAAAATATTCTGATTGAGAATCTTGATTACTGCCAGCAAAATAAAGGACTTGAAATTTTCGCATGGTGTATAATGACCAATCATGTACATCTAATAATTCGAGCAAAAGAAAATTATTCTCTTTCAGATATCTTAAGGGATTTCAAAAAATTTACCAGTAAAGAAATTATAAACGCGATAAAAGAGAATCCACAGGAAAGTCGTAAAGAATGGCTATTCAAACAAATCAAGACAAAAGAAGGATATCGTTTTTGGAGAGCGGAAAACAAGCCGATTGAGCTATGGAGCAATGCTGTTATTAATCAAAAACTGGACTACATCCACAAAAATCCGGTAGAAGAAGGCTTAGTCTTCAAAGCAGAACATTACCCGTATAGCAGTGCAGCCGATTATGCCGGAGAGAAAGGAATATTAGATATCATATTGATCGAATAATTAATTAGTTTTTGAGCATTATTCAATTCTTTCGAATTGCACACCGATTACAAATCGGCGCGAGCATTAGCAGATCCCGACTCCGCAGTTGGCGGACAGAATGACGAACATGTTTTAATATTTATTAACACCCTCAATTTCCATCCTTATGAAAAAGAAAAGAAAACCATGCCATACCCAAATGGGTGCATATAAAAAATTTCTGTTTGACTTAAATGAAATCATTGAACTTACCGAGTTCAATTTGAAACTTCAGGACATCCCCAATGAATTTCGACGGAAAATGTATGACTCCCGTGTTAGAATCCCAAATCCTGAAGCTGCAAATTCTTTTATCACATCAAAAGAGCTTAAACGAATAACACAAAAAGCAAAAGAATATTACCGGTCAAAACCAATCAAAAATGATGATAAAGCCTTATCGCCATATCAGTTGATGCTACTAAGTTGCTATGGGAGGGTAATGACTGATAAGTTCAGCAAGGAAATTGGAGACAAAAATCACCCGGAGTATAAAGGCTTTAAGCATACCGGAACGAAGATCCTCGAAACCTTCCATACCAATTTCTTCTTATGTTACTTTCGTATGATTGTTCAATTAGGTCGTCCTGACTATAAATATTACGGGTTGAATATTCGATGGGGAACAATATGGAAAGATAGCCCATACCTTGAGCTTGTTACTGAACTACATGGGGTTCCGGCAGAATCATGCAAAGTAAAAATCAATGGAATTTTAAGACCTGCTTTTCGTCTTGGGAATGCAGTAGATGAAATAAACTTTGAATGGATAAGTATTGACAAATCTTTGATTCATGGGTTTTATACAGGCAAAAAACAAAAGCTTGATGTTTATATTCAGTCTCATGCTTTAAAGAGACTGGAACAACGCCTGGATTTACTTAATCAGGAGTCTCGAAATTATGTGCTTTGGGAAAATACAAATGATATTGTGAATTTTGAGGTACATAAGGGGTATTTGCTATTACCTGTTATGGTTTACGAAGTAAAGCTTGGTTACTTAATGGCTAATATTGTGGGTGACAAGCTACTGTTCCGCACCTTTTTATTTATAACACACAATTGCACTCCTGAAGGGGATAAACTTCGAAAAATATCGGGCTTAGGTAAAGAAGATATTGTTTATTGGAAAATTGACCGTTTAAGTACTTTCCTAAACCTTGATGAACAGAAGCATTCAGCTTTGTTTGAATTATTTAAGAAAGCTGGACTTGAAGACCTGATCAAATTAAAAGATAAAGATTTTCATATTGATGAAATACAAACTGACGCACTAGATGGTCTACTTCAGTATATTGAACAAGGAAAATTAGAAAGAGAGTTATACCCTGACGAATGTGAAGTTGTTGGCTAATGCTGACGCTGATCAGGAATTAAAATTATTTGGAAGATATTTAGTCAGTTCCATAATCATATCTTCTTTTAGCAGTGGTTTTTTAAGGTAGGAATCACAGTTTACCAATGCCTTTTCCTGTACTTTTGTAAGAACGGATGCAGAAACAGCTATAATTTTTGGTGATTGATCTCCATACTTTTCTCTAATCTCTTTTGCCGTTTTAAATCCATCTTTAACTGGCATTTTTAAATCCAGCAGAATTAAGTCATACCTGTCATTCTCCAGGCAGTCCATCACCTCAGCCCCATTTGATACCTCTGAAATAGTAAGATCATATTTCTTCAAATACCCTTTTAATACTTTTCGATTTATTGGAATATCATCTGCAATAAGAACCTTAGCAGGTTTAAATACAAGACCTTTCAAGTTACTTTTCCCTTTTGAGGCATTATTCTCAATCTTTTTGATGGAAAAAATTTCAATATCTTCAAAAATCACACAGAATCTGGATCCCTGTCCCTTTTTACTGGTTAAGCTTATCGTTCCATTCATCATTTCTGAGAGTCGCCTGGTTATTGCCAAACCAAGTCCTGTTCCACCGTATTTTTGCTGGTCTTGTCCTTTTGACTGGGTAAATGTTTCAAAAATAAAATCTTGCTCATTCTTTGCAATACCAATACCGGTATCAACAACACAGATTTCAATCCGCCCTCTATTATCTTCCATCTCCAGTAGCTCAGCAACAAGTGTTATTGAACCTTCATCGGTGAATTTTACAGCATTACCTACCAGATTCAATAATATTTGTCTCAACCTTGCTTCATCAATACTTATTGAGTAGGGCCAATTCTCTTCTATCTGTATTTTAATTTCAATTCCTTTGTCCAGTGCCTTTTGCTTAAAGATTAAACAAACTTCCTCAAATAGCTCTTCAACAGCAACGGGGCCATATTCAAGAGTAACTTTCCCCGATTCAACTCTAGCCAGATCAAGTATGTCATTAATTAAACTCAATAATGATTTTCCACCAGACATTATCGCTGACAAGTATTCCAACTGATCAGTATCATTTACTTCATCTTGCATGATTCCTGCAAAACCGAGTATGGCATTAAGAGGAGTCCGAATCTCATGTGACATATTTGCTAAAAATTCACTCTTCGCATTGTTGGCAGACTCAGCCTGTTCTTTTGCAACTTTTAATTCAGAGAAAGCAGTGCGAAGTTCTTCTGTTCTCATATCTACCATATCCTCCAAATGAAGTTGATAGGTTTTAAGTTCGTATTCAGCCTGTTTTCTTTTAGTTACATCAATACCAACACAGATATAATACAATGCCCCCTCTTCAACAAAGGATCTACGATACCACTCAACAACTAAACCGTCAGAGTCATATGATTTTAAATGTGTTTGTTTCTCAATAAATATTTTATTGGAATCTCCCTCCAGAAAGTGTTTTCTAATTTCATCTCTTTCTTCGTTCTCAAACATCAAGTCGAAAAAATCCCTATCAACCAAAGCCTTACAAGTCTCACTAATCACATCACAAAGGATATCATTCACCATCTCAATACTACCATCCTCACGTATAATTGCAATAAAACTTGGTGATGTTTTTAATAATCCTAAGTTGAAGTCCCTTTCCTTTTTCAGATTCAACTCGGTGGCTCGCAGAGATTTTATCATGTCATTGAGAAATGTACCAAGTCTTTGTGTTTCCTTAGACCCGACAACAGGCACAACAACATTTTTAAGTCCTTTATTACCGATCTCTTGAGCTGATTTTGAAAGTAATTGAATTGGCTTAGATATGCTATTCGATAAAATCAATGAAAAAACAATCGCTATCAAAACCGCAATTAAACTAATAATGATTAGACTTAGTTTCAGATCATTTCTGGGTTCTTCTAATTCATCAATATAGGTGGTTGAACAAATATACCAATCCAATGGCTCATAGTAAGTTGTATAACTTAACTTTTCGAACGTTATTTCACGACCTTCTCCAGGCTTGTACCAATTGTAGATATATGTTTTATCTTCTGTTTTTGATGCTCTAATAAATTCATGAACCAAAGTATCCTTCGTTACTAGGTCAAGATCAACCAGCATATTCTTCCTTCTTCCTTCAGAAGGGTGAAAAATAGTATGAAATGAACCATCAAAAACATACATATATCCACTTTCCCCGTAACTTAGTTTATTAAAACTTTCCTCCAACTCATCAATGACTTTATCATATCTTTCTTTCTCATCTGACTCAATATCATCAATATATAGCCCCGTTCCTAAAACCCATCCCCATGGCTCGAAATGTTTTACATAGGACTGCTTCGGCTGATTAACTGTAGTTCCATCACCAACAGGTTTTGGCCACTCGTAACTTACAAATCCGGCTCCTTTAGTTCTGGCAATATTTGCAAAACTTACAAATATGTTTTTATTATCATATCCTGCGGTGTAATATTCTGGTTTGTCCAATAGCTGCCCTTCTAGTTCAGGGAAAATTGGGTGCATTACCAAATTAGGAATAGGCTTTCCTAAATCATTAATCCATATGTATCCAGAGCCTCTTACGGAGCTAATTTTCCGCAACTCTTCTATCGCATATTTTTTAGCTACCGACTCACTATAATTCCCTGATTTAAAATTTGAATAATGATAATTACATATGGAATTCGCAATTATACTGACATTATAGACTTCATTCTTTCTTCGTTCAAGAGACTTTTCTTTATGAAAAAGGATACTTCGGTGCTGTGCTTCAACATTCTTCGTAATTGTTAATGCAATATTTTTTGCATTCTCGAGGTAAGACTTTTCAAGGGTTTCTTTTATTTCCCGCTGTGAAAAAATAAAGATAAAAACGCTGGTGCTAAGAACAATTGCAACTACGACTAGTAATATCCTTACTTTTAACGATTTAAACATAGCTTGCAATTTTATTCTTCACACTAAATATATTAATAAATCAACACAAAAACGTTGACTCATTTATAATACCAACAAAAAAGCCATTTCCCTACTCAGAAAATGGCTTTAAAATAATTTCGTTGATTTTTTTTATTCAATCTCGGCGGCAATTGCTGCGCAGGTCTCATTGAACTCTTCCGGTGTCATTGTTATTTTATCTTTGAAATTCAGCAAATCAAGTTCAGATTGCATAGGCACCAAATGAATGTGCACATGACGTACTTCAAGTCCTAAAACCATTACCCCAACCTTCACACAAGGAACTGCCTTTTTTAAACCTACAGCTACCTTCTTTGCAAACTTGTGCAAACCTATATAAGTCTCATCATCTAAATCATACAAGTAATCTACCTCCTTTTTGGGAATGACTAATGTATGTCCTTTTGCAGTTGGAGATATATCTAAAATAGCAAAGTAGTTTTCGTCTTCAGCTACTTTGTAAGCAGGTATTTCCCCATTTATAATTTTTGTGAAAATAGTTGCCATATGAGTTACATTGAAATATCAACAATTTCAAAAGGGATAACTCCGCTTGGAACTTTGATCTCAACTGAGTCTCCGACTTTTTTACCTAATAAACCCCTTGCAATTGGTGTTTCAATTGAGATTTTTCCAGATTTCAAATCAGCTTCATGCTCAGATACAATGGTGTATTTCATTACCGCATTGTTCTTCTTATTTTTAATTGTAACTACATTCAGAATCTGAACTGATGAGGTGTCAATTTTCGACTCATCAATGATACGTGCATTTGCAATTTTTCCACGCAAAACTGAAATTTTTGCTTCCAACATTCCCTGGGCATCTTTAGCTGCATCATATTCAGCATTCTCAGAAATATCGCCTTTTTCAATTGCTTCACCAATTTGTTTTGAAATGGAAGGGCGTTCAACATTCATCAGATGTGTAAGTTCTGCTTTAATCTTGTCAAGGCCTTCTTGAGTAATATAGGCTACTTTTCCCATATCTATTTTATTTTTATATCAGATTATTAATTAAACAACCCCGCCGCAAGCAACAGGGTACAATGCATTTTAGATCTTATCCCGATACGCTATCGGGGTCAATTCAACCCTCAAATATTTCGGGGGTTTAGTTCATTCTTACAGAAGGCGAACTGCCCTCATTCAAATAAAAAAGAATCCCTCAAGCGGAACTCTTACATGCAAAACTAAATAAAATAATTGATTTTTGCGAGACTTATGCTGCAAAAAAGAGTTTAAGTAATTGCTACTTAATTGGTTCTAATACTTTCTTTCTAATATCTCCGAATAAATCACTGCTTTTTTTAGTGAAAAGTCTTTCATTATTGAATCAAGCGTAGTTTCATCTTCTGTTTTCTCCTCTTTTTCAAATCCTTTATTAGCCTTCTTCTCATCATTCATTTTTACTACATTTTCATAATAAGGATCTGGCTTAGAAACAATTATTGGTTGAGGTTTCGGCGAAACTGCTTGTGCAAATTCCGATTCAGCTTCTCCTTCTTCATCAAAAAAGGGATCATTAAATTGTTTTTCGAAAAAAGAAGGTTCTTGACTTACTCCATTATCGCCATCATCCATCATAGCAATTCGCTTCTTTTTTTTACGATTAATTGCTCCAAATATTGAAAGCACAATAGCTATGATGATAAATATATAATCTTCCATTTTATGTTATTTTTGCAGTTAGGCAAAATAATTTGCCGTTTGAACTGTTATGAATGATAAAGATATAAAAATGCATTTTAATTGGGGACATATTACTCGCTTAAGTATTTTCGTTTTAGTATTAATAGTTGTTACTCCGGCCTGTGAGGATAATTTTAATTCTTCGATTCCTTACACACCTGTAAATTTTAGAATAAACCTCATAAACAATAATGATCTGACCGTTGATGGCAATTCCTTAGTTTTTCAATTTGGCTATGGAGGAGTGATTGTAACAAATGCTGGATCTACTTATTACGCAAATGATGCAACATGTCCTTATGAAGTCGACATACAATGTAGAGTTGAGGCAGAAGGAAGTGCCATTGCAACATGCCCTTGTTGCGGATCTACTTACAATTTATGGGATGGTGGAAGTGTTATAAAAGGACCTTCACCAGAACCACTAAAACCCTATCACATAAGCCAAACGGGGAGTACCTTAATTGTTTCAAACTAACTTATAGCACCTGAAATAATAGCTGTGTTTCTATTTCCAAGAGAAATACCTTATTAAAATCTGCTGAGAAGTTCCAGCGTTCAATCTTATCTTTAAAATTAAATCGAAGTTTATTATCAAACGAATTAATGTGAATAAGCAACCATAGCTGTGTGGGTTTGTGTTTTAGATAGAGATAGATCTTTTCTTCTTTTGCTCGAATCGTGTTTTCAATTTGGGTCTTAATGTTTTCCGGGTTTGAATAAGATCCTTGCTGATCATAGAAATCTTGTCCCCGCAACTCTGTGAGTTCGATGCCTATTGATTTGCGAGCATTCAGCCACACCAAAAAATCAGGAGATTCGTTTTGAATAACTTTTCCATTAGGGAAATCCTGAAATAACTCCCTGAATAAATTGAGTGTCCGGTTTTCCTGATCTTTCTGTTCGGTCATACCACAAGATACAAAAAAAGCAGCTCTAAGGCTGCTTTCATGTTTATGCTGTGGCTATTAATAGCGATAATGATCTGGCTTATACGGCCCTTCTTTAGGAATCCCTAGATAACTGGACTGGTCATCAGTTAACTCAGTAAGCCTAACACCTATTTGCTCTAAATGCAAACGAGCAACTTCTTCATCTAATTTTTTTGAAAGAGTAAATACTCCAACTTCATAATCATTTTCCCAAAGGTCAATTTGAGCTAAAGATTGATTAGTAAAAGAATTACTCATTACAAACGAAGGATGACCAGTTGCACAACCAAGATTTACCAAACGTCCCTCTGCTAACAAGAAAATACTATGTCCATCTTCATAAGTATATTTATCAACTTGAGGCTTGATATTTAGTTTCTCAATACCAGGCCATTGCTCCATGCGAGCAACCTGAATTTCATTATCAAAGTGACCGATATTACAAATAATAGCTTGATCTTTCATCCCTGCCATATGCTCTGCAGTGATGATATCCTTATTTCCGGTTGTTGTAACATAAATATTCCCTTCATCAAGAGCATCCTCCATAGCTTTTACCTCAAATCCTTCCATTGCAGCCTGAAGTGCACAGATTGGATCAATTTCAGTAACAATTACACGAGCTCCATAACTTTTCATTGAATGAGCACAGCCTTTACCCACATCTCCGTAACCTGCAACAACAACAACTTTTCCAGCAATCATTACATCAGTAGCACGCTTGATTCCATCGGCTAAAGATTCACGACATCCATAAAGATTATCAAATTTCGATTTGGTAACCGAATCATTAACATTGATAGCAGGAACAAGCAATTCACCTTTATCAAACATTTGATAAAGACGATGCACTCCGGTTGTAGTTTCTTCTGAAACACCTTTCCATTCTTTCACAGTACGATGCCACTTTTGATTATCTTCAACCAAGGTTTTCTTTAATAATTCAAGAACTTCACCTTCTTCTTCACTTGAAGCTTCCACATCAAGCACTGAAGCATCTTTTTCTGCAGCATATCCTTTATGGATTAGAAGTGTTGCATCACCACCATCATCCACAATTAATTGTGGACCTTTTCCTTCTGGAAAGCTAAGTGCCTCTTTCGTACACCACCAGTATTCTTTCAGAGTTTCACCTTTCCATGCAAAAACAGGCACTCCTGCTTTAGCAATAGCAGCTGCAGCATGGTCTTGAGTTGAAAAAATATTACAACTGCACCAGCGAACATCAGCTCCTAATTCAACCAAAGTTTCAATTAATACTGCAGTTTGAATTGTCATATGAAGACTTCCCATTACCCGCACACCATCTAAAGGCTTACGTGGTCCAAACTTCTTACGAATAGACATCAAACCCGGCATTTCTTTCTCTCCGATTTCAATTTCTTTACGGCCAAATTCAGCCAGCGATATATCAGCTACTTTGTAATCTTTTATTTCTGTCATTGTAGTCATTATTATTCTCTTTTAAAAAGTGGTGCAAAGATAGTTAAATCGTCTTGTTTTTTTTGAGAGACATGATAAATTGTTTTCATTCCCAACATCAACAAGTCAAGACCTAAGTTTTCTAATATTCTTTATTACGAACTTCCTAATTGGTCTAATTAGTTTTGGTTTATATGGGAATAAACCTGAACGTAGTTTTTCATGATCAACAGGTTCAAACTTATAATTTTCGATATCAATATATTGCGTCACACCTGAATATGTTTTTTTCGCAACAAGCATCGAATCGATTAATTTTTTCCCGTACCATTCTGGGGCATTAGGGTTCGGAGCGCAATTTGTATGAACATGTAGTATATCCATTTTAACATATTTTGCAAGTGCAGCCATTCCATCAGTAAAATAGCGATAACAATCCGCAGGATATCTATGTTCTCGTTGTTTATTGGGAACTACTATACAAAGTATTCCATCCTGTTTCAAAACTCGTGCAATCTCAGACATTGTGATCCAAAAAAATTCAATATGCTCGAACGCCTGGCCTGAAATCACAATATCAAAAGTATCATTCTCAATTTCTCTCCACTTATATGGGTTTGCTGGTATAATATCAACATTTGGACCTTTTTCCATATCCAATCCTACATATTCAAATTTCTCCCCCTTGAATAAACTCTTATAGGAACCATTAACACTATAACTTCCAACATCTAATACTTTTACTTTTTTATCGTCAATTTTTGATACATAATTATCAAAAAACCACTCCATTCTTAAAAATGAACTTCTATGCATAATGATTTTATTTAATTGTACTTAACGTTTTTAATACTGTATTCTTATCGGCTTCCAGTTGCAATTTCAATTCATCGACTGATGCAAATTTCTTTTCATCTCTGATTTTTTGATAAAACTGTACTTCAATCTCTTCCCCGTAAATCTCCTGATCAAAATCAAAAATATTGACCTCAATACTCCGATGATCTGCATTCTTATTTACCGTTGGACGGATACCGATATTCAACATGCCTTTGTAGGTTACTTGTGAACATTTTACAAGAACGGCATAAACACCATGTCCGGGAATGATTTTATTTGGATCAGAAGTCTCAATATTAGCAGTTGGAAACTGTATTCTCCGACCAAGCTTTTGCCCCTCTACAACTTTTCCGTGTAAGGTAAATGAATACCCCAAATATTTATTCGCTTTATAAATATCTCCTTCCTGAAGTGCATTTCTGATTATTGTTGAACTAATTTCAATATCATCAGCAAGCAAAACATCAATTTTTTCTATTTCAAATTTAAGTACCTCCGAAAGTTTTGTCAACATTTCAAAACCACCTTCACGATTCTTTCCAAATTTATGATCGTAGCCCACAACCAGATGCTTTATATGAAGTTGATCAATCAGAATTTCTTTCACAAAATCATTGTAAGCCAGCTTAGAGAAATCTTTAGTGAATGGGTATATTATTAAATGATCGAGTCCTGCTTTTGAAAATAATTCAATTTTTTCCTCCAGAGTAGTTAATAAGCGAAGGTTTCCTTCTTCTGGATATAGAACCAGACGAGGATGCGGAAAGAAAGTAAAGATAACCGATTCTCCACCTTTCGATTCAGCAATTTCTTTTAGCTTATCTATAATTTTCAAGTGTCCTTTGTGAACACCATCAAAAGACCCGATAGTCAATACCGGATTTTTTACTTTAAACTCGCTTACGTCACGATAAATCTTCATCTCAGCTTTTAGAATTTCAGCATGTAAAAGTACAATTTTTTGCTGCTTTAAAATTAAAACAACAGCTAAATGAACTACATGTTCCAAAAGATTTGCCCGATCAATGATGATTGAATCCTATTTTATTATTTTTACGCTTCAAATTAGTTATGCACAAAAATTATAGATTGTGAGAAAAGTAGTAGTTCTGATTTCGTTGATCGCAGCTCTTTTTGTTGCTTGCGAAAATTCCAGTGAGTTTAAAATTAGTGGTCGCATTAGTAATGCCAGTGGAGAATATATTTATGTTGACGAATTAAAAGTCACCTCAACTGAAACAATTGATTCGATTCGGATCAATAAAAAAGGTGAATTTGAAATCACTGGCAACGTCGCTTATCCAACTTTTTATCTGTTAAAACTGGATGAAAAAAACTTCATTACCTTATTGGTCGATTCTGCTGAACAAGTTCAGGTAAATGGCGATGCCGCAAACTTTTCAAGAAATTACGAACTGTCCGGATCATTGGGATCAGCATTGGTACAAGTACTTAATAGGAAGCTGAGTCGCAGTAAACATGTGATGGATTCTATTCGATCTATGCATGTATTATTTAGAAAAGATGCCAATTATCCTGCATTAAAAGAAAAGTGGGAGAATGAATATAATGAAGCAAGGCAGGGTCAGATTGATTATTCGACCAACTTTGTTCGTGAGAATCCATTCTCGATGGCTAGTGTTTTGGCTTTATACCAAAAGTTTGACAATGATAATTACGTGGTTCAGGATCTTAATTCATTGAAGATTGCAGCTTCAGCACTAAATCAATTCTATCCAGAGTCGGAACATGTGAAGGCTCTTTATGCCAATACCGTGAAATTGATGACTGATGAGCGAAATATAAAAATGGATCAATTCATTAAGGAGCATGGGAAAAATAGCCCCGATATTACACTGCCAGATCCAGATGGAAAAGAAATTGCTCTTTCCTCTTTTCTTGGGAAATATGTATTACTTCAGTTTTGGGCAGCAGAAGATCGAGGATCGCGGATTATTAACCCAGTTCTGGTTGAAGCCTATAAAAATTACAAACGTAAAGGTTTTGAGATATATCAGGTAAGCATTGATAAAAACCGTTTCGAGTGGGTTGATGTTATTGACAAAGATGGCTTGAACTGGACGAATGTTGGAGATATGGAAGGAAGTACTCATGCAGTAAATACATATAATGTGAAAGAAATTCCATTTAATTACCTGCTTGATCCCGAAGGCATTATTATTGCAAAAAACTTTAAAGGTCCAGCACTTGATAAAACTTTAGCTGAATTGCTCAACTAATTTTGCAACTTTTAGTGCGTTCATTTAGAAAAGAAAATCTTGACCCTTAATTTTTTACTGGTATCTTTGCCAACGTTTTTTTGATAAAAAAGATACTTGAGGTTTGACAGGCGATAAAGGCAAAATATACTTTGTATCGGATGTACATCTGGGAGCATCGGCATTAAAAAATAATGCTGAACGCGAAAAACACTTTGTTAGATGGCTGGATGAAATCAAAAAAGATGCATCCATGATCTTTCTTATGGGTGATATCTTTGACTACTGGTTTGAATATAAAAAAGTAGTTCCACGAGGCTTTACACGTACATTAGGAAAAATTGCAGAAATTGCTGATTCTGGAATCCCCGTTCATTTCTTCACTGGCAACCACGACATTTGGGTCTTTGATTACCTTCCTTCTGAATTAGGCATTCATGTGCATAAAAAAGAATTGCGTACTAACTTTTCTGGCAAAAAATTCTTTTTGGCTCATGGCGATGGACTGGATCCTTTTGACAAAGGCTATGATCTACTAAAAAAATTATTTACAAATCGTTTTTTGCAATGGATCTTTGCACGTGTTCATCCAAATTTGGGCATTTCCATCGCGCAGCGATGGTCAAAAAATAGCCGCTTAACCAAGGGAATGGGTGAAGGATTTAAAGGTGAAGAAAAAGAAGGCCTTTATGTGTTTGCAAACAAGATTCTTAAAACAGAAGAAGTTGATTTTTTTATTTTTGGGCATCGCCACCTGTACCTGGATATAGCGATTACCGAAAAAACAAGATATATAAACCTTGGAGATTGGATAACTCATTTCTCTTATGGTGTTTTTGACGGAGAAAAATTTGAATTGAAGACATTTAAGTAGACAGGCGAAAGCTTTTGAAGTTAAAGAGTATGACAAAACAAGTTTACACAAAGATTATTGGAACAGGGAGCTACATTCCTGAACAGGTGATAAAGAATGATCACTTTCTTAGCTATAAATTTTACGATCAGGCAACAAAAAAACCGATTGATAAAACCAACGAAGAAATCATTAAGAAGTTTCACGAGATTACGAATATCGAGGAACGACGTTGGGTAACTGATGATCAGATTAATTCCGACATTGCTGCACTTGCTATTAAAAACGCATGCGAATCTGCTGATATTGATATCGAAACACTTGATTTCATTATCATTGGTCATAACTTTGGGAATGTACCTTATGGAACTACCAATGTTGATACTGTACCAAGTGTTGCTAACAAAGTAAAAGATGTCTTGAAAATAAAGAATCCAAACTGTATCAGTCATGATGTAATTTCTGGTTGTCCTAGTTGGACTCAGGGAATGGTTATTGCCGATGCATACATTCGAAGCCAAACATACAAACGTGGTGTAGTAGTTGGTTCTGATGTTCTCTCAAGAATATCTGATCCACACGACCGCGATTCAATGATTTATGCAGACGGAGCCGGTGCCACCATAGTTGAGGCAGTTGAAAGCGAAACTCCAACAGGAATTCTTGCACAAAGTAGCAGATCAGATTCAACTCCTTACTCCAGTCTTTTAACTTTTGGAAAATCAAGCAATCCAGAACTTGGTGGAGAAAATCAGTATTTAAAAATGGTCGGCCATAAATTATATGTTTACGCGATTAGTCATGTACCAGGTGTTGTAAAAGACAGCATTGAAAAAGCTGGATTGGAATTAGGAGACATCAAAAAAGTACTAATCCATCAGGCAAATGAAAAGATGGATGATGCGATTCTTAAAGGTGTTTTCAAACTATATAAACAAAAAGAGATTCCAGAGGGCATTATGCCTATGAGTATCCGAAAGTTGGGAAATTCATCTACTGCAACTGTCCCAACCATTCTGGACTTAGTTATGAAAGGCAAAATGGAAAACCAAGAGATTAATGAAGGAGATTATGTCATTTTTTGCTCAGTTGGAGCTGGAATGAATATAAATTCGATTGTTTACAAATGGTAATACCAGGATATTAAACACCAACAAAGGCTGTTTCGGAAGAAGCAGCCTTTGTTTTGTGCAACGGTAACGGAATATTTCCATCCGTAATAAATTCAGTTGTCAATTCATTTTAACAGGCATCGGACCAGGAACGGATCCATCAAAATTAACTCCATGAAATTCTTCAATACAATTCTTGAAAGAAACATCATAGGAGTTCCCAGACTCTGCTAATTTCTGCATAAAAGAATCAGCTCCAGTTCCCTCATGCAAAACAACTGCAACTGGTCCACCTGGTGTTTCAGCAAACCATACATCGTGACGACTCAATCCAAATCTTTGATTCATTTCATCAAACTCTTGCTTGCCATCTCCTGAGAGTGATTCACTCCAGCTTTTCCAGGCTTCGAGCTTGACTTGTTTTATTGGCACTACAATTAAACCCATAACTTAATTTTTTAATTATAAACAACTTACACTTTCAAGTCAATTTAAGACAAAGTTGTCTTTATTCAAAGTTATTTAGTTAACCAACAGGATTATATAAGAAACGGGAAATAAAAAAATAGGTCGAAAGGATTAGTATCCGGGATCAGAAAAATAACTCATCAATAAAATTAAGAGCTGTGAATTGAGTTTACCCATTCACTTTTTAAATGATTAATTGCAAAGACTTTTCAAAAATTGCACTTGCGTCAAAACATTTCACCAATAATCCTGTATTCCATATGCCCGACCCAATTCTCGTCTTTCACAATTGCACACAAAGGAGATAGCAAAACAGAAGATGCTCCTAACAAAAGTGATTTTACAACGAAGTCTATCATCACAACTTCTTAAGACAGTGGATATTACCACTCAATTACATCACGACCATGTTCCGCTAAATACTCATTGGTTTTACTAAAGTGGTTATTCCCAAAAAAACCACGACTTGCTGAAAGTGGAGATGGATGTACTGAAGTAAACACCATATGCTTGTCCCGATCGATAAATTCCCCTTTTCGGATAGCATAATTTCCCCAAAGAATAAAAACAATATTCTCCTTTTCCACATTGATTTTATGAATCACGGCATCGGTAAAACTCTCCCAGCCTTTTCGTTGGTGAGAACCAGCCTGAGTAGCTTGAACAGTTAATGTTGCATTTAGAAGCAATACTCCCTGCTTTGCCCAATCAGTTAAATCACCTCTAGTTGGTATTTCTTTGCCAATGTCACCTTTCAGTTCTTTAAAAATATTCCGTAAGCTAGGCGGAAAATCAACCCCTTCATTTACAGAAAAACAAAGCCCATGCGCCTGCCCGGGTCCATGATATGGATCTTGCCCCAAAATGACAACCTTTAGCTGATCAAACGGACATTGATCAAAAGCATTAAAAATTAACTTCGCTGGTGGAAATATTTCCTTTATCTGATACTCATTTCGAACAAAATCAGTCAGTTTTCTAAAGTATGGTTTTTCGAATTCATCTACTAACTGGTCTTTCCAGCTTGTTTCAATTTTAACTTCCATGTAAGTGGGTTTTATTTTCGAAACACTAAAATACTAAATCGAAACAAAGCAATGCATGAAAGCTTAAATTTTATCTTTTCAATTGCCCTTCTTTTTGTACTTTTAATTTTCAAATATTCAATACATGGAAATCTTCTACCTATTTGCCGGACTGGCAGTTGGCTTTTTAGTTGCCTTCTTATTTTTTAAGTTGAAAACAAAATCAGTTGAAAATAAGCTTTTGTTATCGTCATCTGAGTTCGAAAAAACGAAAGCACAACTAGACGAAAGGGTAAGAAACCTACAAACTGAAAAGGAAAACCTTGAGAAGAAACTGGAAGCTGAAGAAGAATTGAGCAGTCAGCAAGCCGACCGATTAGCTCGTGCTGAGGTTGAGTTTGCCAACATGAAAGAAAAGCTGGATACCCAGAAAAAGGAACTGGAAGATTTGCAAAAGAAGTTTACGACTGAATTCGAAAACATCGCTCATAAGATATTGAAACAGAATTCACAGGAATTCACCCAAGTCAATCAAAAGAATATTGGTGATATTCTGAATCCTCTAAAAGAAAAAATTCTGCTGTTTGAAAAGAAGGTGGAAGAAACTTACGAAAAGGGTTTAAAAGATCAGACGGATCTGAAGGCAGAATTAAAAAAACTGCACGACCTTAACTTGAAAATTAGTGACGAGGCGACAAACCTGACCAGAGCATTGAAGGGCGATGTAAAAAAACAGGGAAACTGGGGTGAAGTTGTTCTGGAAAGAATTCTTGAACGTTCGGGCCTTAACGAGGGCGAACAAGGCTACCAGAAACAATTCAGTGACATCTCGGAAGATGGCAAACGAATCCTACCTGATATTGTAATTAATCTACCTGATAACAAGCACATTATTATTGATGCAAAAGTTTCGCTAATCGCTTATGACCGTGCAGTTAATTGCTCTACTGAAGAGGAACGAGTTTCTCACATAAAAGATCACCTTATAAGTTTAAAAAAGCATATAAAAGGTTTAAGTGAAAAACACTATCAAACGGCAAGTAAATTAAACTCACCAGATTTTGTCTTACTTTTTATTCCAATTGAAGCCTCATTTAGTGTCGCAATACAAGAAGATCAAGAACTCTTCTCCTATGCATGGGACAGCAAGGTAGTAATAGTTAGCCCATCAACTTTGCTGGCAACTTTGCGTACTATTTCCTCAATTTGGCAACAAGAGAATCAAACGAAATACGCCATGGAAATTGCAAGACAAGGAGGTGCCCTCTATGATAAATTTGTTGGTTTTATAATTGATATGGAGAACATAGGTAAAAACCTGGATACTACTCGTAAAACATTTGACGCAGCCTTAAACAAACTTCATAGTG
This sequence comes from uncultured Sunxiuqinia sp., assembly GCA_965372405.1. Classification (GTDB taxonomy): domain Bacteria; phylum Bacteroidota; class Bacteroidia; order Bacteroidales; family Prolixibacteraceae; genus Sunxiuqinia. Next base: position 18,638 of record CBDVCE010000052.1, read on the forward strand.
GAAGTGGCAACTTGGTTAAACGGGCTGAAAACATTAAAAAATTGGGTGCGAAAGCAACAAAGGAGATACCTCAAAAATATCTGGAAGAATAAACTATTGATTCTCTACTTCCTTTTCTAACTCAGCATTGGCCTCCATTAAATCTTGAAAGGCATAAAACGTTGGGTGGCTAAAATTTAAATATTTTAAGATTTTGAATGCATTAAAATATTGAAAGAAACGTTTTTCAAAAGATTCAAATCGTGAACTATTTCTTTTGACTTCATCCAGCGCCTCATAAAAACCATCTTCTTCCAAAAACTGATTGATTGGTTCTGATAAACTTTCTGATTTCTTTTTACAATTCTCAATATCTAATTTAAAAAAAACAGGAATTATCTCGAACAAGGTTTTCAAATCTTGAAAAGCCTTGAACGCATAAGTATTATTTAAGCTTTTATCTCCTTCCATCCACTTTTGCAAAGCTGGACCAGTTCCAAACGGCACCCTGTCTGACAAACGGGCAGATGGATACACACAAGTTGAATTTATTTCCCCAATTTTGCCAAGCTGACTTAATTTATGCAAAAAATAAAAGTCTTCCCCGGCCTGTCTGCGATTCATTCCACCTTGTTTAACGTATGCGTCTGCTTTTACCGCAAATGCTGAACCAACAGTATGGATTGCATTTGGATATCCAGTAAAACTTAATGAATTCTTATAATAATGAAGATACTTTTCATAAAGCAACATTCCTTCTTTATGCAGCTCATTTTCAATCTCATTAATTCGGTGCTGAAATTGAATACATGCACCAACCTGTTTCTTATTAACTTTAAAATGGTTTTCGATTTCAACAAAATAATTTGCATCAACCAAGGTATCAGCATCCAACGAAACAATAATTCCATTTTCCTTTTCAATTGCAGAGAATCGTCGAATTGCCTCATCCATCCCAGTCTTTCGTGCTAGACCAGCCCCTGCATGTTTTTTGGGAAAAGGCTGAGGAACCAAAATATATAAATTGAAGAAACAATCAGGATTGTCCAATTTCCACTGTTCAATTTCGCAAATGGTTTTTTCATTCTGATCAATAATTTCCTTTTCTGATTTTTCAGACAAGTTAACTACTAGAATTATTTCAACTAGTTTATCAGGGGCTTTAGAATGCAATAAGGAATTAAGCACATTCGTGATTTCAGGTTCATTATAAACAGGAATCACAACAATCATACCTAGTGAAAAATCCACCGCATCCAAAATAAATTCAGGATAGATAATATTTCGATGTATGTAACGCTCGGCAAAAACCATAACCAAAAGTAAGGCATAAAAAAATCCGGGCAAAACCCGGATTCATAATTTATTTAAAAAAAGACTCTATTGCTTATTTTCATGATAGCGAACATTCAATGCATCCATTACTGGTTTTGTAATGTTGTGTGCATCGTCACCAATAAGAATATTACCAGCATTTAGAATGTAGTTGTATTCTTTATTGGCATTGAAAGTTTCCAAATAGTTCATCAAACTATCAACCAGTTGCTTATTGTTTGCTGCTTGCATCTCTCCAAGTTTTGCTGAAAGCTCCTGATCCAGTTTTAAGATTTCCTGTTCTTCACTTACCAAGCGATCACGTTCTTGCACTGCTCGTTGTTCAGTTAAAAAACCACCACGTTGAACTGTTTGCTGAAAAGCCGCAGCTTGTTCTTCAAATTTCCTACGTTTATCAGCATACTCATTTGTATAAGCTTCCTGATTTTTAGTAAACTCTTCATGAAGTTCTTGCGCTAAATCATAATTCACAATCAGCGAATCAACTTTCACATAGGCAATTTTCAAACCCGATCCATGATCAGCACTTTGAACTTGCTCACCTTCTTCTTTCGTATTTTCATTTCCACTAAAGTGTAAAACGTAAATCACAATAACGGCAACTAAAAGTACCACATTAAAAATCAACGATGTGTTCTTCATAAAATTTAACTATTCATTTAACCTGAGCCAAAAATAAAAAATTTAAATGCAGAACTACACTTATTTATGAAATATTTTTTCGCAAATGACAAACAACGCCTAAAAATAAAAACATGCGCAAAATCATAAGTTGACGCTGATAAACATCATTGAATCAATCCTCCATCTGATTGTACTTTTATCTTCTACAAAACAATCGTCATTTTATACATACTATGCTTAACAGAACAATTGCAAATATTCTTCCACATTTACCTAAAAAACTGATTTGGCTATTCTCGAAGAGGTATATTGCCGGAGAAACGATTGATGATGGAATTCGTGCAGCAAAGAAGCTGAACTCTGAAGGTATTCTAGTAACCATCGATCTGTTGGGTGAGTTTATCACTAACCTGACTCAAGCTGAAGAAAATAAGAATAAATACCTTGAAATTATTGAGCGATTTAGCAGTGATACTTTTGAAGGTAACTTTTCATTAAAACCAACCATGTTTGGTTTATTGATTGATGAAGAGGTTTGCTACCATCACATTCGAGAAATTGTTGCTAAGGCTGCCGAAAAAGATAATTTTGTCCGTGTTGACATGGAAGATTCCCAATGCGTAGATACTGAATTAAAAATCTTCAAAAAACTAAAGACAGAATTTTCTAGTCATGTGGGCTTAGTCGTTCAGGCATATTTACGCCGCACTCTTAATGATATCAGCAACTTAAATAATCTACCAGTAAATGGTCATCCATTAAATTTTAGAATATGTAAGGGAATTTATGTAGAACCTGAACATATCGCTTTTAAAGGATATCAGGAAGTAAGAGACCATTTCATGGAAGATCTGGAGTTCATGTTTAAAAATAACATATACGCAGCAATTGCAACTCATGATAAATATTTAGTACAGGAATCATACAGAATGATTGAAAAACATGAGGTTCCAAGGGATAAGTATGAATTTCAAATGCTTTTTGGCGTTACGCCTGATTTAAGAAAATCGATAATAAAAAAAGGCCACCGGATGAGGGTTTATGTTCCATTCGGGGATGAATGGTTTGGCTATTCAACCCGTCGTTTAAAGGAAAACCCAAAGATGGCTAACCACATTATAAAAGCAATATTTTTTAGGGGTTAATTTTTAAGGGTTAAGAAAGGGGTAGTGCTCAATTGCACTATCCCTTCTTTTCAAATTCTAAAATATCTTGTAGGCGATCCCAATTGCAAAATCAATATTTCTTTTATCAAAGGTTTCACCATATGAGCCAACATTCTCACTTACCAATTTCTTTTCGCCTTTGATATAGGTTGTATACAAGAAACCTGCATCAAGCGATAACCTTTCATTTATTTTGTATTGTCCTCCGAATCCTCCGGTAAACGCAGAATTACTATATGAAAAATCACTTTGATACTGTTCTGTAACCCCAGTGTTTGAATGCATCCCACCTACACTTACTTTCCATTTTTCATTAAGTGTATACTCTAAACCGATGGCTATTTCAAACATGTTATGATCAAAGGTTTTCTCTTGTCCGTATACATTTGCTCCCCAATCAATAGCTTTATCAAAATAATTATTGTAAGACACAGATACTTTTAAATCATCGTTAAGCATATAATCTGCTCCAATTGCAAGAATTGCAGGAATGTCACTTACATCTTTCCCGCCATCGGGGAAAAAACCAGTTCCATCAACCATAGTTTCATTTGTTAATGTCAATGAGGTTTTAAACTCATAACGAACACCAACATTTAATTTATCTAATGCAAGGTTTAATCCAAATATCGGAGCAAATCCATTCCCTTTTTGTTTAGTGTCCGTTTTAATATCAGAAGTTGCCTGTGCCTTTTCGGTTGCAGATGCAGCACTTGCATTTAAAGCATCAACTCCCTGCCCAAAGGTCAAACCTGTAGGCAACCCCGCTCCAATTGCTACTTCATCCGGCATTGTAAGATCAGAGGGGTAAACTGATAATGCTTGAGCACCTGCAGAAGCCTGAGTGGCCAAACCATTAAAAAAGTCAGGAGCAGATACTGTAGAACCATTGATGACAACACCAATATTACGAATATACCCTTCATATGTATTTACAGCTTTAATATATCGTGCCCCTATTGAGGCGCTAAGTACATCATTAATTCTATAAGACGCATTAAACTGAAGTCCCCAGAATACTGACCATGCATCAAGATATAAGTCTGCATCATATCCTGTGGCCGGAACACCTACAGCTGCAAGTCCTGGAGCAATTACAGCTAATGGCTTCTCAAAGGTTGGAATACCCCTTTCAAAATCGGCAGTTCCACCCCCACCATTTGGGCCAAAACCCAAAGAAAGAGCCCAATCATTCTTTTTATAAGCTAAAAAGGCTGATGGGAAAAGTGGAGCTTTTACATTTCCTTTATACTCCGATTTGTTTAATCCGGGAAAACCACTTTCAATAGTTCTATATTGAAAAATTGTTTGATTGTAAAAACCTCCATAAAATCCATCTCCTAATAATGTTAATCCAGCAGGATTGAAATACACAGCATCCAGATCTGTTGAAGCGTTTCTGGATAACATTCGCACATATTGTGCACTTTGATTCATGTTGGTCAAAATCCCTCCTGCAAACACGGGAACATTCAACATTGCACAAATAGCAATCAGAAAAGTTGTTTTCTTCATAATTTTAAGATTAGTTGTTACGAACAAAAGTAAAATATTTTGAATATTAAAAAACAAATCATGCTGTAAATCAGGTATTTGTGAACTATTCAAACAATTGAGTTTTTTGTTCATTTTTTCATCAATAAAAAAAGCCCTGCAAAAAATGCAAGGCTTCAAACTATATTATCTTAAATAAATTACAAATGAATCACTTCATCATAAGCTGCTGCTGCAGCTTCCATAATTGCCTCACTCATTGTAGGGTGTGGGTGAATTGACTTGATTAATTCATGCCCAGTAATTTCCAGTTTTTTGGCAACAACCAACTCCGCTATCATTTCAGTAACATTACCTCCAATCATGTGAGCACCTAATAGTTCGCCATATTTTGAATCAAAAATCAATTTTATAAAACCTTCTTTTTGACCTGCCGCACTGGCCTTCCCACTTGCTGTGAATGGAAACTTACCAACCTTTATGTCAAAACCATCTTCTTTTGCTTGCTTCTCAGTCATGCCTAATGACGAAACTTCTGGACTTGTATATGTACAGCCCGGAATATTACCATAATCAACGGGGTCAGGATTAAGTCCAGCTATTTTTTCTACACAAGTAATACCCTCTGCCGAAGCGACATGCGCAAGAGCTGGGCCATGAACAATATCTCCAATAGCATAAACGCCATCTACATTCGTTTTGTAAAATTCATCAACTTTAACTTTACCTTTTTCCAGAACAACACCAAGGTCTTCAAGTCCAATATTTTCAATATTTGGCGCAATACCTATTGCTGAAAGTACAATCTCTGCTTCAATAACTTCCTCGCCTTTTTTGGTCTTTATATTTACCTTACAAAGGTCACCTGAAGTATCAACTGATTCGACTGAAGCATTGGTGTAAACCTTCATCTTTTTCTTCTTGAATGACCGCTCAAGAGTTTTTGCCACTTCTTCATCTTCATTAGGAACAAGAGTAGGCATATATTCAACCAAAGTTACTTTTGTACCAATTGAATGATAAAAATAGGCAAACTCACTACCAATTGCTCCAGAACCAACTACGACCATCGATTTGGGTTGCTTTGGGAGTGTCATTGCCTGACGGTAACCAATGATTTTAACACCATCCTGCTTAATATTAGGTAACTCACGAGACCGAGCACCAGTAGCTAAAATTATATTCTTTGCAGTATGGCTTGAAGTTTTTCCATTTTCATCAACTTCAACTGTATTTTTAGAAGCAAGCTTTCCAAAGCCATTGATTACTTCAATTTTATTCTTTTTGAAAAGATACTGAATACCTTTGCTCATTCCATCAGCAACATCACGGCTGCGTTTAACCATAGCGCCAAAATCCGCTTTCACTTCTCCAGAGATTGACACGCCATAATCAGCAGCATGCTGTGCATATTCGAGAGCCTGCGCACTTTTCAGAAGAGACTTTGTAGGAATGCAGCCCCAGTTAAGACAAATTCCTCCAATATTTTCACGCTCAACAATGCCTACATTCAAACCAAGCTGGGCAGCCCTTATTGCAGCAACATAGCCTCCAGGTCCACTACCTATTACTATTAAATCGTAATTCATAATTTATGTGATTAACTTTTAAAATCGACTATCATGAAAACAGTTCAACATCTAAAATGTTTTTGACGCATTCTAATAGCACAATCCAAATAAGTATCGATCTCAAAAATGATACGAGTAAGATATAAGTCTCTATTTATTGAAGTAATTCTTTGAGCTTGTCTTCAAGTTGTTTTCCCCTAAGATTTTTCCCAGCAATTTTGCCTTCAGGATCGAGCAAAATAGTATGAGGAATTGAGCTTACACCATACAATCGTGCTACCTCATTTTGCCTAAATTTTAGGTCAGAAACATGTTTCCATGTTAATTTATCATCTTCAATTGCTTTTAACCATGCGGCTTTATCTTTATCCAATGAAACACCTAAAATTTCAAATCCTTTATCTTTATATTGATTGTAAATCTTAACTACATTTGGATTTTCCTGGCGACAAGGACCACACCATGAAGCCCAAAAATCAATCAACAAATATTTTCCACGGAACGAAGAAAGACTAACTGGATTTCCTTCAGTATCATTCATCGTAAAACCGGGAGCCTCAGCACCAATTGATGAAGTAGCCATTTTGTCAACAATCTTCTTTAATTCATCCATGTAGATTGACTCATTCAACTCTACTGGAAATAGATCCATCAATTCCTTCAAATCTTCATATTGAAGTTGTTGAGTCAGTTGAGAAAGTACGATAAAAGGTGCAACAACAGAAGTTGAATTTTCTTTAACAAAGTTTTTTGAAAATACTTTCATGTTCTCTTTAGTTGCCTCAAGATCAATTTTTATACGATCAATCTCATCCTGATTTCCTGTTTGCATTGCTTTGGAATATTCTTCCTGAAAACCACGAAATTGATTACTTAGTATTTCCAATTCATCCAAATAAATATTGAAAATATCAGTCTCTGAAGAACCTGTAACTACAGAACTTCTTAAGCTATCTTTATACGCTTCAACTTCAATTTTTTTATTTTCAAGAAAAAACTGAGCAAAATAATCACGCTCATTTAAACGCAAATAATGCAATTCTGGTTTTAATGCTTCACCTGAAAAACTAAATTGTCCATCTTCTAGTTTGGCAGTATCAACTGTTAATGCATTCCCAGCTTGTGCTTTAACTAGATAAACGATACCCGAATCCAATCCGGAAATAGTTCCAGAAACTTTGTAGCTGGTGCTATTACTTTGACAGGCAGCAAGAAAAACTAAAAGGATAATCAGCAAATTGAAATTTTTCATTCTTTATTTTTTTGAGATTGATAATAGTAGTCTAATAATTTTCGGGCAGCAACAAATGAACTAATTTCTTCTTTTAAAACCTTCCCTTCAAAATCATCAGTCATAACTTTGATATCCTTGTTCTGATAAAAGTTACTTTTCAACTGATCATTAATCGTTTCGTACATCCAATATTTTGACTGCTCGTTTCTTTTGTGCTGAAAATAGCCATTTGCTTTTACAAAATCAAGGTATTCTTTTATGGTAGACCAGATATCAGAAATCCCTTTCTTTTCTACTGCAGAACAAGTCAATACTTTAGGTTTCCAGCCTGAATCGGTAGGTGGAAAAAGATGAAGTGCATTCAAATACTGCACCCGTGCAATTTCAGCTTTCTGAATATTCGAGCCATCCGCTTTGTTGATGGTAATTGTATCAGCCATTTCCATAATGCCTCGCTTAATCCCTTGCAGTTCATCACCGGCTCCTGCCAACATTAAAAGAAGGAAAAAATCGACCATGGAATGGACAACTGTTTCACTCTGCCCAACCCCAACAGTTTCAATAAAAATAGTATCAAATCCAGCAGCTTCACATAAAATAATAATCTCACGGGTTTTCCGGGCAACGCCTCCTAACGAGCCTGCTGAAGGAGAAGGCCGGATGTACGCATTCGAATCGGCGGACAATTCTTCCATGCGGGTTTTATCGCCTAAAATGCTTCCTTTTGAACGCTCACTACTTGGGTCAATTGCTAAAACAGCTAACTTGCCTCCTTTGCTGGTAATGTATTTTCCCATTGATTCGATGAAGGTACTTTTCCCAACCCCAGGGACTCCGGTTATTCCAATTCGAATAGAATTTCCACTATGTGGAAGACACTTTAAAATGATTTCCTGAGCCAAGTCTTGATGCTCTTTTTTGGCACTCTCGACCATTGTGACAGCCTGACTTAACAAGGTAATATTTCCATCAAGAATTCCATTTACATATTCATCTGAGGACAACAGTTTCTTACGCTTATTTTTTAAAAAACGTTGAATTGAATTCTCATCAAAAGAAGATGGTTGCTCAATTCCATCATTGACTGTCAACCCTTTAAATTGATCTTCGTTCTCTATATGTTTGTTTTCCTTATCAGTCACTTTAATATCTTTTTTGCGAAGGTATAACGATTGTAATTATAAAAAAAACCGTCCCAAGTTGGAACGGTCCTTCTATTCTATCTAATGTTGTAATTATCCTGCAACCTGTACATTGGTTGAAACCCTTAAAATTGAGGTTGGGTTTTTAGGATCATTTGTAATCACAGTAATTGCTTTATTTTGTCGACCTCGTTTTCCTTTAGAATTGAAAACTACTTTTAATGGAACGGATTCATTTGGCGATATTATTTTTTTCTCAGGAGTAACGGCAGTACATCCGCAAGTCGTTTTTACATTGCGAATAATAAGATCTCGTTTACCTGTGTTCTTCATTGTAAAAGTATGTTCAACTTTATCACCTTGCTTAATTTCACCAAAGTCAAATGTTTTCTCACTGAAATTAACTATTGGAGCGCTATTCAATTCATCAGCTGAAAGTCTTGAGAAATCTTCTTCGATAGTTGCCGAAACTCCAATTGAATTACGGTAGTCAGACTTCCCATCTATGTCTAAATAAATACGGTGCATTACAAACCCAAAGGTTTTAATTTTTGAAGCATCGTAAGTAACATACACAAATCCCTTTTCTTTTGGCTTCAAATTAGAAGGTTTAACAAATGCTTTTAAATGTTGCGGAGCTTGTCTGAATTTAATCTCTACAGGTTCTGCTGAATTATTCACAATCTCAAGGCTATCTGTTACCACCTTGTTTTCTTTAATTTTCACAAAAGCAATGTGGTTGGTTTTTGCAATTACTGGACCAATCTTTCTTGGATAAAGCTCTGCCAGAGTTTTAACCCGAGGAGCTACATCACCTTTAATCCGCAATACAATTCTTGAATTCGATGAATTTGAACTTACTGTAATTGTTTTATTAAATGGCCCAGGACGATTTCTTGGGTTATAGCTTACTTTAATGAAACCTTTTTCACCCGGGGCAATAGGTTTGCGAGTCCATTCAGGAGTTGTACACCCACATGACGCTTGCACATTATTTAAGATCAAGGGAGCAGTTCCTGTATTTTTAAAGTTAAAATTGAATGATTGAAGTCCTTTTTCTTCTTCAAACGAACCATAATCATGAATCAATTTTTCAAAATCAATTTTAGCTTGTTCGTTTTGGGCAATCAGCTGGGATGGAACAGCCAAAAAAACAATTAGTAAGAGATACAAGAATTTTTTCATCAGTAACAAGTTTTTAATTCTATAAAAAATCCAAAGAGCAAATCCTCTCTGGGTATTTTAAACTATCGCTCAAAGATAACAATCCATCGCGAAATCATTGTTTCAAATACAAAGCTAAAAAATCTCAAATCCAGTTGATGTTAATGGGCACAAACTTTTGTTAATGATTTGTTAAACGAAACTTTTCTCTGAAAAATTCAGTAGTTTCGTGGTTTCCAAGGGGAAACAAATCAAAAAATGGGAAGAAATACGATACGGTTTGTAATTGTTCTGGCCACCTTTTCGGTGTTGGGAATATTGATGATTCAGTTTTTCTTTTTGAAAAACACTGTTGACCTGAATGAAAAGAAATTCCACGAATCAACCACTTATGCATTAAAAAATGTAGCTACACACCTGGTTGATTATAACAACAAAATATTTGGACATCAAAATCAGCTGGAGCCTGATAATACAATTGAACAGATTTCCAACAACTACTATGTTGTCAATGTAAATGATGTTATACACCCCGGCTTGCTCGAACATTTCCTTATTAAAGAATTCAAAAAGCATAATTTGCAAGTTGATTTTGAATATGCTATTTATGACTGTAATAGCGAAAAAATGATCTTCGGTAAGTATTTGAAAGAAGAAAGCGATAGTCTGCAAAACGTCATTACAAAAGAAAAGATTCAAACTGAATGTGATACGGAAGAGGCTGTTTTTGAAGAACATTACAAGATTAAGAAAAATGTAAGCCCCTGTCATTTACCAAAATGTAAAAAATATACTTATTATTTTGGAGTTTCATTTCCTAATCGATCAAAATATTATAGTTCACAAGTACAAGCATGGTACTACATTACTGGGTTTTTATTTATCATTATTTTATTTTTTGGATACACTATTAATGTCATTTTAAAGCAGCGCCGATTAAGTGAGATCCAAAAGAATTTTATTAATAACCTCACCCATGAATTTAAAACACCAATTGCCTCCATTGATTTATCTGCAAAAGTTTTATCAGACCCACGAATTATTGAGCATCCCAAAAGACTTTCTGATTACTCGAAAATAATTAGCGAACAAACTCAGCGTCTTTCTGCACAAGTTGAAAAGGTGCTACAAATGGCTACCATTGAAAGGAAAAAAATTCAACTCAGTAAGGAAAAAATCAAGCTAAACGAATTCATTCCAAAAACCATTGAGGAATTTAAAACAAGCTTAAATGGTGATCAATACGACATTCAGTTTTCAGAGATTGAAAACAATTTGGTCGTTATGGCCGATAAGCTTCATTTTTCAAATATTATTTTCAACATTCTCGATAATGCTCTCAAGTACTGTGATACTATCCCAGTTGTGATTGTAGAAATTAGTTACAACAAAGGCCTGATAACAATTAAGTTTACGGACAATGGGATTGGCATCCCACAAGAATATCGCAAGAAAGTTTTCGGTCGTTTTTTCCGTATTCCAACCGGAGATATTCATGACGTAAAAGGCTTTGGACTTGGTCTTGACTATGTGAAGAAAATCGTTGAACGGCACGGCTGGAAAATATCGGTATCGGATAATTCACCAAAAGGAAGTATTTTTACGTTAACTATTCCAAATTAAATATGGATTTTAAAGGAAAAAAAATTCTTTTAGTTGAAGATGACAAAACCTTAAACTTCATTATCCGCGACAATCTGGAAGAAGCAGGATATGAAGTTAAATCAACTGAAGATGGCGAAGAAGGCTTAAAGGTTTTTAATGAAAGCTCCTATCATCTTTGTTTATTTGATGTGATGCTTCCAAAAATGGATGGTTTTACGCTTGCTAAAAAAGTTAGGGAACTGGATCAGAATATTCCGATTTTATTTTTGACTGCGAAAGCCATGACCGAAGATAAAATCAATGGACTTACATTGGGTGGAGATGATTATATCACCAAACCATTCAGCATGGAAGAGTTGCTTCTTCGGATAAAAGTATTCTTAAAACGAAGCCTTCCAAATGAAGAACTTCAAGATGACGAGCTAAGGCATTGCAAAATTGGACTTTTCGATTTTTATTTTGACAATCTGGTTTTGCAAAATGAAGGAGATAAAAGAACCTTGACTTACAAAGAAGCTGAATTGCTAAAATATTTCTGTGAGAACTCAAACTCTGTACTTAGCCGCTCAGACATCCTGAAAAATGTATGGGGGTCTGATGATTATTACCTTGGAAGAAGTTTGGATGTTTTCATTTCACGCTTGCGAAAATATTTAAAGGACGACCCGGAAATAAAAATCATTAATCTTCACGGCATCGGATTTCGTTTTAACGCCCCAATCGAAAAACAATAATTTATCTCCACAAAATATGATTAGCATGAGCATCACCCAACTAATTATTTTAATTATTGCAGGACTTTTAGCCGGAATACTTGGCGGCACACTTGGTATTGGTGGCGGTATTATTGTTATTCCTACACTTGTGTTAATTCTTGGATTTTCTCAACATAGTGCACAAGGAACTGCACTTGCTTTCATGTTGCCTCCTGTAACACTGTTAGCCACCCTCAACTATTGGAAAGAAGGTTATGTAAATTGGAAGTTTGCCTTAGTTCTATCCCTCACTTTTTTTATTGGCGCCTATCTGGGATCAATGCTTTCATTTAATCTCTCTGAAAAAATCCTTCGGAAAGTTTTTGGGGTGTTTATTATTATCATAGCCCTGAAAATGATTTTTACGAAGTAGCATCTATCCTTCAATAACATTCGAATGTTATTGACTATATTTGTTATGAAATTTACAACTCACCCTATGATTGAAGAAAACATCAATAAACCAATGTTACCTGAAGAATTAATCAGGAATAGAATATATTTTATCAGGAATAAAAAAGTAATGCTCGATAAGGATCTAGCAGAGCTATATGGAGTACAAACGGGAAATCTAAATAAGTCGGTTAAAAGGAATATTAAGCGTTTTCCTGAAGATTTCATGTTTCAACTAACTACAAGTGAATTTGAGAACTTGAAATTCCAATTTGGAATATCAAGTTGGGGAGGGACACGACGATTACCATACGCTTTTACGGAACAAGGAGTTGCAATGCTTTCAGGCATTTTAAACAGTGATCGGGCAATTAATGTAAACATACAGATCATGCGTATTTTCTCGAAAATCAGAGAGATGCTTACTGATAATTTGAGTATGAAACTTGAAATAGAAGAAATCAAGAAGAAACTTAATAACCAAGATAAAAACATAGAATTAGTTTTTAGTTATCTTGATGAACTTATTGAGAAACAAGAAACTGCAAAACCTTACAAACAAATTGGATTCAAAATAGGCAAAAAAGATTAATTAAAATTTGTTGATCTCATTGCCCTCAATTTTTTGGAATAAAAAACCCCATCCATTTATGCAGGACAGGGTCTTTCGAAATTATATCTTATTAATTCTATAGATACTCATCTCCAAATGAAACACCCATACGACGGGCTTTGGCAATTAATTTATCATCCTTTTGAACTAATTTGAGTTTATCACTGATTTCTTCCAGAGGAACAGATGTAAGTGAATTATTTTTAATCGCCACCATTGTTCCAAAACACTCTTCCGCAATACATTGAGCAGCAAAAGCGCCATAACGAGTAGCAAGAATTCTATCCATCGGACTTGGGCTACCTCCACGCTGAACGTATCCTAGTACGGTCTCTCTGGTTTCAATTCCGGTATAAGTTTGAATGGCTTCAGAAACATGGGTGGCAGCAGATATTCGTTTTGGATGATCAATCCCTTCAGCAACCACTACAATTGAGTACGGTTTATTACTCTCGTAACGTTCTTCAATTTTTTTACAAACTGAACGAATATTGTACTTTATCTCAGGAAGTAAAATAATATCTCCACCTCCGGCCATACCAGCATACAAAGCAATCCACCCAGCATGATGCCCCATAACCTCAATAATCATAACCCGCTGATGCGAGTTTGCAGTTGTATGTAAACGGTCGATGGCCTCAGTTCCAATCTGTAAGGCAGAATCAAATCCAAAAGTAACATCGGTTCCCCACACATCATTATCAATAGTCTTTGGAATTCCAATAATATTTAAGCCTTCTTTTTGTAAACGATAGGCGGTTTTCATTGTTCCATTTCCTCCAATACAAACGATAGCATCCAGCCCTAAATCTCTATAGTTTTGCTTAATCAATTCAGGTTTATCAGTATCTCCTTCATTCGCAAATTTGTATGGTTTTTCACGAGAAGTACCTAGAATTGTCCCTCCCAAAGTTAAAATACCAGACAAATTAGATTCTTTCAGTTCTGTGTATTCTTTTCTGATTAAGCCTGTGTAACCAGCGTTAAAGCCAATTACCTCCATTCCATATTCAACAATTGCAGTTTTTCCAACTCCCCTAATAGCTGCATTTAACCCTGGACAGTCACCTCCTGCAGTTAATATTCCAATTCTTTTTGGTTTATCTGCGCTCATATCTCTGATTTTAAATTGATTTATAAATCCCTGTTGCACTCAAATATTAATCGAATTTAGTAAAACAAATTTGCTTTTTTTATACTTTTGAACAGATTCACGGTTTAACAACCAACTAAACGACTAATAACCTGTACAAAACGGTTTTATTATTTTATCTCCTTTTCATATTTCATTGATTTATAAACGATCCGACTCAAAATAGTATCACACACTATGAATCAGGTGGAATGAAAATGCTAAAGTTTTTTTATTAATTTCGTATTGAATTATTCGCAAATACACATAATTCTAAATCGATAACATGAAAAGATTATTTTCATTTGTACTTGTTAGTTCATTCATACTAACTATATTTTTAAATAGCTGCCAGGAAAAGCCCGTAGGACCAAATATGCTGTCAGAAAAAGAAAAAGACACCGGCTGGGTATTGTTATTCAACGGACAAAATGCTGAAGGATGGAGAAGCGTTAACAAAACTGCCTTCCCCGAAGGATGGGCTATAACTGAAGGAACAATGCAATGCAAAGGTTCTGGACATGGAGAAGCAGGAGCTGAAGATGGTGGTGACATTCTTTTTGACAAAAAATTCTCAAACTTCCACTTAAAATTGGATTGGAAAATTTCTGAAGGTGGGAACTCTGGCATCTTCTATCTTGGTCAGGAAAAAAATGATTGGCCAATTTGGAAAACTGCTCCTGAAATGCAAATCCTTGACAATGACCTTCACCCTGATGCCATCTTAGGTGAAGATGGTAACCGTCAGGCTGGTTCATTGTACGATATGATTCCTGCGAAACCACAAAATGCAGTACTTGCAGGTGGATGGAATAGCATTGAAGTTATTTGCTACAAAGGAACGGTTGTGCACAAACAAAACGGAGAAACAGTAGTTGAATATCATTTGTGGACTGATGATTGGGAAGCAATGGTTGCTAACAGTAAATTCCCTGAATTAAACGAAGACTGGGTGAATGTTGCGAAGGAAGGTTATATTGCTCTTCAAGACCATGGTGATGATGTTTGGTTCCGCAATATTAAAATCAGAGAACTATAATCATTCTGAAAGAAAGATATTTTGAAGGGTTGCAAATGCAGCCCTTTTTTTATTGCTCGTCATTTTATAAAAAGAAAGCCTTGCAATTTTGCAGGGCTTTCTTTTTATAAGTTGTATGTCTACTCAAATTCCTGAATAATTGTTCCAGTCATTCTAAGTAATGAAGTATGTGTGTCAATAAAGTTATATACTGCCTGAAATTTTTGCTGGGCTGCATTTAGATAAATTAATTGTACATCACGATAATTGAATGAATTAATTGCGCCAGCCTCAAACTTCTCTGTAGAAATCTGAAGGTTTAGTTTTGCAGCTTCCAGATTTTCATCAGCTACATTTAGCAATTCTTTCCTCACTAAATAAAATTCATACAGATTATTTAGCTTATTCCCCAAATCGTGCGTCATTTGACTTAGTCCAACCATTCCACTTTCTTGTTGAATTTCGGCAATTTGAAGTGCTCGCTTTCTATTTCCTCCACTAAAAAGATTATAGCTAAGTGTTAGGTTTCCGTACATATTTGCGGCATTCTCCCAGCTTTGTCCTCTTACTTCAAAATCCATTCCTGTTCGGCTAAGTCCAGCTCCAGCAGCCAGACTTAAACTTGGGTAGTAACTACTTTTTGCTGCATTCACAGCATGCTCAAGCAGGTTTTGATTGATGTACTGATTCTTCAATGCTTTATTATTACTACTCAGTTGCTGATGCAAATCATTAAGCACATAATCGATCGGTATTGCCGAGAATTCATCTACTAGCTCAAACTTATCATTGTCATTAACAGCCATCAGAAAATTCAAATCCCGTAATGCATTTTTAAAGGCCACTTCCTGTGAAAGGAATGTTGTTTTATCACTTAAGTATGCATTTTGAGCCTGGAGAACATCGAAAGTCACAGCACTCCCAAACTCCTTTCTTACTTTGGCCTGACTAAACCGATCTTCAGATAATTCCATGACTTCCCGGACAACATTCAACCGTTCCTTTTCTAACAAAACGGCATAATAAGCAAGGACTACAGATTGAATGGTACCTTCAACCATAATGGCTGTATTTTGCTTTGAGAGGTCTTCCAATTCGGCAAAACGCTGTTTATTAATTCTTACTGAAAATCCATCAAATAAAGTCCAGTTCAAATTTAAACCAGCGGAATAACGGTTTTGCACAAAATCTTCTGTCTCATTCTTGTTATTCGTATTGTCACTCCCAGCAGATAATCCTAAGTAAGGATATCTTCCTGTAGTTCCCCAATCATTATTTAATTCAGCAATTTGTTGACTTTGCTTTATAAGAACCATATCGTAATTGTTCTCAAGCGCTTTTACAATGGCACTTTCAAGGCTTAACTCCTCCTGAGCCATGAGACCAAAAACCAGGAAGAAGCTAAATATTGTAATTATTATTCGTTTCATAATTGTCATTTTACTTTGAAGATTCTTCATGATTTAACTGATCCTTTTTCTCCTCAGCCCCTATTTGCCTTAAACTATGCAAATAAGCAATTTCAACCTTCTCGCGTTCAATTGATTTGCCTGTCCATAATTGTCTCAATCCTCTGCGAAAATCATTCAGAACCAGAATTAAGGCCGGGAAAAACAATAGAATAAAAATTGTGCCTATCGCTACTCCATATACCAATGAAATTGCCATTGGAATTAGAAACTGTGCCTGAAAACTCTTCTCCAAAATAAGAGGGAATAGGCCAAGTGAAGTAGTCAATGTTGTTAAAATAATTGGTCGCAACCGGCTTTTCCCTGCATCAATAATTGCATCAGTCACTTTTTTACCTTCAGTAATAAGTAGGTTAAACTTTGCAAGGAACACCACCGCATCGTTTATGATGACTCCTGTAAGCGCAATAACTCCCCACAGACTAAGCAATGAAACCGGTTTCCCATGAATTCCATGCCCCCAAATTGCTCCAAGAATTGCCATCGGAATCATTACCAGTATTAAAAATGGTTGCTCAAATGATTTAAAATTGATCATCAGTATAAGAAGCATTATTGCAAAAGCAATTGGGAATGCGGTTTTAATATCGTCCATACTTCGTTGACTTGCCCTTGATTGCCCCTGATACTCAATGCTAATCCCTGGGAACTTAACCTCTAACTCAGGAATAACCTCTGTGCGAACCTGATCTAAAATTGAAGTAACTGACTCATCTGGGTTAACCAATTCTGCATTCACACGTATTTCGCGCTTCCCGTTGTATCGTTGAATATTTACAGGGCCACGCTCCAGGTGATAATCGGCCAACTCAGTAAGCGGAAATTCACCAATCTGTGTTTTAATTTTCATTCGTTCTAATTGCCCAAGACGTGAACGGTCGCTGGCTGGGTAGCGCACCCAAACACGAAGTTCATCACGACCTTCCTGTAAACGCTGTGCCTGACCACCATAAAAACCCTGGCGAACCTGATTCGCAATATACGCTTCATTTAGTCCGAGCATGTATGCTTGTGGTTTTAACTTAAGACGAACCTCCTGTTTTCCCAAGGCATTGTTATCAACCACATCCTTTAACTGAGGCATGGCTTCAAGTTTTGAAACAAGAAAATCACGTCCTAACTTCAATTCTTCCAAATTTCGGCTTAATAAGGAAACGGATACAGGGCTTCCAAAACGACTTCTGCCTCCTACTGTGTATTTCTCAGCTTCTGGAACTTCACCAATCTTCTTCCTTACTTTATTAATAATATCGAAAGTACTAATACCTGTATCTTCAGGATTTCTTGGAAAGACCTGCAAACTTCCGGCATGAGACCCATTCTCCTGCCCATTGAAAGCATAACCTAAAATCAGGTAACTATTTTCAATAATATCTAAAGTATCATCATATTCTTCCTTCAACTCTTCATTGATCTCCCAAATGATTTTATCAAAATTTTCAAGAAACTCCATGGTTTGCTTCTCTCCCGATCCAGGTGTAAAAGCAATATCAATATTAAACTGATCAAACTCTAACCTGGGGAAGATGGTTGTTTTAATAAGCTGTCCTCCAATTAAACCTCCAGTAATCAACATCATGGCCACTGGTACACCCAAAACAATATATCTCCATTCAAGAATCAATCGTAAAACACGATCATATGCATAATCACGTAACCATGAGAAGAAACCTTCAGTGTATTTTTTCAAGCCGCGATCTTTTGCCCGAAGTGACTTTGCACTTAAAACACGCCGATTCCCCAGGTGGGCTGGCAAAACAAAGAATGCTTCAATAAGTGAAAATCCTAAACTGATACAAACTACAAATGCCATTTCCTGAAGGAATTCCATCTTGCCTGACATGAAAAACAAGGGACAAAATGCAATTATCGTTGTTGAAACCGAAGTCACTACAGCAGGCATAACTTCCATTGTGCCATCAATGGCTGCCTGCATGGGTCCTTTCCCAGCCTCAAAATGCTGAAAGATATTTTCACCAATCACAATTCCATCATCAACCAAAATACCGATGACCAGAATCATTCCAAAAAGGGATATCATATTTATGGTAACCCCCATCACGTTGGCAACTATAAACATGGCTAAAAATGCGGAAGGTATTCCCCAAGCCACCCAAAGTGATAAGCGGAAACTTAGCATTAAAGCCAAAGTAAGAATAACCAATAATAGTCCTACCGAACCATTTTCATAAAGCAGTTTCAACCGACTTTTTAGAATTTCAAGAAATGTAAAACTCAATTCGAGCTTTACACCCAGATTCTTTGCATTAAATTCCTCTAAATAATTTTCAGCATATTTTGTAATTTCTTCCAGATCTTCAACAATAAGCTTTTGAACCTGAATGGAAACCATTGGTTTTCCTTTAATCAGTACTTTGTTTGAAACGTCAGCAAATTTCTTTTTCACTTCAGCTACATCGCGAATACGTATCAAGCTACCATCCGGGTTTGCTCGTAAAACGATATCCCCAATTTTATTAGCGTCTGAACTTCGCGAACGCAAACGAATAAGCAACTCTTCTTCCTTCGACCGGATTAACCCTCCTGACACATCCCTATTGTTACTTGAAATTGCTTGCGACAACTGATCAAAAGTAATTCCGTAACGAAGTAAGGTTTCTTCTTTGGCTTCAACGGATACTTCAAGAGAAGGAAACCCGGAAATTCTCACTTGGGAAATAACCCCTGATGCCAGAAAATCTTCTTCAATTTGTTGTGCATATTCTTTCAACGTAAGCAAGTCCACATCGCCCGTTATCCTCATAAACATTGCCATAGAGGTTGTTCGTTGTTTGAATACGATGGGACGCTCTGCAGCACTTGGAAAGGATGAAATTCCATCCACTGCATTTTTAACATCCATCAGTGACTCATCAATATGGTATTCTCCAGTGGTTTCAATGCTCACTCTTGTCATATTCTCCGATGAGGTTGAAGTTATCTCCCGAATCCCGACAATACCACGAATGGCTTCTTCAATCCTTGCAGTAACACCCTCTTCCATTTCAACAGGGGAAGCCCCTGGGTAGAAAACGGTGACAAAAATAAATTTAGATTTTGTTTCCGGGAAGAATGACTTCTTCATGGAAAGCATACTTATTATTCCCGCAAACAACAATACCACAATAATGAGGTTGGCATAAAACGGGAATCGTACAAATATTTCTACTAATTTCTTCATTTTGTAAAATTTTAAGCTGGCTTAATGTCCATTTTGTGAATACAATAACTAGCGTATAATTTCAACAGCCAGATTGTCCTTCACATTTATAAGCGGCTCAACAACAATTTCACCGCCAGCTTCGAGTCCATTAAATATTAAAGTCTTATCATTCACCTTTACAATATTTATGGTTTGTTTCTTCAAACGACCATCTACAACAGTGTAAACATCGTTTGTGTTAAAAACAGAACTTCGAGGTATTTCCATCGCACCATCAATCGACTGCCCCGGAAACATTACCTTTTTATATTCACCAGCAAGCAATTCTTCGCTGCCGTATACATTTACTTTTACAAAAATGCTTCGTGATTGTGTTGATTGATCGACAAAACTGGATTTGCGAACCACTTTCCCCTGAAGTTTTGATTGTCCAACACTACTAAAAACTTTCACTTTATCGCCAATCTTAATCCACTTGCTTTGCCCATTTTCAACAGGAACCTCAATTTCTAATTGGTCAGTGCGGATCATTCTAGCGATTGTACCTCCCATATTTGTGTAAGCTCCAACTTCAAAATTCACTACAGTGAATGCACCATTGAATGGGGCATAAAGAGAATGCCTTGATAAACGTTTTTCATCTTGAAGAATGCCATAATACTCGCTAAGAATATTTCTGCTTGAAAGAAATATTTTAATCTTTTCGTTTTCTGAAGAAGGAAGAGATGGAAGAGGTTCATCTAGATTAACCTCATTGAAAAAGTTTAGAAACTTTGAATATTGATTAGGATAATCAACTTTTATATCTGGCAACATATTCGTAAACGTACTCAGAAAGCGACTCTTTCTGGCTTTCAATGCCAATTCAACTTCATCTTTATATATAGTTGCTAAAAGTTGACCTTCTTCAAATGAAGTTCCTTTTTTCAGAACAACTTCTCCAGCTTCAATTTTTCCTGAAGCTTCTGCCACAAGTACAACTGCCATACTTGAGACAACACGTCCTTCAGCAACTACAGAAGATTGCAGCTCATCAAAAACAATGGTTTGGGCTTTTACATACCTTTTTATTTCCGCGTCAGGACGACGAGGAGGCTCTGGTTTCATTGATACAAATAACTGAGATAAGGCTGCTGCTCCCCCAAGCAGTATAAGTAGCCCGACTACAACAAATGTAATTTTTCTCCAATTCATGGCTTTTCTTTTATTTGAATGAATAACTATTGTCTAAAAAATTAAATTCCCATTTTAGGTTTTTGAAAATAACATTTAACCCCTCTCGCATGGCTGCTTCATCATCTTTATTAAGACCACCTAAGATAAATTCACCCTGATTTTTCAGGATTTCGATTACACCTGGTCGCATTTCAGTAAGCTTATGGGTATGATAAAGATGTTTTTTCCTTCTATCAACTGTTGAAACCTGTCTTCGTATTAAACCATTTTTTTCAAGAGTGTTGATAACCCGTGTTAAAGTTGTTTTGTTTTTCCCAACCCTATTTGCCAAATTTTGCTGAGTAATTCCATTGTTATAAAAAACTTCCATCAAAATTGGCCATTGCTCAATATTAATAGGATAACCATTTTTTGATAAAGCTTGATTTAACTGGAGCTGAATAGCCCGCACGGCCTGATAAATTAAATAGGTAATGGGTACTTTTGTTTGCATGACATTAAAATTAGTTGCGCTACCAACTAGTGTGCAATTTCTATTTTCCATTACACTTTACCAATTCTTTTTTCTTAATAAATGTTCTGGTATAGGCGCTTAGGTCGCGATTAACTAATTTTGCCGTATGGCAAAACAA
>CBDVCE010000053.1:0-39308 GCA_965372405.1 uncultured Sunxiuqinia sp.
GAGGGCTTAAGGCGCAAAAAGATACCAAAGGATAAAATTTAAACAGTTTCTAAATATTTCCCCGAACAGCATCAATTCTTCAAACATCCCCTTCTGTTTTTGCAAGTAACAGGAGGGGATTCATTTTGAGATTTTAGCAACTCAATAAAATTAGTTCTACCCTAAAGAAATTTGCTTGTCGGCTATTTCATCCAAACTACATCTTGCTCCGATTTGTGATCCTGACCGATTATATCTTTATACAGCTCTGGTCTCCGGGTCTTAATATATCTGCTGCCACCAGCACTATCTAATGATTCAGGATTTAAGGTTGCAATAGCAATTTCATTTTCAAATGATGTACATTCCGCCACGACATCACCATAAGGATCGATAATCATTGAATGTCCATTTTTGAGTTGGTCGTCATCCATACCAATAGGATTTGAAAATATGGCATAAATGCTATTATCGTAAGCTCTGGCAGGTAACCACTTCATTAGCCAGCTTCTTCCTTTCATGCCTTCAAACTCTAAGCGTAATGAAGTCGGGTCGTTTTCTCTCTCCTCCCAGAGTTTTGGGTCGACAAAACCAGCGCCTGGTCTGGATGATGGGGTGCACATGGTTACATGAGGCATAAAAATGATATCTGCACCAAGTAATTTTGTGGCTCTTACATTTTCTACAATATTATTGTCGTAGCATATAAGTATGCCGCATTTCCATCCTTCAATTTCGAAAATGCAATAAGAATCTCCCGGATTAATATGTGGATTTATAAATGGATGTAGTTTTCTGAATTTTGCTACAAGTCCATCCTTATTTACACAAACATGTGCTTTGTAAATATCATCATTCTCATCTTTTTCAAATAGCCCTGTAAGAATATGAATATTGTGATTGGTCGCAATTTCCTGGAGCTTTTTTATAGTTTCACTTTCAGGTATAAACTCAGCTAATTCCAGCATTTCATCTTTTGAGAGATTTCGTGCAAATGTGTAGCCATGTATGGAGCATTCATGAAAGGCAATAACATTTGCCCCTTTATCGGCAGCTTGCTTAGAAAGTTCATCTATAATTTCTAAATTCTTTACCTTATTCCCACTATAGTTCTCAAATTGTGCCGTTGCTATTTTTAACTTTTCCATATGATGTAGTTTAGAACAAAGTAAAGAAAGTAGCTTACCTTTTTTTACGATTATTTACTCCTTTATCGCCTCGGGTACGTGGTTTTTTATAAGTTTTCATTTTACGGAGATAGGAGCCACCCTGGTTGGTTTTTGTGTTCTTTAGTTTTTTCTCATGAAAAGCGTCACCTTTTTCTTCAGGCTCCTTGTGCTTGTGAGGATTGCTTTGTCCTTCATCTTTCGGATTTTCTTCATCTGTCAATGTTCTTGAAACCTGAACTTCCTCTGGGAAATCCATCATTTGAATTTTTAAACCCATTAGCTTTTCAACAGCCTCTTTGGCATCTTCTTCTTTTTCAGTATAAAAAAGGATTGATTTTCCGGCTTGCTCTGCTCTACCAGTTCGTCCAATGCGGTGCATGTAATTCTCCGGATAATTGGGCGTATCGTAGTTAATAACGTGAGTGATTTTATCGATATCCAATCCTCGTGCCATGACATCTGTTGACACTAAAATTCGTTTCGTCCCTTCATCAAATTCCTGAATTGAACGAATTCTGTAATTCTGTGCTTTATTTGAATGCAATACACAAGTTTCCGATCCATTGGTTTCTTGCAGTTTTTCAAATAAACGGTCGGCAATTCTCTTGGTGGATACAAACACCAGTATTTTACGGAAGTCTTCTTTGTTCTGAATAAGATGACGCAATAAATTGAGTTTGGTATTAAAATTACGAACAGAGTAGCATTGTTGTTCAATATTTTCGAGCGGAGTACCACTTACGGCAATTGAGATTTTTTCAGGAACAACAAAATAATCATCAATCAGTGCATCAACCTCCTCGGTCATGGTTGCAGAAAACATAATGTTTTGTCTGCGATCTGGTAGCAGGTCAAAAATATTGGTCAATTGAAAGCGGAAACCAAGATCAAGCATCACATCCACTTCGTCTATAACCAGCTTTTTAACGTCTTTTAAAAGCACCGCCCTGCTAATTATTAAATCGTACAGTCGTCCGGGAGTGGCAACCAGAATATCAGTTCCCTGAGCTAAATTGCGCATCTGGTTATTAATATTTGTTCCACCATAAACACCCAGCGCACGAACATTTATATACTTCCCATAGTTTTCAATTTGCTCTACAAGCTGCAAAACCAACTCACGGGTTGGAACCATTATTAAAACACGTGGCGTAACTTGCTTCGAGAACTTCAAAGTCTGCAATATCGGAAGCATGTAAGCTAATGTTTTACCAGTACCTGTTTGGGCAATTCCTACCACATCTTTTCCCGAAAGAATAACCGGATAAGCTTTTGTTTGTATCGGTGTTGGCTTGTCAAAACCAAGATCTTCTATTGCATTGTTCAATTGACTCAACAGCTTCAGGCTTTCAAATGTATCCATGAAAAATTATTTTCTGCAAAAGTAGGCATTTACTTCTAGCGTTAAGTATCCATTTCCAAAAAACCACCACCCATCAAATGACGGACAGTGGTTTTTGTTTGAGTGAGCTAAATCTGTAAGCTATCCTTTCTTATATTTTATGGCTCCAATTACAAGCATTACTGATGTTATTAAGAAGAAGGTTGCACCTACAAATCCAACCAGGTCAAATGTAGTTGCTGGATAAACAACTCCTCTTAGGAATAATGCTATTGGCATAATAATCATTAGTATTCCTGACCACGACATTAAGTTTTTTACCTTTTCCGAAAATCCAAGGAATGGAATAACCAGGGCTAGTAATAGGTTGTACAATGCAAATGGCATTCCGTGCGTATGTGCTGCACGTATCATAGCTTCACCTTTCTGTACCATGTAGTAACCATCATACTCAGCAGGAAATCGAAGATCATAATTCATACCAATTGACATACCCACAAATGCACTGACAATAAAGAGAAGTCCGGCAGCAATTGCATTTCTTTTGTATAATTTCATTTTAAAAAGTTTAAGTAGTTAATATCTCTTCTGGTTTTCAGTTTAAAGATAAAACGATTACCTGAGGATTTAGGTGTTCATATTTGACATTGTTTGGGGGTATTTATGACGAGATTGATAGATAGTCTATAGTAGTAACGAATCCATTATAAATAAAAAACCACCATCCGGCAGCTGCCGGACAGTGGTTTTGAAAATATAAAAAATTGGTTTTTTGAAAATATTCCAATTATTCAGCTGGATTAAAATCCATAGAAGCATAACGTTTGTAAGAAGCATGACGCCATTTTGCATTTTCCTCAGCAGCAGCAAACAATACAGATGCTTCTTCCGGGAATGACTTCTTCAATGAAGTATAACGAACCTCACCGTTTAGGAATTCCTGGAATTTGCTCCAGTCAGGATCTTTAGAATCCATGCTAAATGGATTTTTGTTTTCCTCTTCCAATCCTGGGTTGTAACGATACAATGACCAGTATCCAGCTTCAACAGCTTTTTTCTCTTCAGACTGAGTTGCACCCATACCTGCGCGCAATCCGTGGTTGATACATGGAGAATAAGCAATGATTAATGATGGTCCCGGGTAAGCCTCAGCTTCGCGAATCGCTTTCAGGTATTGTGCCTGATTAGCGCCCATTGCAACTTGTGCTACATAAACATATCCGTAAGACATAGCGATTACACCCAAGTCTTTTTTACGGATTTTCTTACCTGAAGCAGCAAATTTAGCAACAGCTCCAACTGGAGTTGCTTTTGAAGCCTGACCACCAGTGTTTGAGTAAACCTCAGTATCCATAACCAATACGTTTACATCTTCACCAGTTGCCAAAACGTGGTCTAATCCACCGAAACCGATGTCATAGGCCCAACCGTCACCACCGAATACCCATACTGATTTCTTAATCAGGTATTGTTTCAATCCAATGATGTCTTTCGCATAAGCAGCATCTTTTCCTTTAAGAGCTTCTAATACTTTAGCTGAAGCAGCTTTTGACGCATCACCATTGTCTTTCCCTTCAATCCATGCCGTGAATGCTTCTTTCTCAGCATCGCTGATTCCGTTAGCAAGCTCAGTTTTCATTATAGACTCAATGCGGTCGCGTTGTGCGTTAACACCTTCTGACATACCAAAACCATACTCAGCATTGTCTTCGAACAATGAGTTAGCCCATGCTGGACCTTGTTCGCTTTCTTTATGCTTACAGTAAGGAGTTGATGGAGCAGAACCACCATAGATTGAAGAACATCCGGTTGCATTAGCTACCATCATACGCTCTCCGTATAATTGAGTAATTAGTTTGATGTATGGAGTTTCACCACAACCAGCACAAGCTCCAGAGAACTCGAATAATGGCTGAGCGAACTGTGAGTTTTTAACAGACTTAAATTTGTCAACTACTTTTTCTTTGTAGCTAACGTTTTTATCCATCCAGTTCCAACGCTCAACTTCAACTTCCTGAGATCCAAGAGGCTTCATGACAAGCGATTTTACTTTTGAAGGACAAACATCAGCACAGTTACCACAACCAGTACAATCCAATGTTGAAACCTGAATACGGAAGTTCAATCCTGGGAATTGTTTTGTTGGAGTAGCAGTACGAACGGCTGTTCCTTCTGGAGCAGCAGCCAATTCTTCTTCAGTCATTAAGAATGGACGAATTGCAGCGTGAGGACAAACATAAGCACACT
This sequence comes from uncultured Sunxiuqinia sp., assembly GCA_965372405.1. Lineage (GTDB taxonomy): Bacteria > Bacteroidota > Bacteroidia > Bacteroidales > Prolixibacteraceae > Sunxiuqinia. The sequence goes on from CBDVCE010000053.1 coordinate 4,738, forward strand.
GGTTACACTGAATACAGTTTTCATCTTGCCATTCAGGAACGTTTACAGCAATACCACGCTTTTCGAAAGCTGAAGTGCCTTGCTCAAATGTTCCATCTTCAGCACCTACAAAAGTAGAAACAGGAAGACTGTTACCTTCTTGAGCATTGATGATGTCAACAAAATTGCTGATGTAGTCTGGACGATCAGTTGCAGCAACTTCTTCTTCCAGTTTAATATTTTTCCAGTCAGCAGGAACTTCAACTTTAACAACGTTTTTACCACCAGCATCAACAGCTGCGTAGTTCATGTTAACGATGCGCTCACCTTTAGAACCGTATGATTTAACAATCGCTTGTTTCATGGCTTCAACAGCCTGATCGAAAGGAATTACTCCAGTGATATGAAAGAAAGCCGACTGCATAATTGTATTTGTACGCGTTCCCAATCCAAGTTCTTCACCCAACTTTGTTCCGTTAATGATGTAGAAATTGATTTCGTTTTCAGCCAAATACTTTTTCATTGTTTCTGGCAAACGCTTCTTGGTTTCTTCTTCATCCCAAATTGAGTTCAATAGAAATGAACCGCCTTTTTTCAATCCTTTCAATACATTGTAAAGATTTACATAGGCAGGAACGTGACAAGCAACAAAGTCAGGAGTAGTTACCAAATAAGTTGAACGGATTGGGCTATCACCAAAACGAAGGTGTGAACAAGTGAAACCACCTGATTTCTTAGAGTCATACTCGAAGTAACCTTGACATGATTTGTCAGTTGTATCACCAATAATTTTAATTGAGTTTTTATTAGCACCAACAGTACCATCAGAACCTAAACCATAAAATTTAGCTTCGTAGATATCTTCTGGAGAAACTTTAATTTCTTCTTTTAATGGAAGAGATTTGAAAGTCACATCATCAACGATACCCAATGTGAAACCATCTTTAGGCTCATTCATTTCCAGGTTTTCGTATACTGACATGATTTGTGATGGAGTAGTATCTTTTGATCCAAGACCAAAACGACCACCAACAATAACAGGGCAATTTTCTTTTCCGTAGAATAATTCTTTTACGTCTAAGTATAATGGCTCACCGTTTGCTCCAGGTTCTTTGCTTCTGTCAAGAACACAGATTCTTTTTACGGAATCAGGAAGTGCATTCAGGAAGTATTTTATACTGAATGGACGATATAGGTGTACTGACATCAAACCAACTTTCTGACCTTGAGTAGCCAAATAATCGATAGTTTCTTTGATAGTCTCAGTTACAGAACCCATCGCAATGATGATGTTCTCAGCATCTTCAGCACCATAATAAGTAAATGGGTGATACTCACGACCAGTGATCTTTGAGATTTCTGCCATGTAGCCTTCAACGATATCTGGAACTGCATCCATGTATGAATTCGCAGCTTCTTTAGCCTGAAAGAATATATCAGGGTTTTGAGCTGTACCACGAGTTACCGGGTTTTCAGGATTCAACGCACGGTCACGGAAAGCCTGAACAGCATCCATGTCAATCAATGGCTTAATATCTTCTTGTTCCAATACTTCAATTTTCTGAACCTCGTGAGAAGTACGGAATCCATCGAAGAATGAAAGGAAAGGTACGCGTGATTTCAAAGTCGCCAGGTGTGAAACACCAGCCAAGTCCATTTCTTCCTGAACTGAACCTGCTGCCAACATCGCAAAACCTGTTTGACGAGTTGAATAAACATCAGAGTGGTCACCGAAAATTGATAATGCGTGACCTGCAAGAGCACGTGCACTTACGTGGAAAACTGTTGGCAACAATTCACCAGCAATTTTATACATGTTAGGAATCATCAATAGAAGACCCTGTGATGCTGTATAAGTAGAAGTCAATGCACCTGCTTGCAATGCACCGTGAACTGCACCTGCAGCACCTGCTTCTGATTGCATTTCAGCCAAACGTACTGGACGTCCAAAAATATTTTCTTTCCCATTTGCTGCCCACTCATCCACATATTCAGCCATCGTTGATGATGGAGTAATAGGATAAATACAGGCAACTTCACTAAACATGTAACTCATATGCGCTGCCGCATAGTTTCCGTCACATGTAATGAATTTCTTTTGTTTTGCCATTTTATTCAAGTTAAATTTTAAATTATATTATTTTAAATTATATTCTCAAGATTCAAATTCCACCCTCCGGTCTTCCTGTTCCATTTTCCTTAATAAAGAAAACCAAACAGCCACAACGGAATAATATTTCCTTCTCCAAGTTCAATCATATCTGCTGCAGCGTAAGTATTCTCATTTACTGGTTCTGTATATTTTCCTCCTACGCTAAAGTGAAAGTTTTCGTTTACTTTAAAATCTGCCATATCAGAGCCTTTTACAGTATGCTGATAACCAACCTGATTATAGAAAAAGGTTGTTCTCAGATTTTTATTCGTGATATTATCAGGCTCAATGGCATATAAAATATTTGTATTGTGTGCGTAAACTGCATGTGGTTTCTTCTGCTGATCGTCATCACCATTCGTGAAAAGCATATTGATCAGGCGGGCATTTTTTAAATAACGTAGGTAATTCATAATCGTAGCCCGTGATGTTTCCACATCATTACTCAGTTTACTAACATTTGGGGTGAACGGCACCTGGTTGTTAACTACCTGTAAAAGCTTACGCAGTTTTGGCAAGTACTTCAACTCAATCTGGTTAAGATAAGTTACATCAATCTCAAGTGCCAGATTGATGTGCTTTAACAAGCTTTCGTTATAAAAAGGTTTGTTGTTTAAAAAGTATGGATAAAAACCAGTGTGTAAATATTCTGCAAAATAGGCGAGAGGTTTCACCTTTTTAGTGATCTCTTTTGCAATTTGCTGATGATTATTTAAAATCTCATCAAGACTATATCTTCTGAATTTAACCTTTCTTTGAAAGTTTATGTACTCTCTAAATGAAAGCCCTTCCAGGTGATATACTTTTACAATACCTTTTAAAAGATCACTTCCTTCGAGCACACGCAGCACTGGTGATGCTGTAAAAATGATCTGTAGTTCTGCTAAATTTTCATGACAATCTTTAAGCTCTTCAGCCCATCCCGGATATTTGTGAATCTGATCGAGGATAAGAACTTTACCTCCTTTTTTATAGAACTCATCAGCAAAATTGTAAATCTTTCTTTTTGCAAAATAGAAATTGTTTAGGTTGACATACAAACAACTTTTGTCGTCTGCATGACGTTCTTTTACAAAATCTAAAAGAAAGGTGGTTTTACCAACTCCACGAAAACCTTTAATACAAATCAAGCGCTGCGTCCAGTCAATTTCATGGTACAGCTCCCGTTGAATAGTTTCCCGTGGTTGTTCTAAAAGTGTTTGATGTATTTGAAAAAGATTATCCAAGACAAATCATTTATTTTCTGCCAACAAAAGTATACAGTTTGTTTTGTTTTTTGTAATCTGGAGATAACAATTTTGCTTTTAAAGTGTAATTTATATTTGTTAAAAATAAGAATCAGCAACAGCGGTTAATATTCTTATTAATTTGGTTCTTTATACTAGAATTTAATCTCTTTTTCCCTGATCTCGGATGAGTTTACTACTTTTGCACCATTGAAAAGAGTTATGGGGAAAAGCAAAACAGAATTATTACTTCCTGCAGGAAATACCGAATCATTTTTTGCAGCATTAAAAGGCGGTGCTGATGCCATTTATTTAGGATTGCGTTCGTTCAATGCACGAGGGCGTGCTAGTAATTTTACCGAAGCACAGCTACTGGCGGCAATTAAAGAAGCTAGAAGTAAACAGGTGAAAGTTTACATTACGCTAAATACTGTCATTAAAAATAACGAAATAGATTTACTGATTGATGTATTGTCGTTTCTTGAGAAAGCAAATGTTGATGCAATAATTATTCAGGATTGGGGTGTTTATTTGTTGGCAAAAAAGAATTTTCCGTCACTTACTATTCATGCCAGTACCCAAATGGCAAACCATAATTCATTGGGGATTGATTTTTCAGCTAAGCTAGGAATTGAACGTGTGGTTTTAGCACGAGAACTTACCATGCCTGAATTGGAACAGATTTCAGCAAAAGCAAAAACAGAATTGGAGCTATTTATCCATGGAGCGCTTTGTTATTCATTTTCTGGTTTGTGCTTTTTCAGCAGTTTTATAGGCGGAAGGGGAGCTAATCGTGGTATGTGTGCTCAGCCTTGTCGTCGCATTTATAAAGATAAGGGAGATTCAAAATTCATTTTCAATTTAAAAGACAATCAGCAGTTACCCAATTTAAAGAAGCTACAGCAGTTGGGTATTCATTCTTTAAAGATAGAAGGGCGGATGAAATCTGCCGATTACGTTTATCAGGTAGCTAAAGCTTATCGGTTGGCAATAAATCATCCTGAGAAACAGCAGGAAGCTGAGGCAATGCTTAAACTTGATTTTGGGCGCTCAAAGATTGCTTATTTCCTCGGTAAAGATGTAAAAGATGGGATTGCTAAAGACTCAAATACTGGCATGTCAGTTGGGTTTGTGCAAGAGGCAAGAAAAGGAAATATTGTCTTTAATTCAAAAACTAGTTTGCAGAATGGTGACCGCTTAAGGATTCGAAATGCTAAAAATGATAGTACTTTTAATTTGAAGTTAAGAGACTTTCAGGTTGATGGTAATTTGTATTCGTTCAACTATGATGGAGAGGAAGTTATTCGAATTGGTGATGAAATATTTTGGGTAGGTAGAAGGGGAGATGAGCATTTTCCTTCAAAGTTTAATCAATTACCTAAATTGAAGATGAGACCACTGCCGTTTGGTCAGAAGAAAGCAATTAGACAGCAATTAGTAATAAAATCAAGACCTTCCAAACCAAGATTATTTGTTCGAATTGATCAACCCGACTGGTTGCGTAAAATTAGATTGGATGATGTAGATGGCATTTTGCTCGCATTCAGCAAAAGTGACTTTGAGAAATTTGATTTTGATCTTCGCTTTATTCAGCAGAACCAACGGAAAATATACATTGAACTTCCAAAATTTATTTCAGAAGAACATTTGGATGTTTACAAGAAGTTAATTCAAAAGTTGGAGCGAAAAGGTTTCCGCCAGTTCTTTGTAAGTCATCTTTCTCAGAAGTTATTGATGAGTAAAGAAAGTCAGGTAAGCAGCAATGAAAATGTATATGCTTATAATGATGCAGCGGCGAAATTAATTCAGCAAGAGCAAATGCGAAACTTCTGTTATCCTGTTGAAGGCGATTTTGAAAACTTGAAGAGCATGCAAAATAAACAAGGAATTGTTGTGCTTCATACTTATCCTGAGTTGTTTTATTCGCGTATGCCGGTTAAGGTTTCTGATTCAGAAAGCCAATTTATTGATGATAATCAGAAATCGTATAAAAAGACAATTAAAGATGGAATAACCATTGTCGTTCCTGATGCTCCTGTAAACTTATTTCAATATAAAAAACAATTGATGGATGAAGGATTCACCAATTTTATGATTGATTTAAGCCACGAAACGATTTCGAAAAATATATTGAAACGCTTGATGACAAAGTATCGGTTTAGCGAGCAATTTCAACCATCAACTACTTTTAATTTCAAAAAAGGTTTGTTCTAAATTAGCTTTACACCTCAAAAGTAAAAGCGTCACGGATTACATCAAGACTTTTGGGTACGGCAGTCATTGGGTCTTCTTTGCCTTCAAACTCAATAGAAACGTAACCTCTGTAGTTCGCTTTTCTAAAGATTGAAGCCACTTTGTGATAATCGGTTTCCAGAGTGTACCATTTACCACCACCGTAATAAGTTTTCGCCTGAATTAAAAAAGCTTTGGGAGCTAATTGCTCCAGCTGTTCGTAACGGTTTTCAAGAAAGTTTCCTGTATCCGCTGTTACCTGTAGCCATGGTGAATTGATTGCATCAACAATCCGTAGAACTCCTTCGGCAGTTCTTCCAAGTCCCCAGTGGTTTTCCAATCCAAGAACAACGCCACATTCCTGCGCTTTTGATATGCATTGCTGTATGGAGTCAATAACCCATTCAAATCCTTCATCCTCCGTGTAGCCCTCAAGGATGGGTTCAATGCCTTTATTAGCCATCAAATCATCAAAAGATTTAGTTGTCCTCCAACGCCCCGTATTTAAACGCATTGTTGGAATTCCTAGTTTATACGCTAGCTCAATCTGATTGATAGTTTTTTTGATTTCTTCGTCACGCTTTTCTTTTTCAGGAAAAACATAACCTTGATGGGTTGAAAAGCCCATAATGTCTAGTCCGGCATGAAATGCTTGTCGTTTTAACTTTTGCAGATATGAATTGTCTTCCGATTGCATTTGAACCAATAGAAACTCAATTCCATCAAAGCCCATCTCTGCAGCTTTGTCAATACACATTTCTATAGGTGAATTTTCTTTTGGTCCATTAAATTGCCAAAAAGAATATGTTGAAACACCAATTCGGTTTCTAAATGTTTTTTTTACTGGTTTGTCGTTCGCTTCTACCTGGTTCTGGCATGCTGCCATCATTCCTGCTCCTCCAGCCAATAAAGCCGACTTTTTGATAAAATCCCTACGCTTATTCATTTTTCGTTGTTTAAGGTTGTTAATTGAATAAATATAAGAATTGCAAAAATGCTTTCAAATAGCTTCAGAGAAATCCAGACTGTCTAGTGCCTGTTTCGTTATTTAATAAATACTGTCCGCTTTTCTTTATCACTCAACATGCAAGCTTCCAGTATTTTTAATCCATCGCGACTTTCTTCTGGCTTTACCAGCAATTCTGCTCCATTTGTTAGTACTTCATATAAGTTCTCATAAAAAGCACCGTAATTGCCTGCTATTGTTTCAATTTTATTTTTTTGGATGAGACCGTCTTCTGTCTCATAGTTGATTAATCCCCAGTTGCTTTCTGGTTCTGAACCCCAGTTTGGTTCATTGGGCAAACGACCATCTTTTAATGCTTGTTCCTGCGGATCAATTCCCCATTTATGAAATGATCCCAGAGTTCCGTGCATGGAGTAGCGAGGGCCGGATTCTCGGACGAGATAGGAGCTTTTCAAGATTGCTGCGAATCCATCATGTTGCAGTCGGATGTCATAATAATCTTTAGCTTGTCCATTATCTCGTAGAATATCAAGATGAGCTGTTACTGATTTAGGCATGCCAAATAGAGTTAAAGCCTGATCAATCATATGCGAACCAAGATTATATAAAACTCCTGATTTGTCCCCTGCATCTTCTTTCCATGTATTTGACTGTATGAAATTCCGATAACGGTCAAAGTGAGACTCAAATTCAACAAGTCTTCCAAGTAGTTTGTCATCTAGGATTTTTCTCACAGTTAAAAAATCACTATCCAAGCGGCGGTTCTGATAAACAGTAAGTAGAAGTTTCTTGTTATGGGCGAGTTTAATTAATTCATCAGCCTCTTCGATCGTTTGGGTGAAGGGTTTTTCAACAACAATATTTTTGCCTGCTTCTAAAGCTTTTTTGCACATTTTGTAATGCAATGTGTCGGGTGTATTAATAATGACCAGCTCGATTTCCGGATCATTTAGAATGTCCTCAAAGGATCTGACAATTAATGACTCAGGATGTTTTTCTGTGGAAATATTTTTGCTCCTCTCCAATATCTTTTTGATTCTGAAATTCGAATTGATTTTTAACGATGGTCCGTGAAAAACAAGGCTGGACATTCCAAAAGATGAAAGCGCAGTTTGAATAATTCTACCCATAATTATTTTTTTCACGAAGATAAAAAGTTTTGTATGTTCTTTAAGCTTGTTATAAAACATTAGTAAAATCAGCTATTGTAGAACATTTTTATTGAATTGCTAGTATTCAGGTTGTAGATTTGTTTTAATCAAGTTAAATCAAAATACATTTTGTTTTTTGCTTGGATAAGGACAAGAAATCTAAATATTATAAAATAGTTTATTACTGTGAAAAATTTTCTAAAAAACTACCTAGGTGATTCTGGTCGTACAAATAGAGGAAGCATTTATCCTGGACCAGTTGTGATGATTTCAAGAGAGTGCGGTTGTTCTGCAAAACGGATAGCAACAAAATTATCAAAAATACTTTCCGGTTATAGCTATGAGTCTGCTACAAAAACGGATGTTGAATGGAAGTGGGTTAGCAAGGAAATTATTGAGGCAGCAGCGCAAGAGTTAGAGCTGCATCCAGAAAAAGTTAAAAATGTTTTTCTTTCTGAAGCAAAATCAAGTCTTCATGAAGTAAGTACAGCTTTTTCAACAGACAAGCTATATGATGAGGAAGATCAGGAGATTATCGATACAGTTAAAGATGTGATTTATCGTATTGCAGAAGAAGGTCATTGTATTATTGTAGGACGTGCAGCGGGTACTATTGCAAAGGATATTCCACAAAAGTTGAGTATTAAATTGCAGGCACCATTGGAATGGCGAATTAATCGTATTATGCAGATTAGTGACATGTCACGATCTGATGCTCAGGAATATGTGCTGGAGATTGATCGTCAGCGTGACTTGTTTGTCGAGCATGTTGCCGGACGGAAAATGAATAACAATGATTATGACCTGATATTTAATTATTCAACTATGCAGGACGACTATATCGTTGATGCTATTATTAATATCATGAAAAGTAAGCAAATGCTTTCGCACGGGGATAGCGATTACTAATTGTGTTTTGAACAGGGTATAAAGAAAAAGCCATCTGTCAATTGACGGATGGCTTTTATGTTTGAAACGTTTGATTCTGTGTGTGTAAATCTTAAAAATTATTCTGAAACAACTTCAAATTCAAAATCAATCACCACTTCTTTGTGAAGTTTGATTTTTGCAGTGTATTTACCCACTTCTTTGATGCTGTCTTCTTTAATGCTAATTTGTTTGCGGTCTAGTTCAAAACCTTTTTTATTGATGGCTTCAGCCAACATGATGGTATTAACAGAACCGAAAATTTTACCAGCAGTACTGGTTTTAGCACCAATAACTACTTGTTTGTTTTGTAGTTTATCAGCTATTTTTGAAGCTTCATCTTTCAATTTAGCTTCTTTATGAGCACGTTGTTTAATGTTTTCAGCCAATACTTTCTTAGCTGATTCGTTGGCAACAATTGCCATCTTTTGTGGGATAAGGTAATTACGTCCAAAACCGTCTTTTACAGTAATAATGTCGTTTTTACTCCCCACATTCTGAATATCTTTTAATAAAATAACTTCCATTTTTCTTTTCTTTAAATTATTTCATCATATCTGTTAAGTAGGGCAATAATGCTAAATGACGAGCTCTTTTTACTGCTTTAGACACTTTACGTTGGTATTTCAATGAAGTACCAGTTATTCTACGTGGAAGAATACGACCTTGCTCGTTCAGAAATTTCTTCAGGAACTCAGCATCTTTATAATCCACATATTTAATCTTGTTCTTCTTAAAGCGGCAATACTTTTTCTTTTTAATTTCAACTGACGGGGGAGTCAGGTATCTGATTTCACCTTGATTATTTGCCATAGCTTATTTCTCCTTTTCAGTTTTACCTTTTAACTTACGTTTTCTTTTCTCGCTATACGCAGCAGAGTATTTATCCAATTTAAAAGTTAAGAAACGGATAATGCGTTCGTCGCGTCTGAACTGGGTTTCTAGCTTTTGAATCAAATCTGGCTCGGCCTTAAATTCGATCAAGTGGTAAAAACCTGTGCTTTTTTTCTGAATGGGATAAGCTAATTTGCGTAATCCCCAGTCTTCTTCATGGATCACTTCACCTTCGTTCTTGGTGATGATGTCCCTGAACTTACTTACCGCTTCCTTTATCTGGCCTTCAGATAAAACGGGAGTTGAAATGAAAACGGTTTCATACTGGTTTCTCATAAAACATCTAATTTATTAAACATTAAAAATTTAAACCTAAAAATAGGTCGCGCAAAATTAGAAATAATTTGTGATTAAACAATGGATGCTTTTAAAATTATTTAGGAAGCTTTTGTGGTTGATAGTCATTATTTTAATGAATGTCTAACTGAAGGTTGACTCGATTTGATGCTAATTCCACTAATATTCTCTATACCAATAGTAGTAGGAATTGTAAAGTAGAAGCTAGATCCTTCTCCTAATTTAGAGTTTAGCCAAATTCTTCCATGAAGAAGATTGACTAATAATTTGCATAACGCCAAGCCTAAACCAGAGCCTTCATGTTTTCTGGAAAGACTTTGATTTACCTGATAAAATCGCTCAAATAATTCTCCTTGCTTGTCTTGCGAAATACCAGGTCCATTATCAGAAACACAAAACTCAATATTATTACTCAAAACTCTATAGCTTATTTGTATTGCTCCATTTTCGCAAAATTTGATTGCATTACCAACTATGTTAGAGAGGATTTGATTGAAGAAAAGCAGATCAGATTTGATGATTAAATTTTCAAGTTCAGAAGAAATGTCTAACTGAATTTCAAGATTTTTCTCTTTCGCTTTTATGGAAAATAGATTGGCAACTTCTTGAACAACATCAAAAGGCTTGAAATCAGTAATCTTGACTGGCATGTTTCCTGATTCAATTTTACTAATGTCCAGTAGGTTATTAATAAGGTCGAGTAGTCGCTGTCCACTTTTATTAATAATATCTGAATATCTCTTTACTGTAACTTGCGGAAGTTCTTCTTCGCTAAGAAGACTGGCGAAACCAAGCACACCATTGAGGGGAGTCCTAATTTCATGACTCATGTTTGCTAAAAAGGTAGATTTTAACCGATCACTTCTTTCAGCATTCTCTTTGGCTTCAATTAAATCATTTTCAAGTTGTAGTTGTTTGGTAATATCGTTGATAATTGAATAGAGTAGTATTTTGCCTTGTAATTTTATCTTACTGGAATAGACTTCTACATCGCGAATTTCCCCATTTGATAATTGGTGTTTAAACTTGAAATAATTTTGTCTGTTATTAACTGCATTCTGCATTTCAAAATTAATCTCTTCAACTGACAGTGTGTTTATATCAGATATTTTTAATTCTTTGATTTCATTAATGCTATATCCGTAAAATTTAATTGCTGCGTTATTTGCAAATAAGATTTGCCCACTTTCACTATCGATTATTAGCATGTTAGAAATATTGTCATAAAAAAGTGTTTTAAACCGCTCTTCGTTTTCAATTAATTTCTGATTTGCAATGTATTCTGTGGTTATATCTTTGAATGTACAGTAGGTTTGCTTCATGCTTCCATCAGTATTATAGCCTATGCATCCTTCATAGGAAACAAAAATAAAGCTGCCATCTTTCCTTTTCATTTGAAACTGAACTCCACTGACAGAGCCATTTTTCTTAAATTTTGGAAAGTTAATTCTGAAATGTTCAACATAGTCTGGATGTAAGAAATCTCCAAACCATTTCCCAATTACTTCTTCTCTATTATAACCGAGAGTTGTACACCATTGTGGATTAATGTCAATAAAATTGCCATCAGTATTTAGGGACTGATAGGCTAGTGGAGCTTGTTCGTAAAGGGATTTATATTTTTCCTTACTCTCCACTAATTGTTCTTCTACAATTGATTGCGTTTGTGTGTTTTTTCTTATTAAGAAAAAGAGTAAAATTGAGGTTGTAGTAACATAAAATATCCCTTTAACTGATTGGAAGAATGTGAGCAGGTTCTCATTCGTCACCATATTTTTTAAAAAACTATCCGAAAAGATAATCCATAGAATTCCTACAGTCAGGTAGATAGCCGTAATTTTATATTCAAATTTTATTGTTTTCATAATTTAATGGCAAGTTATAAAAACCAAGTATCACTAAAAAATAAAATAACTCAAGAGAATGTTCATTCTATAAGTTTTAAAGAATGTTATGTGCTCCATTTTAAAAATTTATTCAGAATTGTATTATATAAATGCGTGTAATTTCAAATTAGACATTAATAAACGTTTAAATGCAAGCCTGAAAGATCTATTATTATCTGGAGCATTAAGAATTCTTGTATTTTCGCCAACAAATAAGAATGAACATGAAACTGGACAAACACCCATTAGCCGAAGCCCTGATTTTTGATTTGGATGGAACACTTTCGAATTCAATTCCAGCACATATTCAATCATGGCATAAAACCTGTAAGAAATTCAATTGTACGTATGATGAATCAATCACGTTTCAGTTGACTGGTGCCCCTACTATTCGTTTTGCTGAGCGGATTATTGAGCAAAATAATCTGGAGGGAGTAGAACCGGAAGAATTGGCAAAGACGAAGCAAAAAGCTTTCTGGGAAAATATTGAGTTAATTGAGGCTCACAAGGCTGTTGTTGATCTGGTGTATCGTTATCACGGTAAAATCCCAATGGCTGTTGGTACAGGTGCAAGTCGAGAAAGTGCCATGTTACAATTGGAGAAGCTTGGATTGACTAAGTATTTTGATGCAATTGTAACAGCAAGTGATGTAACTAAACACAAACCTGAACCACAAACTTTTTTACGTTGTGCTGAGTTGATCAATGTTGAACCTTCGAAATGTCATGTGCTTGAAGATGGTGTATTGGGCATGGAAGCTGCTGTGGCAGCAGGTATGTACCTGACAGATATTCGTCCATTTTATGAAGAATAAACATGCAGACTTATTTGCTGTCATTTAGTACTATAGCTCCATTATTTTTATTGATTTTTTTTGGAGTTCTGTTCAGCAGAACAAAAAGCTTCAAAAAGGAGTGGATTGACGTACTTAATGATTACGCACTCTGGATTGGATTTCCTGCCTTAATCTTAATAGCTTTAATTAAACTGGATGTTCCTGTGAGTTCCTATATTGGACTTACAGTTGCGAATTCGATCTACATTATTTTGAGCATGTTTTTGGCGTTTCCAGTTGGTAAGCTGCTTAAATTGAAAAGCAAAACTACTCAAACTCTGGTGCTTGCTTTTTCATTTGGGAATGTTGCCTATCTGGGGATTCCGGTTCTGGTAAATGTTTATGGGGAAGAAGCTCTTGCGGAAGCTACCATGTTGTCTGCTGTTTATCTATTTTGGCTATTTACCTTGGGGGTTATTCTTATTGAATCCATGGGCGGAGACACGATTAGTTCAAAGAAGATTGTGCTAAGTCTGGTGAAGAATCCACTATTACTGGCTGTAATAATAGGATTACTTATTTCTATTTTTAAAATGAAGATGCCCGGAATATTGTTGCAAAGTCTGGATTTACTTGCTTCGTCCGTAACGGCTATCGTTTTGTTCTCATTAGGGCTGTTTCTAGGATCAAATCCATTAGGGAATTTAAAAGAGTGGCTACCGGTTTTCTATCTTACAATTGCTATTTTACTGGTTCTTCCACTTCTGTATTTGGGAGTTCTGCGCCTTTCGGGTGTTGCATTTGATTATCGGTCAAGTGTGCTTGATGCTGCTATGCCCATGGGATTAACGCCTTACGTATTGGCAGTGAAATATAAATTGGACGCGACTTTGGCTTCAAGGGTGGTCGTGCTAAGTACATCTATTGCTATTCTTACATTGCCCTTATGGGTTATCATTCTCGGATAAATAATTCTCCAATTCATAGGTTATCCTTTCAAAATCAAGATCCTTTCCTATAAAAACAAGCCGGTTGGTTTTTTCTTCTGATGGATCAATGTATGAACCTTCGGTATAATCGGCAGAACCACCTACTGCCTGAACGACAATCTTATTGGTATTCTCTTGTGGGTAGAGTATGCCTTTTACTCTGTATACCTGAAGTTGATTGATTGCGATGAAATAGTTAAACCAATATTTAAAGCGATCAAGATTAATTGTTCCTTTAAACTCATGGGTGAAAGTGCTAAATCTCTTCGATTCAACTAGTCTAAAAATAGCTGGTATTGCTAATCTCTTTTCAATATTTCCTCTAACATGAATGGAAAAGTCTTCCAGCTTAAAATTTTCTATTTTTCCTTGATCACAATGTTTAATGTCAGCAGTATTATTAAATGCCTTTAATCTTGTTTCAATTTCAGAGATTTTATCTGGATTAACTTCTGAAGATTTATTAATAATAAGCAAATCACTTAGTATGAGTTGCATTTGTTGTCTGCTGGCTGCAAATTGAATTTCATGATTTACTGCATCGATTAAGCAGACACTTCCAGCCAATTCAAATTTTTCTTTTAAACTTTCATCCGAATAAAATGGCTTGATCACATTTGCAAGATCCGCAATCCCAGTTGTTTCAATTAGTAAGTAGTCAATTTCTCCAGCTTTATCAGCAAGATCAAGAAGAGCTAATGAAAACTCATCGGAGATCGAACAACAAATACAACCATTGCTGAGGTCAAAGATATTCTCGGATCTCATGCCAACAATCAAATCCTGATCAATAGATTTCTCCCCAAATTCATTTTCTACCAACGCTAGTTTTAAATGTTGGTGATTATGGATGAGCTCATTGATAAAGGTTGTTTTACCTGCTCCCAGAAACCCGGTAATCAATACGACTGGTATTTTTGAATGATTTTCCAAAATTGACATTCAGTACACTACTCGTTAATATTCATCCGTGCAAAAGGAATTGCATCTTGACCTGTAAATTCTCCCTTTTGATATTTGTAATAGCCTGTAATGGCTATCATTGCTGCATTGTCCATGGTGAAGGCAAATCTGGGGATAAACATGTTCCAGTGTCTTTTTTTTGCCTCGTTTCTTAATGCATTTTGCAAGCCTAAATTTGCGGAAACACCACCAGCTATAGTAATTTCATTAATCCCAGTTTGTTTTGCCGCTTTAACAAGCTTGTCCATCAATATGTCAACAATTGTTTTTTGAAGCGAAGCACACAAATCTGGTTGGTTTTCCTCTATGAAGTTTTCATTTATTTTTATTTGGTCACGTAAGAAGTAAAGAAAGCTGGTTTTTAGTCCACTAAAACTATAGTCTAAATCTTTTATTCGTGGTTTCGAAAATTGAAAAGCATCGGGGTTTCCTTCTTTTGCCAGCTTGTCAATGAGCGGCCCACCTGGATAGGTCATCCCCATCACTTTAGCACATTTATCAAAAGCTTCACCTGCCGCATCATCAATGGTTTGTCCAATCACCTCCATCTTCAAATGATCTTTCACCAAAATGATTTGTGAATTTCCACCTGAAACCAATAAGCATAAATGTGGAAATTTTGGAGCATTAAACTCAACGTCTTTTTCTTTTATGTAATGTGCAAGTACATGACCTTGAAGATGATTGATGTCAATCAATGGCACACCTGCTGAAAGCGCAAATCCCTTAGCAAAGGAGGTGCCAACAAGCAGCGAACCTAGTAATCCTGGCCCACGGGTAAATGCAATTGCTGATATTTCTTTTAGATCAATCCCTGCCTGTTTGATTGCTTGATCAACTACTGGGACAATATTCTGCTGGTGCGCCCTAGATGCTAATTCTGGCACAACACCGCCAAATGCTTCATGAACTTTCTGGCTTGCAATTACATTAGAAAGCAGGTAGCCATTTCTAATAACTGATGCCGATGTGTCATCACAAGATGATTCAATTCCTAAGATGGTTATATCTGAAGTCTTGTTCATTAAAATGAGATTTCCTTTTTTGATTTATTTTAACAGTAAGAACGAACGAAATCCACGGAATTTAGCTTATTTTGTTGTTCAAATTTGAAAGGTCAAAATTATTAAAAAATCTGTCAAAATAACACTGTGGGTTTTGGGAGGGATCATTACGCTGCTTTTGGTCTCATATCTCGCCTTTCAATCAAGTATTGTACAAACCTATTTGGTACGTCAAATCGCTGAACGTTTTTCGGAAAAGCTAAATGCCAGAATTCATATTGAGCGAGTTGATATTGGTTTTTTCAATAAGTTGATTTTAAGCGAGGTGCTTATTGAAGATCAAAAAAAGGATACACTTATATATGTTGATGAGTTGGTTGCTTCAATTGATACGCTTAGCCTCCGAAAACAAAGAGTAGTTCTTTCGTCATTGAATTTACAGAAAACCAAAGTGTTTTTATCCTTGGACGAAAAACATTTTCCGAACTATAAATTTCTGCTTGATTCGTTGCGTTCTCCTGAGCCCGAAAGTGGTAATTGGGATTTCTTCTGTCGGAATTTTATTTTTAGTGAAACTCAACTTGGCTATTCCTATTACAAAATGGAAAAGCCTAAATTAATAGATCTTCGTGATATTAACCTGGACGTTACTGATCTGGTTTTAAATAAGGATTCGATCTATTTTAGCATAAATCAATTAAGTTTGGATGATCATAAGTCTTTTCGTCTTAATGAATTAAGCACACAATTCACATCTAAGCAGCATGTAATAAAACTCGACAAACTAAAAATTAAAACTCAAAAGTCAAGAATTGTGGATGCGAGTTTTATTTTTGATCAAACTCCACTATTGGAGGGGAAGGATTTTACTTTCTCTGAAATTGATCTTGATTTAAAAGAATCATTTATTCATTTAACTGACGTTGCACAATTGGTGCCAAGTTTGAAAGGAATGGACTTAGAAGCCAGGCTTGCTGGTAGAGTTTACGGAACTATTGCTGATTTAAAGGCCAGAAATCTGGAATTGAGTTTTGGGAATAATACGCGCTTAAACTGCAATTTTTACATGAATGGCTTGCCAGATATTGATAAAACTTATATTTCGCTGGACATAAAAAATTCTTCAACCAATTTTTCTGACTTAACTGAAGTTCGCTTACCCACTTCTATAGGAGGCGGTTTTGCCCAATTTCCAACATTCTTAAAGGAAGCCGGGATAATCCAATATCAAGGTAATTTTACTGGTTTTATGAGTGATTTTGTTGCTTTTGGAACGGTAGATTCTGATTTTGGACGACTAACAACCGACCTTTCTTTTATTCCATCAGCTGGGGATGAATTATCAGTAAATGGAAATCTTAAGACTGTTAATTTTGAATTAGGTGAGTTTGCACAGCTTAAGCAAGTGGGGGCAATCACATTTAACGGAAAGATTGATGGTAGCTATTTTAGTAAAACCCGAGAACTTGCAGCCACAATTGATGGGGTAGTTGATAGCCTTGATTTTAATAGTTACAAGTTTAAAAGCCTGATTTTAGATGGGAGCATCCATGATGAAAAATTTGAAGGTGACCTTAGTGTGAATGACCCAAATCTAAAAGCAATGTTTGCAGGTAAATTAGATTTTAACCCTGAGTTTCCTGTTTTTGATTTTGAGTTGCTTTTAGAAGAGGCAAATTTGGTTGCTTTAAATCTTGATCAGACACACAAAAAATCTGATTTGGCAATTGATTTAAAAGCACAATTTACAGGAAACAGCATTGATGATTTAAATGGTAATATTTGGTTTGAAGAAGGTACTTATAGTAATGAAAACAATGCTTTCAATCTAAAGAGCCTGACAGTCAATACATTTAAGGATAGTGTTGCTAACTTAGTATTACGTTCTGATTTTGTTGATGCTGACATTCACGGTAACTATTCGTTCCGGAACCTAAAACAAAGTGTTTATAATTTAATCAATAGTTATATTCCTTCTTCTGGAATTAAACGTGGAGAAACGTTCAAGGAAAATTCATTTCGTTTTACTGTTGATATTAAGGATGTTGAGCCAATTACCCGCACTTTCATACCCGAATTATATATTGATCCATCAAAAATTATTGGTCATTATAACGAGTTAGATTCGACTCTTGAATTAGTGGCTGATTTCCCGCGGATTGAATACAAACAAATGGTTTTAAATAATTATCATTTGGCTTTGCATGCTGATGAAATTCTTGAACTGAAATGTCGGTTGAAAGAGTTTGTTATAAATGAAGATCAGAGAATTTACAACCTCACCCTATTGGCAAATGCAGTTAATGATGGTTTGAATACAAGATTTATCTGGAACAATTTTCATGAAAAAACATACAGTGGAGTACTGAGTACGCAGGCTATTTTTAAAAATGAAAAAGGTAAAGCACCTCACATTGATATCGATATCTTGCCAAGTAAAATATATGTAGCAGATACGCTTTGGACAGTTAATCCGGCAAAGATTACAGTCGATTCGACACGAATTGAGATTGATGAATTTATGATTTCGAGCGGTGATCAGTTTTTAGCCTTTGAAGGAGCAGTTTCTGAGGGAAAAGCAGATCGATTAAATATGGCAGTTAACGAATTTAATTTGTCAAATTTCAACCTAATAACCGAAAAGAACCTCAATCTTCAAGGTATTTTAAGTGGCTCAGCTAGCGTGTTTGATGTTTATGAGAAAGCATTATTTCTTTCTGATTTAAAAATTGACGGGTTATCATACCGAGATCAGAAAGTTGGCAATTTGAGCATTATTAGTAAATGGGATCGCGATTCAGAGGCCGTTCAAAGTGAGTTGATGGTAAATGAAAATGATAGGCAGTCATTGTATGCTTATGGTTCTTATACGCCTGGAACTGATAGTCTTAATTTTGATGCTACATTAAATCATTTCCCACTAGCAGTACTGGAGCCTGTGTTAGAAAAAAGCTTTAAAAATGTGCATGGCAATGTTTCAGGTGATGCTAATATTTATGGTCATCCCAAGAAAATTTTAATTGATGCTGATCTTTTTGGATTGAATTCTGGCTTAGCTTTAAAATACCTTCAGGTGAGCTATTATTTTAGTGATACGGTTCGGTTTTCGGCTGACTCTATCATTTTTGATAATATTGAAATTCATGATTTCGATGGCAACTCAGGAGTCTTTGATGGACATATAAGGCACGATAATTTCAGTAATATGGATTATAACCTGAATTTGTCCAGCCCCAAAATTCTTGCTTTAAATACGACAATTAGGGATAACGAGCGTTTCTATGGAAAAGCTTATGCAAATGGAATGATGAAACTGACCGGGCATGCCAAAACAATATTTCTGGATGTTGTCGCATCTTCATTAAGTGGTACTTCTGTAAATATTTCATTGAATTACGATGAAGATGTTCCTGTTTATGATTTTATCCGGTTTGTAAATAATGAGCAAGATGCTGTGAAAACTGCCGTTAGAAAAAACGAATTTAAACAAAGTAAACTAACCATGAGTTTTGATTTGGATATAACGCCTGAAGCAAAAATTCAACTTATATATAACTCTCAAATAGGGGATGTTATCAAATCTGAAGGTAGTGGTAATATGCAAATAGATATTGATCCTGATTTTAATATTTCCATGTTTGGTAACTATTTAGTTGATCGGGGTGATTACCTTTTTACACTTCAGAATGTAATCAATAGAAAATTTGAAATTGAGCGTGGTGGAACAATGGTTTGGAACGGAGATCCATACAATGCGAATATCGATATTAATGCTATTTACAGACTGAAAGCCTCACTTTATGAGCTATTCGCAAATACTTACGAAGATATTGATTACTCTCAGCGTATTCCTGTTCTTTGCAAAATTGCATTAACAGAAAACCTGAATAATCCGAATATTGGATTTGATATCGAATTCCCTTCTGCAGAAGACCGGATTAAAGATGAAGTGAGACAGTTCTTCAATACAGATGAAGATATGAATAGGCAAATTCTATCACTTTTGATACTAGGCCGTTTTTATACGCCTGAATATTTACGAGGGACATACGAAGCATCCAATTCCAATATTGTAGGGACTACTGCAAGTGAAATGTTTTCAAGCCAACTAAGTAACTGGCTTTCTCAAATTAGCAACGATTTTGATATTGGAGTTAATTATCGTCCAGGCAACCAGATTAGTAATGATGAAATTGAATTCGCACTAAGTACTCAGATTTTTAATGACAGGGTTACCCTAAACGGAAATATTGGGAACAATGGCACACAAGCAACTACTGCAAATAACAGCAACATTATAGGTGATTTTGATTTGAATGT
This sequence comes from uncultured Sunxiuqinia sp., assembly GCA_965372405.1. Classification (GTDB taxonomy): domain Bacteria; phylum Bacteroidota; class Bacteroidia; order Bacteroidales; family Prolixibacteraceae; genus Sunxiuqinia. The sequence goes on from CBDVCE010000053.1 coordinate 24,501, forward strand.
GAAGCTTACTAACAATGGAAAATTTCAGTTTAAAGCATATAATCATTCGAATAATAATATTATTTACGAGACTTCACCTTATACACAGGGAGTTGGTTTTACATACAGAGAGAATTATGACAGTTTTGGGGAGTTATTGATAAAATTTAAACAATTGTTCAGGAAGAAAAATCAATAAGCTATTTTAAATCTTCTTTAATAATTTAAAAAATAGGACAAATTACATTTTTATAATTTATCCGAAGATATATCTTTGATATTCGAAATTTTTCGAGGAATTAAAACAATACGATTATGTTTATATTAATGGTAGTGGTATTTGTGTTGGGTTATACAGCTATTGCACTTGAGCATTCAATAAAGGTGGATAAAGCTGCGTCGGCACTTCTAACAGGAACAGTTTTGTGGGCTTTATATGCCCTTAACTATCATGGATTGCTTGAACTTGGTTTAAGCCCGGCATGGCATCACGCAACGGCAGTAGCAAATGATGTTGTTAGTTTTATTAAGCCTGGTGTGGAAGCCAATCACTTTAAAGAAGTTTGGCAAAGCACTGTAGAGGTTGCAAATAATCAAAGCCATTTTGTAAAGCATGATTTGGAACACCATCTGGTAGAAATTGCTGAGATTTTGTTTTTCCTTCTTGGTGCAATGACAATTGTTGAAACTGTTGATCAGCATCAGGGATTTAAACCAATTACTGATAAAATTAAAACGACTAATAAAGTTAAGTTACTTTGGATCTTAAGCATTTTGACATTTTTCATGTCTGCTGCGCTAGATAATCTAACGACTACAATTGTAATGGTTGCTTTGTTGCGTAAACTTATTGATGACAAGAAGGATCGCTGGTTCTTTGCAAGTATGGTCGTATTGGCCGCAAATGCTGGTGGAGCCTGGTCTCCAATTGGTGATGTTACCACTATTATGCTTTGGATTGGCGGACAAGTTTCAACGCTACCAATTATTCGTGATGTAATAATCCCAAGTATGGTAACGATGGTTGTTCCTTTGATTATTGTAAGTTTTACAATGAAAGGAAGCGTTCAGCGACCAATATTAGAAAATGGCGATGCAAGTGAGTTTACTTCTCGTTTTGAACAACGTTTGTTGTTGTTTATGGGAGTGACGGCTCTTCTATTTGTGCCTGTATTTAAAACAGTAACACATCTTCCACCATATATGGGAATGTTGTTTGGCTTGGGAGTTATTTGGCTTACTACTGAAATTATGCACAGAAATAAGCCATTGGAAGATAAAAGAAAATTGACAGTGATTGGGGTGTTGAAAAAAATTGATGTTCCAACAATCTTCTTCTTCCTTGGAATTCTTTCTGCTGTAGCAGCATTGCAGTCCGTTGGTCACCTGAATGAGTTGGCTACTGTTTTAGAAGATAACTTTAAAAATATTTACATCATCAATTTAATTATTGGAGTACTTTCTGCTATTGTAGATAATGTGCCACTTGTTGCTGGGGCAATGGGAATGTATCCAATTGCAGAAGCCGGAACAGTTGGTTTCCTTGCTGATTTTGTAGCTGATGGAAAATTCTGGCAATTCCTGGCTTACTGTGCAGGTACTGGGGGTAGTATTCTTATTATTGGGTCTGCTGCAGGTGTTGCTGCAATGGGATTGGAAAAGATTGATTTCATCTGGTATATGAAGAAAATATCATTGCTTGCTTTAGCTGGATACCTTGCTGGAGCAGGAACTTATTATTTAATGTTTGGACTATAAAAAATCTTTATAAATAATCCTTATTTTAGCGGGGCATAATAAAAACTTATTATGCCCCGTTTTCTATCTGTTCTTATAAAAACTGATCTATGTTAAATTACATTTTATTACAAGTTTCAAATCAAGTAGGCGAAGGCGCTGAAGCACTGGCTGATACTGTTCAAGAAGAAGCAATAGTTACTAAGTTTTTCGATTTGGCCTTAAAAGGAGGCTGGATTATGATTCCGATTGTTTTACTGTCAGTAATTGCCGTATTCATTTTCTTCGACCGTTTCTTTGCAATTAGAAAGGCCGGGAAAGTTGACAACTCCCTACTTGAGCGTGTGAAAGATTATATTCTTCAGGGAAAAATTGATGCAGCTCTTGCGTTGTCTCGTTCACAAAACAATCCAACTGCTCGAATGATTGAAAAAGGAATCACTCGTATTGGCCGTCCAATGGCAGATGTAAATACAGCAATTGAAAATATTGGAAACCTTGAAATTGCAAAACTCGAAAAAGGTCTTCCTGTTCTTGCCAGTGTTGCTGGGGGAGCACCAATGATTGGTTTTCTGGGAACAGTAATAGGGATGATTCAGGCGTTTTACGATATGGCAAATGCAGGAAATAACATTGATGTCACATTACTTTCATCAGGTATTTATCAGGCAATGGTAACTACGGTTGCTGGTTTGACTGTTGGTATCATCGCATATTTCGCTTATAATATTTTGGTTTCCAATGTTGAAAAGGTGATTTTTAAAATGGAGTTTGCTACCTCTGAGTTCATGGATCTGTTGAATGAACCTGCAAAATAGACAGCATGGGACTTAAAAGACGAAATAAAGTAAATGCGACATTCAGTATGTCATCAATGACAGATATTGTGTTTTTGTTGTTGATCTTTTTCATGGTTACTTCAACACTGATTGCTCCAAATGCTTTGAAATTGTTATTACCACAGAGTAACAATCAAACTTCAGCGAAAGCTGTTACTACCATTTCAATTACTAAGGATTTAAAATACTATGTGAATGTAGATGGGAATACGGATCGAGTTGCTTTTCATGAAATTGAACCAGCCTTACAGCGAGCTGTTGGCGATAACACGGAAGCCTTTGTTTCCCTTCACGTTGATAAATCTGTACCTATTGAACAGGTTGTTAAAGTAATGAATATTGCCAAACGCAATAAATATAAAATGATTCTGGCCACTGCACCTGAAGGACGTTAATGAGCTATTTTTCCAAACATAACAAAGGGTTTTGGGGAACAATTGTTTTCCATGGTATAATTTTGATTTTACTTCTGATTTTAGGTTTCATTACCCCGCTACCTTTACCTGAAGAAGAAGGCATTCTTGTGAACTTTGGGAATTCAAAGCAGGGAAGGGGATTAAGAGAACCTGCACCAAGAAAACAAACTCCACCACCACCAGTTGTTCAGAAAAAGAAGAGTGAGCCCAAAATAACAACACCTCCTCCGCCGCCACCTGAAGCTGCTCCAAAGCAGAAGGCAAAGGAAGAGGTGATGACTCAGGATTTTGAAAAAACAGTTGCTATTGAATCGGCAAAAAAGAAAAAAGAAGAAGATCGAAAACGAAAAGAAGAGCTCGATCGGAAAAGAAAAATTGAGGAGCAGCAACGTCAAGAACGATTAGTGCGTGATAGACAGGCTGAAATTGAAAGGCAACGTTTAGCCGAGATTGAGAGGCAAAAGCAAGCAGAACTTGAGCGAGAGAGAAAAGCCGAAGAAGAACGTCAGCGAATTGCTGAGGAAGCACGTATCAAGCGAGAACAGGAACAAAAAAAGATTTCTGAAATTAATAATCGTGCAGCCAATGCATTTGGCTCAAGTGGTGCAGGAACAGCAGATTCGAAAAGCACAAGCCAGGGAGTATCTTTCCCTGGAGGAAATCAAGGAAATCCAAATGGTTCTGCAAACTCAAACAACTATGGCGATGGGGGCGGAGCTGGAAATGGAAAATCATTTAGTCTTTCAGGTCGTTCAGCCCTTTCTCTTCCTGATCCTGATTATCCTGGAAATGAAGAAGGTATTGTTGTTGTTAAAATTACCGTTAACAAATATGGTAAAGTAACTGCTGCCGAACCCGGTGCACGTGGATCTACTACCTACAATTCACAATTAGTTGCAGCAGCAAAACAAGCTGCCTTAAAAGCTAAATTCAACCTTGATGAAAAAGCACCTGCCTTTCAGCAAGGAACTATTACCTATCGATTTGTTTTAGATTGATTTTATTATTTGCCTGAATGGTACAACAATACGAAATATCACTTCCCGAGTTATCCAGAGGTTTTCATTTGGTAACCAATTACATTACTAAAGAGCTGGATAATTTACCAGAGAAGGGATTGCTTCATATTTTGGTTAAGCATACTTCAGCAGGTATTACCCTTAATGAAAATGCAGATCCATCTGTTCGGGATGATTTTGAATCGTTTATGAATAAGTTGATTCCTGAAAACCATCCGGTTTATACGCACATTTATGAAGGGAGTGATGATATGCCAGCGCATTTAAAATCAAGCTTGATGGGTGCAGAAGTGACAATTCCAATTACAAATCAGCGATTAAATCTCGGTACATGGCAAGGTATCTATTTAGGTGAGTTTCGTAATTATGGTGGTCGTCGAAAACTAGTCATCACCGTTCTTAGCTAGATCCAGAATTCTTCACTCTTTAATCTTTATTCCAGTTTCTTTTCTTTCACTTTCGTTTTTTTATTAATATCCTCTAAAACCTGACAATTTATATTGTTTCTAACGCTCAGGCTGCTAATTTTGAAGCCCGAAATTTGATAATCATTAAATCTATAATATGCAAAAGCATTTATTTTTAGGAGTGGAAGCCATTGGACAGGGTGCTATTGATGGTGGGATGTCCGGGGTTTATGCTTACCCAGGAACACCTTCTACTGAAATTACCGAGTTTATTCAGGAAAATCCATTGGCAATTAAACGTGATATTCACCGTAAATGGTCGGCCAACGAAAAAACTGCATACGAAACTGCACTGGGAATGAGCTATGCAGGCAGACGTACTATGGCTGTAATGAAACATGTAGGCCTTAATGTTGCTGCAGATGCATTTATTAACTCAGCAATTACTGGTGTGAATGGCGGTATGGTGTTAACAGTTGCTGATGACCCATCGATGCACTCATCACAAAATGAGCAGGATTCACGTTTTTATGGCGATTTTGCGATGATTCCGGTATTAGAACCATCCAATCAGCAGGAAGCTTATGATATGGCTCGTGAAGGGTTTGAACTATCAGAAAATACAGGTTTGCCAGTAATGTTGAGAATAACAACACGATTGGCACACTCCCGCGCAGGTATTGAGCGTAAGGAAGTTATTGATGAGAATAATATGTCGATGCCGGAAGATGCACATCAGTTTGTATTACTTCCAGGTATTGCTCGTCGTCGCTATAAAGGATTGTTAGAAAAACAAACCAGTCTGATTGAGCTTTCTGATAACTCAGTCTACAATAAATACATTGATGGAAAAGAAAAAAGCCTTGGAATTATTTGCTGTGGGATTAGTCACAATTATCTGCAGGAAAATTATTCTGATGAACCATGTCCATATCCGGTACTGAAAATATCTCAATACCCACTTCCTGAAAAATTATTGAAAAGGTTGGAAGATGAATGCGATGAGATATTGGTCTTGGAAGAAGGATATCCATTAGTTGAAGAAAAATTGAAAGGTTATTATGCATCTGGAACAACTATCAAAGGTCGTTTGGATGGTACCTTACCACGTGATGGAGAATTAAATCCAGATCATGTTGCGAAAGCTCTTGGAAAAGATATCTATCAGGGTATTCAATCTCCTGAAGTGATTGTCAATCGTCCACCTGCATTGTGTCAGGGATGTGGTCACATGGATGCATACGATGCAATGAATGAAGTATTAGCTGATTACGGCAAAGGTCATGTGTTTTCAGATATTGGTTGCTATACGCTAGGAGCATTGCCTCCATACGAAACCATTAACTCATGTGTAGATATGGGTGCATCAATTACAATGGCAAAGGGTGCAGCTGATGCTGGTTTATTCCCTGCAGTTGCAGTAATTGGAGATTCAACTTTTGCACACTCAGGAATAACAGGTTTGCTGGATGCTGTTAACGAAAACTCAAATATTACGATTGTAATTTCAGATAACGAATCTGTTTCAATGACTGGTGGACAGGATTCATCAGCTTACGGAAAGATTGAAAGCATTTGCGAAGGTGTTGGAATTGATCCAGCTCATATTCGTGTAATTGTTCCACTAAGAAAAAACCATGACGAAATGGTTAAAATGTTCCGCGAAGAATTGGCTTACGAAGGTGTGTCGATTATCATTCCACGCAGGGAATGCGTTCAACGTGCAAGCCGTAAGAAAAGGAATGTCAGTCGTCATGCTAACCATTAAAAAATAAAGAAAATATGAAATCAGATATTATATTAGCCGGTGTTGGCGGACAAGGTATTTTATCCATTGCTGCGGCTTTGGGAACTGCCGCTCTAGCTGACGATCTAAATATTAAACAAGCGGAAACACATGGCATGAGTCAGCGTGGAGGGGCAGTAGTGTCTCATATGCGTATCTCAGATCGTAACATTGCTTCTGACTTAATTCCAGCAGGAACTGCTGACCTAATTTTGTCGGTGGAGCCAATGGAGTCTCTTCGATACTTACCATTCTTATCCGAAAATGGATACTTGGTAACGAACACAACTCCATTTGTGAACATTGGGAATTATCCTGAATTAGAATCAGTAATAAGTGAAATTGAAAAACTTCCACGCTTTGTGGCTATCGATGCTGACAAAATTGCGAAGGAAGTTGGAAATGCCAGAGCTTCGAATATGGTTATGCTTGGAGCTGCTTCTCCTTTCATCGATATTGAGTTTCATAAAATTGAAGCTGGAATAAAAGAAATCTTTGAGCGTAAAGGCGACGCTATTGTTGAGATGAACTTGAAAGCTCTTCGCACTGGACGCGAATTTGCAGAAAAAAATAAATAGTTGGATTTTTCAACTGACTAAAGTATTTTCCCTTTTGTTTTTAAGAAAACAGGAGGGGATTTTTATTTTCCAGAAGAATTAAGAAATTAGCTGTCTGTATTCTTATCTGGATTCAAAAAACGATATTTTAATGCTTGAGATCGAATTCGCCATTGTTCCTTAGCCATTTTCTGAAGGTCAATGTTTTCGTCACGCTCATCAATAATCTCCATGCCCAGAAAGGTTTCAATAATGTCCTCCATAGTTACAATTCCTTCTGTTGATCCAAATTCATTTAAAACTAAAGCGATATGCTCATTCTTTTCCAGTAATATATTATAGAGCCTAGTAAGAGGAAGGCTTTCATGGCAGATTACAATATCTCTTCGAATATCTTCCATCGTCAGGTTTTCCTGCTTATCAATTAGTTTTTCCATCAATTCATATTTCAGAATGTATCCTGAAATCTCGTCAATGCTTTCTTTGTAAATAGGAATTCTTGAAAAAGAATAAAACTCTTTTGTTTTAAAGAAATCCTGAAGTTTCATGGACTCCCGAGCAGTAGCAAGAACAGTTCTTGGAGTCATTACATCCTTTGCTTTTATTGATTGAACCTGCAAAGTGTTAATGATAATTTTTCGTTCATTTTCATTAAAAACACCTTCGTCAGCTGCAAGGTCTGTTAATACTGAAATTTCTTCCCGACTCATAACCTGTGGGTTTTCTTTGCGTGAAAAAAGACGAGTTAAAAAACCTGATAAAATCACCAGTGGGTACATCATGAAGATAATAAATGAGAGAATCAAAGCAGTTGGTTTTGCTAGTTCTCTCCAATAAGTAGCACCAATAGTTTTTGGAATTATCTCTGAAAAAAACAGGATAAGAAGAGTGAGTATTGCAGAGATTAAACCGAACCATTCATTTCCAAACACAGCAACAGCTTGTGCGCCAACTCCAGCAGCACCAATTGTGTGTGCAATGGTATTTAATGACAGGATGGCTGAAAGAGGCTTATCGATGTTCTCTTTAAATTTTTTTAAGCGCTTAGCCGATTTTGAACCTTGTTTTGTTTTACTAATAATAAAGGAAAGGGGAAGTGACAAAATCACTGCTTCAAGAATAGAGCACAAAAAAGAAACTCCAAGAGCCAATAAGAGAAACGATATAAGTTTTACCATTTATTGTTTTCCGTTAATTTCAGTCTTCTAAGCCATTTTTCAATTTACAAATAAATTAGCACTCAAAACCAAATTTACCTGCATATTCGTATCTTCGCAAAAAACAAAACGAATGATTCCTAAAATTAAATACGAAGGCCAGAATTTTCTGTTACTGGCTGGACCATGTGTTATTGAAGATGAGCAAATGGCTTTTGAAATTGCTGAAACAATCAATGCGGTTTGCGATGAGCTAAAAATCCCTTTTGTTTTTAAAGGATCCTATCGGAAAGCTAACCGCTCTCGATTAGATTCTTTTACAGGAATTGGGGATGAGAAAGCATTGTCAATTTTAAAGGCAGTAGGAGAAAAGTTTAATATTCCTACAGTTACTGATATTCACTCGGCAGAAGAAGCCGCATTGGCTGCAAGATATGTTGATGTGCTTCAAATTCCAGCTTTCCTTTGCCGTCAAACTGATTTGTTGATTGCTGCAGCCAATACCGGGAAAGTCGTCAATATTAAAAAAGGACAATTTCTTTCTGCTGGGTCAATGAAATTTGCTGTTGATAAAGTACGGGAAAGTGGCAATGAGAATGTAATGCTTACCGAGCGAGGAACAACTTTTGGTTATCAGGATTTATTAGTTGATTACCGCGGTATTCCTGAGATGAAAGAAAATAATTGCCCGGTGATTATGGATATCACTCACTCACTTCAGCAACCAAACCAGACAAGCGGAGTTACTGGTGGAAAACCAGAGTTGATTGAAACCATTGCGAAAGCAGCAATTGCTGTTGGCGCTGATGGCATTTTCATTGAGACACATCCTGATCCTTCAATAGCAAAATCAGATGGAGCAAATATGCTTAAGTTAGAATTTCTAAAGGAATTATTAACGAAGCTTTTAAAACTGAAACAGGTTGTTGATGTTATCTAAGTAAATCAATATCCTATAAAAATGAAATCACGCAGGAACTTTTTCAAAACATCAATTGCAGCACTTGTATTATTTGCAATCAACCGATTTGGGAATCGTACAAAAGCAGCTCAAATAAATAAAGTCATGCCTAAAAGTTATATTCATCAGGTGTATTTTTGGTTGAAAGAACCCAACAGTACTGACGCAAGAACGAAAATGGGAAAAGGGTTGGATATGATGGACTCAATTCCTCAAATCAGTCAAAGTTATACAGGTACCCCTCCAGATGCAGAACGCGATGTTGTTGATGGCTCATTTACCTATTCATATCTGGTTATTTTTGAAAATAAAGAAGATCACGACATATACCAAAAGCATAAAACCCATTTAAAATTTATTGAAGATTGTAGTGATTTATGGGAAAAGGTTAGGGTTTATGATTCGATGTAAATAGAAAGAAATTTTAGCTTAAAAAAAGGAAGAGACACAATTGTTGCGTCTCTTCCTTTTTTTATATGGAATCGATATTTCTTACAATATATTCTTTAATTCGACTTCAAGCTCTTTATATAGACTATCACTGGCAGTAATAATTGGTAAACGGTTAACGTTTTGAGCTTTGCCCATAATATTCATTAAAGCTTTAACCCCAACTGGGTTACCTTCTTTAAAAAGTAATTTAAACAGGTCAGTCATTTGAAGGTGGAGCTCACGTGCTTCAGTATATTTTCCCTCATTTGCGTAATGAATCAATTGACTGAGTTTGCCAGGCAATGCATTCGCAACAACAGAAATTACACCAACACCACCAACTGCTATGATTGGTAACGCAAGTACATCGTCTCCGGATATTACTGCAAATCCATCAGGGGCATGTTTAACCATTTTTGCAACTGCTGATGATTCTCCAGAAGCTTCTTTTGTTGCAATTGCATTTGGACATGCTTTAGCAACTTCAATAGTTGTTTCGGCAAGCATATTTACGCCAGTTCGAGATGGCACATTGTATAAAATAACTGGTAATGGACTGGCATTACAAATCAGCTTGTAATACTCTACCAACCCTTTTTGTGCAGGCTTGTTGTAATAAGGAGTGACAGACAATATAGCATCAACATCAGTAAAGTCAGTTTCGTCAATGCTCTTAATAATCTTATATGGATCATTACCACCTATGCCTAAAACCAAAGGTACCCGTTTATTAATCTTTGATTTGACGCATTTAACTACTTCCTTTTGCTCATTGGCAGAAAGAGTAGGGGTTTCGGCAGTGGTTCCCAGAGCAACCAGGTAATCCATGCCATTACTAATCTGGTCTTCAACCAGATTTTCCAGGGCATCGAAATCAATCGAAAAATCTTCTTTGAACGGAGTTACAAGAGCAACTCCAGCTCCTTGAAACGGGTGTGTCATTTTTATTTATTATTGATGAATTAATTCTTATCTGTTATTAAGTTCATTTAAATAATGAATGATTTGTTCAGCTAAATAGCTTGGTTCTTGTTGTTTACTAATGTCAATGCCGAGGTCGAAATAATTGGGTTCAGATGATGACCAGCCTGATTTGAACCTAGCTAATGATAATGCACGTACAGCTTGTGCTTCCAACTTATCAGATAAACTAATGTCTATTAGTAAATCAAATTTTGTATTTATAAAATCAAGAACTTCAGCTGATTTAGGTTGTCCCAGCCAACTGAAATCCTGTTTGCTAAAAACAGCTTCTCCTTTAATGGAGATCGGTTGGTCAGAAAAACAAAAACCATTCATTCTAATGTTATTTTCTTTGAGTTTAGCAACTAAAAACTGATATGCAGCCTGATCATCACAATTCCAAAGCACACCTGCTGTTTGCGCATTTTCAAGATTGGTTACGTTCACCGTTCTTTTAGTGCTTTGCAGTTTTTTGTTGATGAGCCACGAGGCTAGTTTGGTTTTTAAACTCATAGAAGGTCAAAAATAAAAAAATGTTTGCGATATGAAGGAATCTTTGTCAGCTTAAAAGAAGTTTTCTTTTAAAAATAACTTTTTGTTGATTCTTTACTATTTCCCTTAAAAACTGTTAACGGTTATCTCCCTAATTTTATTCTATCATTTTTAGGAAATCGTCTTCGCTAATCATGGGTATGCCCAACTTTTGAACTTTCTCAAGTTTTGAAGGGCCAACATTACTACCGGCGAGCATGTATGATGTCTTCTTAGAAATAGAACCAACGTTTTTACCTCCATTTTTTTCAATGAGTTTTTTAAGTTCATCGCGTGAGTATATTTCAAAGGTGCCAGAAATAATGATACTTAGCCCGGCAAGTTTCTCGCTTCTTCCTTCTAAGCTACTTTCATCCAATTCAAACTGAAGTCCTTGTTTACGTAAGCTTTCAATTATTTGAATATTGGATTCTTGTTCGAAAAATGCCTTGACACTTTCAGCAATCCTTCCCCCAATTTCATTAATGTCTGAAAGTTCTTCAATTGAAGAAGAAGCTATTTGATCTATTGTAATCAGTTTATTAGCAAGTATTTTGGCAACCGTTTCACCGACAAACCGAATACCCAATGCAAAAAGAACACGTTCGAAAGGAATTTGCTTTGATTCTTCAAGGCTTTTAAAAATGCGTTGTGCTGATTTTTTCCCAAGTCGTTCAAGTGGAATGATCTGTTCAGCCTTTAATTCATATATGTCAGCACTGTTTTTAATCAATCCTTCATTATAGAGTAACTCAATAGTTTCTTGTCCAAGTCCATCAATATCCATTGCTTTTCTGCTAATAAAATGTTCCACTTTCCCTTTAATCTGTGGAGGACAGCCATCTTCATTCTTACAATAAAAAGCAGCTTCGCCTTCTTGTCTTACCAGTTCGGTTTCACATTCAGGGCAATTTTTAATGAAATTTACTTTTGTAGCCATCGGATGGCGTTCTGATTCATTCACGCCAACAATCTTTGGAATAATTTCACCACCCTTTTCAACATAGACTTCATCATTAATGTGCAGATTCAGATTTTCAATAATATCTGCATTGTGCAACGAAGCACGCTTAACAGTAGTGCCTGCAAGCAAAACAGGGGTGAGGTTTGCAACAGGTGTAACAGCACCCGTTCGTCCCACCTGATAACTAACTGACTCTAACTTTGTGCTCACTCTTTCAGCCGTGAATTTATATGCAATAGCCCATCTGGGAGACTTTGCTGTAAAGCCCAGATTGTTCTGCAAACGAAGAGAATTCACTTTAATTACAATTCCATCTGTAGCAACGGGAAGATCATTTCTGGTTTCATCCCAGTATTTAATGAATTCCAGTACCTCTTCAATACTATTGCATTTTTTAGTGTGTTCTGAAATTTTAAATCCCCACTTTTCGGCATGTTCAATATTTTCAAAATGGCCATCTTCTGGTAAACTCTCACCTAAGAGATAATAGAAATATCCATCCAATTTTCTTTTTGCAACTTCTGCCGAGTTTTGCATCTTTAATGTGCCGGAAGCAGTGTTTCGTGGATTCGCAAACTTAGGCTCTCCGGCCTCTTCGCGTGTTTTATTAAGCTCGTCAAACACTTCAAATGGCAAGAGAATTTCACCACGTATTTCAAATTTATCTGGATAATCAGATCCATTCAGTTTTAGAGGAATGCTGCGAATAGTTCTTGCATTAGCGGTTACATCGTCACCCTTTTCTCCATCACCACGAGTAACAGCACAAACCAGTTCACCATTCTCATAGATTAAACTTATGGATGCTCCATCAAACTTAAGCTCACAGACATACTCAAATGGTTCTGTAACCAACTTGCGTACTCGTGTATCAAAATCAATTAGTTCTTCTTTTGAGTAGGAGTTGCTAAGCGATAACATCCTGTATTGATGCTTTACTTGTGTGAATTCCTGGTTGATATCACTACCAACTCGTTGTGTTGGAGAGTTTTTATCAAAAAACTCAGGGTTTTCACTCTCCAGAGTTTCTAGTTCTTTTAGCTTCAGATCAAACTCATAATCGTTAATTGCAGGCTGAGAAAGGATGTAGTATTTATAATTGTGATCGGTAAGTTCGATCCGAAGAGCTTCTATCTTAGTTTTAATTACAGATTTTTCCATCAAAAATATTTTGCTTAAAAATACGAAAACCAGAGATACTTAAAATGAAAATTACTTAAACGATATTAACAAGTGAATAGTAAAAACGAAAAAAAGGAAAGAAATTAAAATCGTTAAGTTTGTAAAAATCGAAATATTCTAAAAATAATCAACATGAAACGAATTATTCAAACAGACAAAGCACCTGCAGCTATAGGGCCATATAGTCAGGCCATTGAGATAAACGAAACATTATATATTTCGGGTCAAGTACCTATTAATCCTGTAATAGGAGCAGTTGTTGAAGGTGGAATTAAAGAGCAAAGCATACAGGTAATGAAAAACATTGAAGCTATATTGAATGAGGCTGGTTATTCTTTTTCTGATGTGGTAAAATCGACATGTCTCTTGAGCGATATGAGTAATTTTAAGGCCATGAATGAAGTGTATGGAAGTTACTATTCCGAGAATCCTCCAGCAAGAGCTGCTTTTGCTGGAAAAGAACTGCCATTAAGTGTATTAATTGAAATTGAAACAATAGCTGTAAAGTAGGTTGGGTAAATTCTTTCCGTAAAAGGCATTCGGCTATTAAAGATTTATGTTTGTTGAATGTATTGCTGTGTTTATTGATTTTAAATCAGAATGTTAGAGTGGTTTTTTAGCTTTGTTATGTAACCATTTAAAGCAATGAAGTCATGAAAACGAAATTAACAATTTTAGTTATGGTGCTATTTTGCACTATAGCATATGGAAAATCTGATGAAGCAGCAATTAAGGGTGACTCAATGTCGTCGTTGGGCGAATATGTCATCACTCAGTCTAATTATCCTCTTGAAATTTCAGGAACGTCTTTTCAAACACATCTTTTAAAATACGAAAATGCCGAACGTCCTATTCGCATTGGGATTGAAAACAAGAAGAAGTGTATTCATTTCATTATCAAAGGTCCAAATTTCGAAATTGAGTATATCTGCAATAGGGGAACATTTGGGGTTAAGAAAATAAGTCACCAGTATCAGGAAATCAATGAGAATATCAACTTGGTTGTAATTAACAAAGAACAATTGGATGCACAGCAGATTATCTCTCAATCCGCAAAAACAGAAAAAGAATTGCTCGGTCTTATTGCTTGTTATCTGCCAATTCTTATAAAAGAAAAATATAGAACTCAGATATAGAATATAGACCTATTTGCATGCCATCGACATATATTAGCCAACAAACGACTGCGTTTCGTCAGCGAAAGGCAGTCGTTTGTATTTATAGGTGATTGGTATTATTGGGAATGTTGTTTGTGTTAGAATGGTGTATTCAGTTATAAAATGAATAATTTTATAATTCTTTGATGTTGTTTGATTTATAATTAATGGCTACTGAAAAATCAATTTTTCCGATTTTAAATAACCGGATATTGAGGCATGGCATGTTTTGGATGTGTTATGTGTTGATATTTGGATTGTTGTATGGTGAATACGGCGACAACTATTTCTATTACTTCAAGGAATCGTTATATATGTTACCGTTTATGATGATTGCTGCTTATGTAATTAACTATGGTATTTTGCCGAGATATCTGAAAAGTCGAAGGTTTTTATTAATTGTCGGAGCATTTCTTAGTGTGTTTGTTGTTGTAATACTTCAGCGTATAACGCTACGCCTTGTAAATGAATTGGAAGTTAAGCTTGAAAAATTATTCGATCTTACTTTTTTGTACATGTTTCTTGAAACCAGCTTTATGGTTGGTGCAGCAATTGTGATTAAACTGATTAAAAAATCGGTTGAACAGCAACAAGAGAAGTTGGAAGTTGAAAAGAGTAATTTGCAGACCGAATTAAAGCTTTTAAAAGCTCAGATTCAACCTCATTTCCTTTTTAATCAAGAGAATTCCTCGAGGCTCTGCCTCGGGGTATAGAGGAAAGT
>CBDVCE010000054.1:0-38114 GCA_965372405.1 uncultured Sunxiuqinia sp.
CATTTTCTGGATCATCCATTCTAATCCAGCGATGTAAAAATTATTCAATCGACTATCAGGTGTTGTAATAACCGACAAATCAATTTCACCTTTAAATTCTCCCTCTCTAATTTCATTATACCAGGCGGGGATATATTTTTCACGCATATTTTTCACCAGCCACTTGTCTGGTCCATTTGGATGTAAAGCTTCAGTACGGCTTAAATTTCCGGGTCCCGGAAAAATAACTTCACCATTCAAACTATTCATTGCCCAGAATTCTGGTAAGTTATTTGTGAGCTCACGAGTTGTATAATAAAGCTTCATCCGGAGGTTTTCCTGATGCGCCTCTTCTACAATTTTGGAAATATTGTCTTTATAGGCATCCTGATAGGGATAGTTTATAAATGGATACAAATCTTCATTGTGATGAATGTTTATCACATTAGCACCGATAGCTTTTGCTTTTTCAACTTTTGATGATGCAACAGAGCCACTACCATGAAAGTAGCGATCTCCGTATTTTTTCAGGTTATCTATAACTTTGAATGGGGTAATTAGCAATTCAAAATTGTAATTGAGCACATCTCCTGAAACCATATTTCGGGCTCCGGAAAAAGCATTGACTGCAACAGCATCATTTTTCTGGATTACTTCAACACCTCCTTTTCCTGCATTACCCCATGATGCAGGTAGATTTAATGGCCCAAATCCGTAATAAATATTTACTAATGGGCGGACATAGTTTTCAGCTTTCCACTTAATTCGTATTCCTCCATTTACAGTTCCTACCCAAAGCATGTCCTGATTTTTAGATACATCCCAGGTCCATTTCCAGTCAGGGGTACGTAATCCTCCTTCGTGCCCTAAGCCCATCATGTATTTGGCTTTGTCATTTTGCACAGGAATTTCCAGGCGAATATCTTTTATTTTTAATGAAGTTTTGGCGGTCAGTTTCAACTGATAATCTACAAATCCGTCAAATTCCATTTTTCCAGTACACTCAAGATTGCACTCCTCAGATTTGTTAATTACCTGCCAGGCTACTCTTGATTGTGACTGTTCTGTAAATACAATTTCAGATGGAGTTAATTTGATTAAGTCTCCATTTTCTTTTTCAATAATGAAACGAAAAGGCTCATTAATTATTGGTGATCCATTTTCAAGTAATGATTGATTCGATTCTCCAAAAAAAGTAGTAATGGAAGAGGGGAGTCCATTTTGGGCAATATTCAATCTTCTTCCCAGAATTGTGATCTCATTGTGTTTGCGAGATACTGGTTGAAAATCATTGGTAATTTTATTGTCAATTCCTTTTGTTGAATTTAACCAGTTAAGGCGCGACATTTTATCGCCGTTGTTATATCCATGGTTAATTGCCACTTCACCTTCAATATTTAGGCTTAGGTTAATTTCTTGATTTTCATTACCAGAAATAATGGTGACAATCCCAGAGTAAATACCATTTTCTATTTCATCAAGGTCAATGCCAATCCAAAGAGGCTGCACTCGGTTTGCTGGTACATTTATTTGTTTGGAAAATGGATGACCTTCGAAATCGATACCACCTTTATTAAAACAGGTCATTCTATTTGAAGGGATGGCTTGTCCAGTTTTGTTTTTTAAAGGTGAAAAATAAACATAAACATCTTGTACCTCTTCCTTGAGTGCCCATAAGCCAAGCTGATATGTGAAAAATTCACCCGGCTGAGCTTGTAAATGAAATTCGCTCCCAGTTTCATAATCCACTATTTTTCCTTGGGGAATTGAATCATGCCATTTTATTGAATTTTCTCTTAGTTCAGGGAAGGCATAAAAAGGTCTTTTAGCTAGAAGTTGCTTGTTTCTTTCAAATGCTTCTTCCAGTGGGAGGTATTTTGTTTGCTCTTTCTTTGTTTGTGCATTTAAACTTAGATTTAGAAATAGCAATACGATTGAAAGTGAAAAAATTGGATTCATCATTTAGTTGGTAAAGGTGAATTATGGATTGTTAGAGTTAAGGTTTTGGTTGAAAAAAAGCACGGTAAAACTCACCGTGCTTTTTGTAGTATAAATCTTACTGAAGAGGATCAAAAGTTCCTCCCCATGTATTGTTTTGTTCAATTTGACTATTCTGATTCAAAACACCTTCAGAAATCCCAAAGAATGAATATTTATCTTCATCCAACATGGTTATTGGCCTTACATCTTCAATAACTGAAACTGAAAACTGATTAATAATTGTTGTGATATCTTCTAGTCCTGTTGGGCGGTCGGCAGCCGTACCATCCCACTCCCATCTTAAACCATGCTTTATACTATTTTCAAGTCCTGTCATCGTAGTTGTATATTCCCTCCAGCGGCGCAAGTCTGAGAAACGTTTATTTTCAAATGCAAGTTCAACAAAACGTTCGTCTTTAATTGCCTGCCTTATTTCGTCTTTTGATGTGGCAGTAATTCCAAACTTGTTGCCTGCCCCGGATTCAATCCCGGCTCGTTCCCTAATATCGCCAAGGATTTCCAATGCTTCACTATCCTTGTTGGTTTCATTGGCTGCTTCTGCCAGGTTTAATATTACTTCGGCATAACGGATTTCAATCCAATCTACCTGGCCATCAAGTTTTGTTTGAACATCAATGTCCCTATCTAACATCTTTTTAGGATAGAAACTTGATCTTGCTTCATAGGAATTTATTGCATCAGCCCTTAATTCTTTCCCGTTAATCCCGGTAGAGGCATCTCCATCACTATCGTACCAATACGACCAAAGATTCTCCTCTCTATCATGCATTGCAAGTAAATATGGAGCTGCACCATTATAGGCTATTGTTGCATAAAATCGGTCATCACGATTTTCAAATACTGCAATATAATCCTGAGCACCTGAATCCCATTTCGAACCATCTTTCATCGGGAAAGCATCCACCAATTCCAAAGATGGCATATTCGCACTGGCACATCCAGATTCGGCATATTTAAGAGGTTGCATGCAGACCTGGGAATAACCATTGGTATTTTCAGGAGCAGCATAACGTTTTACCATAATCACCTCTTTGTTCATTTCATCATGCCAGATGTTATTAAAATCAGGATAAAGACCATTTCCTTGCCCATCTAGATATGTTACGGCTGCTTTGTTTGCATCATATGCAGCTTGCCAAAGCGAGTTGTTATTGCTTCTGTTAAACTGTGGGCTTGCCTGGTATAATGCGACACGGCCCTTAAATGCCATAGCAACACCTTTATCAATGCGCCCATTACCCTGTGGCTCACCCAATATTGAAATCGCATCATTCAAATCCTTCAATATTTGAGTGAAACATTCACTTGTTTTATTACGAGGGACAAAAATAGCCTCATCATTATTGATTGGTGATTCTACTGTCAAAATGAGTGGGACTCCTCCGTGTATTTTTACCATTCCAAAGTATGCCCAAGCACGCCAAAATAGCATTTCGCCCTTTAATCGGTTTTTAAGATCCACCTCATATTCTGATTCCTCAATTCCGTCAAGGAAAATATTTATTCTACGGATAGCACTGTAGCCGTAATTCGCGTTGTCTCCACTAATTGTGGTTCCCTCTAAAAGAGATCCAAGCCCGCTTGAATTAAGTGAACCCATTGCTTCGTCTGTGTTTATACCCTCAAATGTTCCAAGTCCAGGCATATAACTTGCATGAATATCATTTACATAGGCTTCTGCCACTTCGGGAACTGACCAAACATCATTTGGCGATATCGCTGTAAGGTTCTCTTTATCGAAAACATCACATGATACAATAAAAAGTATGATTATACTTCCTAGTAATATTATTCTTTTTTTCATCTTTTTCAAATTAAGTTATAAGACTAAAATGTAACTTCAACTCCCATTGTATAAGTTTTCATTGTTGGGTAACTGCGCATTTCCGGAACAGTCGGATCATGATAGTCGAAAGAGGAGATAGTGAACAGGTTTGTTCCTGTTGCATAGAACCTCATTTTCGACAGCCTCATTTTTTCTGTTATACTTTTCGGTAATGAATAGCTTAGGTTTAAATGCTGAAGCCTCAGGTAGTCCCCTTTTTTCAACCAGAAGGTAGATGGAAGATGATCATTTGAAAACCCCCACCAAACAGCTTGGGGGTATTCAGCAGTTGTGTTATCCGGTGACCAAGAATCTTTCCAGAATGTAGCAGGCCTTGCAGCAACCATATACCTTCTGCCATAAGCATCGTTAAACATCTTTGAGACACCTGTTTTTCCCTGTAAGAATACATCTATAGCAAAACCTTTCCAATCGGCAGTTAAGTTTAATCCAAAGGAATAAGGAGCTCCCCAGTGTTTCCCATCGAGTACTTGTCTGTCAAAATTGTCAATTTTACCATCTGGTACGCCATCTTCGGCTCCACTTACATCCTCAAAATTAAGAACACCCAATGCCGGAGTTTTTCCAAAAATGGTATAACCCTCAGGCAAAGCATCTAATTCTTCCTGAGTTCTTATTATATCTGTATGAACCAACATTGCCACATAATCAGTACTTCTCCCATTTGGTTGATTATAGTCTCTTGCATTTTCAGCTACATCCTTAAGTTTTATTTCATTTGTAGCATAGGTGAAATTCCCGGAAATACCATAATTGATATCTCTCACTTTTCCCGTATAGCCCAATTCCAACTCAAAACCATGCGCATCAACTATTCCATAGTTCTCATCAGGCATACTACCTCCAAACGAAACAGGTAATGATGCATTTCTTGCATCCAGGATATCATAGGTATGTTTATTATAGTACTCAGCATTAACAATTACACCTTTAAAGATTCTTGAATCAATACCGATATTCCATTCCCTGGTTTTTTCCCAGGTTAGTTCTTCATTAACAATACCATTATATCGTACCCTGTTTTGGATACTTGAGCCCATTAAAGTACTACCCCTTACTCCGAACGATTCCTTCCATTGCCATCCTCCTACAGCATCGTTACCTACCAGTCCCCATGAACCACGAACTTTCAGGAAGTTTAAGAAGCTTAGGTCTACAAAGTCTTCTTCAGACAATACCCAACCAGCAGAAACAGATGGGAAGTTACCCCAACGGTAATCCGGAGCAAATTGCATTGATCCATCTCTCCTTACAGTAGCCTGCAAAAAGTATTTGTCGGCAAAATTATAAGCTAGCCTTCCGATATAAGAAGAACGTGCAGACTCAAAATCACCACCTCCAACATATGAATCTTCTCTGTCACTACTTGTGGCCCAGAATTGGTCCTTTCGAATTAATGGGAAATTTTCCCGAACACCATAAAAAGATTCTCCTGAAAATTCACTTTGCTCGTAAACAAACAGTCCTTCAATATTATGGTCTCCAAAAGATCTGGCATAGTTTGCACTCAGGTTTAACTGATAGTTTTTTCCTGTATATATATATTTTGCCAACCTTTCTTTACTTGGATATCCCGCTTTCACTGGTCCTATGATTTCATCCGTGTAAATGTGCCCATGAGACCCTTCTCTTACTACATTATACAATGTTGGTTTAACCTCAAAGTTTTTCGCAATATTATTATAAATACTTCTGTTGTATAAACCAGAAAATGATAAGCCTTCAACAGTTGGAACTTTATAAGTCAAACCAATCAGGAAGTTGGTATTTTGGTCTGTATTTGAGTTTTCTCCTCCCTCTTCTATAAATGCCAATGGGCTACCAATCCAACCAGGATTAATTAACTTTCCATCTGCTGTCATTGGTTTCGCTTCTGAAAATTGGTATAATAATCGCCCCCAAAGACTTCCAAATGAAGGCGAAGCCGAAAAAGCACTTGACATATCTTCTTGAAAAGAAAAGCGCGAGGTTGTTCCTTCATTGTATGAAAATTTAAAAAATCCACTCAATTCTTCCGTAAAGTTTACGTCTATGTTAGAACGGATATTATACTTTTCAAAACCTGAGGTTTTAATAAAACCCGTTTGGTCATAGTAGGAGCCACCAATAAAATATCTTACCTTTTCTGTCCCTCCTGATGCATTTAATGAATGTTTTTGTAAGACAGGATCACTATAAGCAAGGTCATACCATTCGCTCAGATGATCGTTGTTTTGAAAGTAGGCAGCTTCTTTCTCGTCATACCATGGATCCATTCCTGAAACCGAAGTAGCATGATTCGTGTATTTAACCATATCTGCTGCACCCATGTATTCTGGAATCTTTGATGGTTGGTCAAAACTATAGAAGTAGTTATATTTCAATTGAAACTTCCCCGATTTGCCAGTCTTTGTCGTAACCAAAATTACACCATTTGCTGCCCGTGAACCATAAATTGCAGCGGACGCAGCATCTTTAAGAACAGTAATTTCTTCAACCTCATTGTTGTCCAATCCGTCAAATGCGAATTTGTCGGAAACAATCCCGTCAATAACGAAAAGAGGCGTCGCACCTGAGCTTTTCCATGTATTTGCCGCTCGAATACGAATAATAGCAGCATAACCGGGAGCCCCGGATGATTGATCTACAAAAACACCACTTAGTCTACCAGCTAATGCATTCGATAGATTAGAAACTGGAATTGCTTCAATTTTATCAGCTTTCACGGTTGAAATTGCACCGGTTATAGATGATTTCTTTTGAGTACCATACCCAATAGCGACTACTTCGTCAAGCCCAATGGTACTTGCTTTCATGCTAACATCAATTGTTGTTAGGTCTTCAACAAGTACATCTTGTGTTAACATTCCCACAAATGAGAAAACAAGCGTGGTATTGTTTGTAACACTGGAAATCGAATAATTTCCATCCAGATCAGTGACTGTCCCAATGGTTGATCCTTTTACAACAATTGCCACACCGGGAAGTGCTAAACCATCTTCGTCAATAACTTTACCTTTTACTGTTTTTTGTTGCTGAACACTCGAAAAATCAGACCGAAGTTGTTTTTCTTTTTTGATGATGACTTGGCGGTCTCTAATTGTATAGTCCAAACCAGTTCCTTTAAGAACTTGGTTTAGAGTCTCATCAATTTTTGAGTTACTCAACTTGACATCAATCTTCTTATTTGAATTTAGCTGTTCATAGTTGAACAGGAAATAGAAATCAGTTTGATTTTCTATCTCTTCAAGTACATCAATAACAGTTACATTAGACATGTTCAGATTTAAAACAGTCTTTTGTGAATAAGATTCAATTGCCCATGTTTGAGCAACTAGAAATAGCATTAAGAACAGAGATAATCTCATAATTCTAAAAAATTTGATCAGACTATAATGCGTACAAGCCCAATCGGTTCGAATTTTTTTCATAAATTTGAATGATTTTGAGGGTTAAAATGTTAACTCTTTTGTTATAATCAGGGGGGCGCCGCAATCGCTTCCCTGATTTTCTTTTTAAACTTTATTTCTCCATATATTTATTTTTTAGTGATATATATTTTTGCTTGTTTGTAAGAACCATCTTCTTTTATTTCTCTTTTTTCAAATCTGTAATTAAATGTTGCTGTATACTGAAGTAACTTTAAGGCTTCTTCAATCCCTTCTTCTTCAAAGGTTGCTTTAAAGTGCAAAGCATACAATTCTTTGTCTGCCACTTCAATGTCAACTCCATACCAACGTTCCATTCTGCTTACAACTTCTGAAAAGGGAGTCTCATGAAAAATCAATTTTCCATAGATCCATTGGGAGTAATCTTCCGCATTTATTTTGGAATATTTTAAGCTCTGAGTTTCGTTATTGAATTTTAACCTGTATCCAGGTTGCATCTTTTTTAGATGCTTGTGTGAGTTATCAATAAGGTTTACTTTTCCTTCTTTTAAAATGACATTTATCTCAGGGTTATCATCATAAGCAAGTACATTAAACTCGGTTCCGGTAGCTTTTACAAATACATCTTTTGCTCCAACCAAAAATGGGTTTTCAACATCACTTTTTACTTTAAAGAAAACTTCGCCAGATACTTCAACTTTTCTATTTTCATTAAATACAGCAGGATATCGAATTCGGGATTCTCCATTAAGCCATACTGTAGAACCATCAGGAAGATTGATTGAGGTGCGTCCGCCAACAGGAGATGTAAGCTCAACATACACATCTTTTTGAGACAGATACTCATTAAATTCAAGATACAGATAACCCAAAGCAATCATTAATGGAATAACTAGAATTGCCGCAATTCTAGAGAAGGTAATTGAAAGTTTCTTTATTGAATTTGCCTGTAGTTCGTTTCCAGAATCCTGATTAATTCTTTTGAGGATTTTATTCAGGTTCTTGTTCGATTTTGTTTCTGGTTTAAATTCATCCCAGTGTTGTTGCATAAACTTTTCCAGATCATACTTATTGGAATGAACCATTTCCTTTAGCTCCAGATAATCATTTTGTGAATATCGGTTCTTGAAAAAACGCCTAAGCAAACTTAATTTTTCATTCATCGTTAACAGGTATTTGTAAGTAATATCCTGAAAAAAGATTTTACCCTTAGTCCAGTTGTATTTTTTTTTAAATTATCCGGATAATCAGTTTGAGAACTATTCTGTATCTAATCATTAACTGGGATTAAACCGGATGGTTAATTATAGTTCATAATACAGTGGAGGAGTGTTCTACAACTGGATTCCTTTCTCTAAACTTGTTAATTCCTAAGTCCCTAATTTGCCAGGAGATCCTAAGTATTCAAAACCTATTCTCAGTCTATTGTGCTTATTTGCAGCACCTTTGGGGTGATCTTATGAAAGGATTTCCAGTTTCCACGTAAATAATTTCCTTGTCCACAGGCTTCATGGACTTGCCCACGCTCTTGATTACCTTGTCCACGATAATCATGGAGTAGTCCACGAACACCGCGGACTTGTCCGCGAATATGATGGAACAGTCCACAAGCTTCGTGGACATGTCCACGGGACTTATTACCTTGTCCACGATGATCATGGGATTGTCCACGAATACCATGGACTAGTCCGCGCTTATCATTTCCTTGTCCGTAAACACCATGGACGAGTTTTTTTACTGATTTGACGACTGTTTGTGGCAAATAGCTTGACCTGGCAGGTGGGCTTGTATGATCTTCGGATTTTTGAACTAGTCGTGTTTGCGTCGAAAAGTTAAAGCGAATAATAGAAGATCATCGAATTTTTCAGATTCCAGCTGTTCTTTCAGAAACTTGAGAGCTGCAGTTAAATGAGCCTCAACCGTTTTTAAAGCAAGTGAAAGTTGTTCTGCAATTTCCTTGGTCGAATATCCTTGAAGTTTACGCAATTCAACAATCTCTTTTTGTCTCGGAGGTAATTTGTCAATGAGTTGATTAATATGTTGAAGCAGAAAATGGTAATTCACCATGTTTGATGTTTGGCTGTCAAAATGCACAAGCTCATCAGCCAGGTCGTGCTTTAATTCTTCATCATTCATTTTTTTAATCAATCTTTTTTGAATGAAGTTAAAAGCAATTTTAAAAAGATAAGCCTGAAACGAAAGTTCTGGGTTTATAAATTCTTTTCGCTCCCAGATCTTTAGAAAGGTTTCCTGAACTATTTCTTCAGCATCTTTTTCAGACTTAAGGTATCCCAAAGCAAAAAAGTATAGCTTTTGATTGTATGAATTAAAGACGCTTTTAAATGCGAGTTTGTCTCCTTCAATTAATTGAAGAAGAGTGCTTTTTGTAATATTCCTGTTGTTATCAGTCAACTCGAATTTTTTTTCAGATGTGATACAAATATAGACAGTTTTTAATATTAGGATAATAATTCGTTTCACATTAGGTACTTCCAAGCTGTATACTATCTCTGTTTTTTATTAGTTTTAAGAGTCCAAAATGACTTCAAATAATGATTATGAAACGCTTTGTTCTCCTTCTTGTTTTCTGTTTCTCTTTTGTGCTAATCTTTGCTCAGGAAGATCTTGATCTGTATTTGCTAATTGGTCAATCTAATATGGCTGGCCGTGGTGTTGTTGAGCCGCAGGATACAGTTCCTTTTAAAAATGTACTGACTTTAACTAAAGACTTTAAATGGGTACCTGCACAAGACCCGATTCATTTTGACAAGAAAATGGCTGGGGTAGGACTTGGGCGTACATTTGGGATAGAGATGCAGAAGCTAAATCCTGAATCAAAAATAGGTTTGATTCCCTGTGCTGTTGGAGGTTCTCCAATTGACAGTTGGAAATCAGAAGCCATTTTTATGGGGACAGATAAACACCCTTGGGATGACATGGTTGAACGTTTAGAATTTGCACTTCAATATGGCGAATTGAAAGGCGTTCTGTGGCATCAGGGCGAATCGGATTCAAAATTGGAACTGGCTCCATACTATGGGCAAAAGTTTAAGCAACTTGTTTCAAGATTAAGGAAATTGTCTGGAAATCCTGAGTTGCCATTTGTTGCGGGTGAGATGGTTCGAAAATTTCAGTCATACAATGGAAAGAAGTTTAAAGATGAAGTGATTTATCCAATGATGGTGATGAAAGCTATAAAAGTAATTGCAAAGGAAGACTCTAATATGGAGTTTGTTGGAAGTAAGGGATTAACAGATAGAGGTGATGAGATTCATTTTAATTCTGAATCCTATCGTGAGCTTGGAAAACGGTATGCAAGGGCAATGCGAAAATTGCTGAAAAAATAAAGCCCTGTTGTTAGCAGGGCATATATTCTAGAAACTAGAAACGTCTCCGCCACTCGATTCATGTACATTTTTTTGGGATGGATTTCCTCTGTAGCGAACATCTCCACCACTGCTGGCATTTGCTTTTAGGCTTTCTGTTGCATGTACTGAAGCATCGGATCCGCTTGATACGCTGACTTTACAATGTTTACTTACCAGGTCGCTTGCATCAATATCACTTCCACTTGATGCTCTGGCTTCAAAGTGACTAACTTCTCCGGATAATAGAGCATCGGAACCACTGCTAGTTTCCACCCAGATTTTATTGGCCTTCAAATCTTCAAGCTTAATGTCCGACCCACTACTTGCATCAAGTTTTAAGTCATCAAGGTCAAAACTATTTTCAGAGTAAACATCAGATCCTGCAGAAGCTTTTATTGCTTTCAAATCGTCAAAAGAAACATAAGCCTTACGTGATTTATTCCATTGCCAGTTCATGTTTTTCTCCAGATAGATGTGCAAAACGCCATCTTTTACTTTTGTTACAATTTCATCTATAATATCCTGATCAGCTTTAATTTCAACTTTTTCAGAATTGGATTGAGTCAGGTACAGGTCGATCCCGCTGCTAACTTTAATGGCACTAAATTCAGGGACATTACGAATCTGGCTATCCGACTTTTTGGCTAATGCCTGTGTCCCAATACAAAATAGAAATGCAAGAGAAAATGTAAGTAGTTTAATTGTTTTCATGCTTGTCGTTTTAGTTGTAAATATCTTATCGTGAGATGATTTGCCCTCCCGATGATTTGTCGATGTGGGTATCTTTTGGGTTGCCATAGAAATAAATATGCCCTCCGCTGGAGGCTTCTCCGTCAAGGTGTTCCAACACGGTGAAGGTAATATGTGCTCCACTTGAAACATCGGCATTGGCTTCATCTGTAGTTAAGTTCTTGGCTTTTATGTGTGCACCGGAGGAAGCTTTGAATGTTGCTTTCTGGCTTTTTCCCTCAATTGAAAGATGTGCACCAGAGGAACATTTGGAGTTTAAACGGGAGGTGCTTATTTCCATTTTTTGATGACTTCCTGATGAGGCCGTCAATATTAAGGATTTAGATCGAAGCATTTCATCGGTATAAACATGTGATCCAGAGCTGGATCTGACTTCGTCAATTTCTATATAATGAACAAAAACCTTTTTAGACTTAGCTCTGCGAATTTGCTCATCGGTGTATATTTCGAGTTCATCACCTGAAACTTCAGTTCTAATTGTTTGAAACAGATTATTATCAGCTTCAACAACTACAAATTCTTTGTTGTCTGGAATAAGATGAACCTCAAGTCCGTGAGATGCTTTAATTGAAGAAAAGTCATCAAGTTTACGAGTTTCACGTTCAACAACTCCATTGCCTTTGATGGAAGGGCCAATAAAAATACAAGAAGTAGCGAGCAGTATTAGTGATAAAAATGAAATGAAAGCTTTTAAAAAATAGTTCTTCATAATGGGTTTCTTTATGGTTATGACGCAAGATTTTGATTTTCGTTGCATAAGTTAAGCTATTTCGAAAATCCAGCCCTTCTTTTTTCGTTCAACACAAGCATATTATCGGTAAGCACTTAATATTTAAAGCATAAAAAAGGCGAGAATCATCCCGCCTTTTAGTCATGAAATAAGAAAACCTAATTATTCATTCCAAGCTTTATTCCCTAATCTTTTGGAATGACCATGCTTCTTCCCCTTTTGAAATTTATGAAAATTTGCCATTTTTAGTTTTTGTTCATCTGTTAAATGAGAAGACATCTTAACTCTGGCTTTAGCTTTTATTTTTGCCAGTTCTGTTTTCAGTTCGCCCATTTTATCAATGCTAGCATATATTTTGTTGAGATCGTGCTTCTCAGCTGTCATTAGTGTTTGATGATGGGCATGTAGTTCACGAAGTTCATCTTGCATTGCTTTTGATTCTTTCATACTTGCAATTCGAATTTCTTTGAAAATCTCTTTTTGTTCTTCGGTGAGCAATTTGCCATGCATCATACCATGCTGGCCTTTTTCTTTAAATTCGCACCTGTTCCTTTTCTCTGGATTGTTAGCTTGTGCTAAGCTCAGGCTAAAAATAAAAATGAGGGATAGCCCAATTGTGATTAATTGTTTTTTCATCGTTTTCAATTTTTATAATAAATATTTTGCCCTTTTGACTGGTTGTTGCAAAAAGGGTTTAATTGAAAAGAGAATTTTTACATGTTTTAACAACTTGCTTTTAATCAAGGATATCTCCGATAGCTTTCAAACCGTCTAGTGTAATGTTTTCTTCGAGGTGATCAATCTTATTGGTTTCAGCCGCAAGGAGGGAGGAAAGGCCTCCGGTAGCAATAACCAGTAGTTTTTTATTCAGTGTCTTTTCTGTTTCAGTAATCATGTGTTCAACCAATCCGGTAAATCCAATTAATATGCCAGATTGAATTGCATGAACTGTGTTTTTTCCCAAAACAGATGGAGGTACTTCTAACTGAACATGTGGCAACTGTGCGGTATTTCCAGCTAATGATTTTATTGCGGTTCGCAGTCCTGGGGCAATAGCAACACCCAATATCTCACCGTTTTTTGAAATACTTGTAAATGTGAGGGCTGTTCCAAAATCAATAATCATGACATCTTTCTGATATTTGCTTAGAGCCGCCATTGCATTTGCTACCAGATCGGTGCCAATTTCATAGGGGTTTAGTATTTTGAGTGGGAGTTTGTTGTAAATCTCAGGGCCAACAAGTATTGGTTTTGTGTCTGTCAAAGCTTCAGTCATTCTTAAAAAGTCACTCGTTAGTGATGGTACAACACTGCTGATAATGATCGTTTTAAATGAATTTCTGCAAATTTCACCGTTAGCAAATAAGGATCTAAAAATGACTTCATACTCATCGGCTGTTTTTAATGGGTTGGTTTGAATTCGCCATACTTTTCCCCATTCATTGCCGGAATTAACGCCAAAAACAATATTTGTATTTCCTATGTCAATTGCCAAAAGCATAGTTAAGAGCTTTATACAAAGAAAGTAAATATGGAAGATGCATCCCAAAAAATTGAAAAAATAAGACAATTATTATACAGTATTATTAAAAATTACGTTTTTAAGATGTTGTATTTTATTTTTTATTAAATTTAACAAGCCATTATTAAAGCTTTTCAACTCTGAGCGCTAAAAAACTTATATCTTGATTATGCAAAACAATAAGAACCCTTTGATTTTTGTAGTAGAAGACAATCATGTGTACAATAAATTGATTGTCAGCTTTCTGAAAACGAATAAATTCACCAATGTGGAGACTTTTTATAAAGGTGAAGAAGCTATTACTGCAATGGACAAACAACCAAGAATTGTTATTCAGGATTATTTGTTAGAAGGAATGAATGGGATTGAAGTGCTGAAAAAATCTAAAAAGGTAGCTCCTGATGTTGAGTTCATTTTCCTTTCAGGGCAAGATAGTATTGATATTGCGATTAACACCATGAAGTATGGTGCTTATGATTATATTGTTAAAGATCAGATGGCTCTGAAGAAAATGGTCAATAAAATCAACAAAATATTATCGGTTACTCAATTGCAAAAAAGTAATAAGCGTTATAAAGCAGGGGTTGTTTTGTTTTTTGTAGCTCTTGCAGTTTTTATTTTGGCAATAATTACTGTAGCAATTATATTCCCAAATACATTTGGATTAGGAAACTAGTTATTAATTACCATATCAGGAAAAACCCGGTCTTTAGTACCGGGTTTTTTTATGTGATTCATTGAAATAATTTTTCCAGGGGAAAAGGTCATGCTGTAAACTTCAGGATCTTTTATAAGTTCTTTTGCCTTTAAAATTCCTTTATCATTTACAATTGCTGAGCGTATGGCTCCTTTCTGGAAATAATATCTTGTGATAACCTCATCCGTAAGTATATCCGAGATTTCTTCTTTGAATTGCTCTAAATCTTTATCAAGCTCATGACCAATTTTAACTTTTAAACTTTCGAATTGTTCTTCAGCAACAGAATAATAGCGTTCCTTTTTGGCTGTTTTCAATAATTCATCGAAAAGCTTTTCAGTAGCTGATTTGTATGAGAAGTCTTTGGATTTGACAAATTCCTTAAATTCAGCATAAATTTCATCAGTAATTTTGAATTCTTCTGGAGAATCGATTGATTTATTTTCATTTGCAAACTGAGTAGCAAAATCAAAGAACATAAAATCACGTACCAAATGAATGCTAAAACTGCTCAACATGTCAAGGTCAATTTTTACATCTGGCACAATTCCACCACCATCATAAACTTTGCGACCCTTCTTGGTTGAGAACTCTGTAATTAATGAATCGGGAATAGTACCTACACTCCCATCATCATTTCTATTTGAGTAATCCAGCGCCTGAATACAGCGACCACTTGGGATGTAATATTTAGCAGTCGTGATTTTTAATTGTGTATTATAACTAAGCTCGCGGGTAGTTTGAACCAACCCTTTCCCAAATGTTCTTGCCCCAACAATTACAGCCCTGTCTAGATCCTGAAGTGCACCGGCAACAATTTCGGAGGCTGATGCCGAACCACGATTTACAATAACAGCAATGGGCATAATCGTATCAATAGGTTCTTCAGTAGCTTTGTAAACTTTATCCCACTGCTTTACTTTGCCACGAGTGCTTACAATTTCTTCTCCTTTTGGAACAAACAGGTTGGTGATTTTTACAGCTTCCATTAATAAACCACCAGGGTTCGAACGTAAATCAAGAACTAATGATTTAGCTTTCTTTTGTTCTTTCAATTCAGTAAAAGCCTTTTTCACCTCATCGCTACAGTTCGTTGTAAAGTTGGAAAGGCGAATGTAGCCAGTTTCATCATCAAGCATTCCATAATAAGGAACAGCATCAATGTGTATTTTCTCACGAACAATATCGAAATTACGGGTCTTCTTTTCTCCCAGACGCTGAACTTTTATTTTGACAATTTTGTTGGCTGGCCCTTTCAGAAGATTACTCACATCTTCAGTATTCATCTTTTTGGTTTCCTTTTCAGATACCTCTAAAATAACGTCACCTGCTTTTAATCCTGATTTGTGCGCTGGGAATCCTTCGTAAGGTTCAGCAACAACAACTTCGTCGCCATGTTTACTAATAAGAGCTCCAATACCTGCATATTCACCAGTAGTCATGAATTTAAAATCTTCCATGTCAGACTCTGCAATATAATTGGTATAAGGATCTAACGACTGAAGCATTTCATCAATACTCGTTTTAACCAAATCGGTGGGGTTAATATCATCTACATAAAAGAGATTGAGTTCCCTAAACAGTGTATAATAGATATCCAGATTTTTATCAATCAAAAAAAGTTTCTCGTCACGATTGAGGGCTGTAAACAATATTGAAATTGCCAGTAGACCACTCAATATAATTCCTATCCTTGTTTTCTTATTTATCTTCATGTATCCTAATTTTTAACACAAACAACAAAAGTAATAAAGCTGTTGACTAATTGAACAATTCTTTCACCCCCTATTAGTTAATTATTCTTAATTGGCATTACACCTGAATTTTCTTTTCTTTGTTTTCTTCACAAAAAGAATGATTATGGGAGCGTTAAGTATCTTTAAGAAATACAGTCGTACATTTTGGGCAGCAAATACAATAGAGTTATTTGAAAGATGGGCGTGGTACGGTTTTTATCTTGCATTAGCCTTGTTTCTTGTTAATTCTAAAGATACCGGTGCACTTGGGTTTACTCAGGTTCAAAAAGGAGTAATTATGGGGACTGGCTCCATGTTGTTGTATTTTCTTCCTGTTATAACAGGTGCTATTGCCGATAAGGTTGGGTACAAGAAGATTCTTTACCTATCTTTTGCATTATACATTTCAGGGTTTTACATGATGCGGACTTTCCATAGTTTTGAAATGGCGTTCTTTTCGTTTGTGTGGATATGTGTTGGAGGTGCCTTCTTTAAGCCTATTATTTCTGCCATGATTGCTCGTGAAACCAATGAGAAAACAGCATCCATTGGTTTCGGTATTTTCTATATGATGGTAAATATTGGAGGATTTATTGGGCCTTTTTTGGCTGGGATTGTATTGAAAAAAGGTTGGGATTATGTGTTTTTTATGTCGATGATTGTAGTCGCATTGAATTATGTAATTACCATTTTCTTTTTTAAGGAACCCATTGCAAAAAACGATGAAAGTGGTTTGGCTAAAAAGATTGGGGAGGCATTTGTTAATATATGGATTACGCTACAAAACTGGAAATATGTTTTGTTTCTGATAATCATGTCGTTGTTTTGGGCAGCGTTTAATCAGTTATATTATTCTTTTCCAGTATTTGTTGAAGAGTGGGTGAATACAAATATATTATATGATGCCTTGTATTCAATTCTTCCTGGATTAGCGGATGCCATTGGAAATGATGCAGGTGGAATTTCAACGCCTACATTTTTAAGTCTTGACTCATTTTTCATAATTTGCTTTCAATTAGTTGTTTCAGCTTTTGTTATGAGGTTTCGCCCATTGATGGCTATGATGGGTGGTATCCTTGTTTTGGCAGGAGGTTTAGGATTGATGTTTTCATTTCAAAGTGGGTGGATCATCATGTTTGGAGTTTTAATCTTTGGATTGGGCGAAATGGCCAGTTCTCCAAAGTTCATAGAATATGTCGGTCGAATTGCTCCTGATGATAAAAAAGCACTTTATCTGGGTTCATCATATATGGCAATTGCGCTTGGGCATCAAATAGCAGGCTTACTTTCAGGAAGTATTTATGAACGCATTTCGGATAAGATTTTTCTGCTTAAAAAAGAGGTGGCAGTTCGTGGTTTAGAGATACCGGAAATTTCTGGTGAGTTCACTAAGAACGATTACATTCAGGATGCGGCGCAAAAAATGAATATGAGTATTTCTGAGTTGTCAGATTTCTTATGGATAAACTATCATCCTCAAGATATCTGGGTGATTTATGCTGGTGTTGCCTGTTCTGCAGCTATATTGCTATGGTTTTATGATCGGTTTATCTTGAAAAGGGAATAGGTTGTTAACAATAATATGCCATTTTTTGTCGTTCATATGTGCTAAATGTCAGTTCGAGACCTTATTTGCATCATTCATATAATTCAACAGAAACTTTGCGTATGAATCTTTTTATTTAGCTTATCTTTAGGGTAATGTTGTTCTAATAACACCCTAAATGAGAAAAAAATTATTTCCTGACGAGATTGTTGCTTTTACAAGTGAAAACCATTTTCAAAAACATAGTACATCAGAAAAGTATATTTATCTGATATCAATTTTGATGATATTGAGCTTTCTGACATCACAACCTTTTATATCATTGAAAATAAGCACCCAGACAAGAGGTATCGTTCAATCTTCAAGACCATCTATACGCTTAGTGTCTCCTGTAAATGGAAGGTTAACTCACTGTGAATTGGAAGAAAATAAAGCTGTATTGGAAGGAGATACAATAGTTTGGATTGATCAAGGGAAGATTGAAGAAAAGGTTCGTTTGATTAAAGATATACTTAGTAGAAATCAATTATATCTGTCAGACATAAAATATTTCCTTAGCAGAGGTTTTAAAAACATAAAAACGGGTGCTTATGTACAAAAGTCAAAGCACTTCAATAAACGACTATCAGAATTAGAATTGGAAATCTCAATTCTGAAGAAAGAGTTTGAGCGGAATAAAAAACTACACAAATCTGAAGTAATTCCTGATGCCGAAATTGACAGGATAAAATTTAAGTTTCAAAATGCCATTAAGTCAAAGGAAGTATTTGTTGAAACACAAAAAAGTGAATTGGTGGCAGAGAAAAAACAGTTGGAAGAATCCAACAGGGAAATAATAGGAGAATTAAATCAATTAAATGAAGACAGGAATTTTTATTTTTTGCTTTCTCCAATTAAAGGAGTAATAAGTGAATATGGAGGACAGAGAGAAGGCAGTTATGTCGTAGTTAATCAAGAGTTAGCAACAATCACTCCAGTCGATAATTTAATTGTAGATACTTATGTAAGTCCTTCTGATATTTCATTCATTCGGAGAGGAATGAGAACCAAATTTCAATTTGATACTTATAATTACAATCAATGGGGAATGGGTTCTGGAGCAGTTATAGATATTTCGACACAGCCTATAGTCAAAAATAATCAGCTTCTTTTTAAAGTCAGGTGCTCGCTTGATCAAACTCACCTGCAATTGAAATCAGGACACAAAGGAGCATTAAAAAATGGGCTAACTCTTACAAGTAGATTTGAAATAGCGGAAAGGACTGTTCTGCAGCTACTTTATGACAAGACTGATAAATGGCTAAATCCTAAGCTTATAGTTGATAATTCTGAAAAGCATTAGAAATGGCAGGCATTAATGTTAAACAGCGGGATATTACAGATTGTGGAGCTGCATGTTTGGCATCGGTGGCAGCATTTCATAAAAGTAAGTTGCCAATTGCAAAAATCAGACAGTGGGCTGGTACTGATAAAAAAGGAACCAATGCATGGGGTTTAATCAAAGCGGCAGAGAAAATGGGTTTTTCCGGAAAAGGGGTAAAATGTAATCTGGAAGCTTTTAATGAAGTTCCCTTACCTGTAATTGCGCATGTGGTTGTAAAAGAAGTTTTGCAGCACTATGTCGTTATTTATAAAGTAACCAAGAAGTATATCGAAATAATGGATCCGGGAGATGGACAGGTTCATCGAAAGCCCTTTGAAGAATTTGAGAAAGAATGGTCAGGGGTGCTGATTTTACTTTCCCCGAATGATAATTTCAGACCATTAAATGAAAAAATATCTACAACATCAAGGTTTATTTTTCTTTTAAAGCCACACAAAAGTGTATTAATTCAGTCGTTGCTTGGAGCTGTTATGTTCACAATACTTGGACTTTCCGTTTCAATATATATTCAAAAGATTACCGATTTCGTTTTAGTTAATGGAAACCGAAACTTGCTCAATATGTTGAGTATTGGGATGATTGTTCTTCTGCTTTTTCAGGTTGCGATAGGATCGTTTCAGACCCGTTTTATACTAAAAACAGGACAACTTATTGATGCCCGATTAATCCTTGGGTACTATAAGCATTTGCTTAAGTTACCTCAACGCTTTTTTGATACCATGCGTACTGGTGAAATTATCTCCAGAATAAATGATGCAGTAAAAATCAGGGTATTTATTAACGAAAGTCTAATTAGCCTTGCTGTAAATATTTTTATAATTCTTTTCTCATTTTTATTGATGTTTCTTTACAGCTCGCGTCTGGCAATGGTCATCGCAATTATTATTCCTGTTTATGTCCTTATTTATTTCATAGTTGATAAGCTAAATAAAAAGCGGGAACGAAAAATCATGGAAAATGCAGCTGAACTGGAATCGCAGCTTGTTGAATCGTTAAGAGCCACTAAAACGATTAAACAATTCAATTTAGAAGAATTCAATAGTGTGAAAACAGAAACGCGATTTATTAGGCTGCTAAACAATACCTATAAGTCAGGCCTGAATAGTTTGTTTTCATCAAATTCAACCTTATTTGTTAACCGATTATTTACTATTATTCTGCTTTGGTTTGGGAGTATGCTTGTGATTAATCAGGAAATTACTCCAGGAGAGTTAATGTCTTTTTATGCGTTACTGGCATATTTTACAAATCCGGTAAGTGCGTTAATTGGAATGAATAAAACCATTCAGAATGCCCGAATTGCTTCAGATCGTCTTTTCGAAATTATGGATCTGGATAGGGAGGAAGAAGCTAACACCATTGAACTGAATCAATCTCATGTAGGTGATATTGTTTTAAAGGATATGAGTTTTAGCTATGGGACAAGGACTGATGTTTTCGAACGATTTAACATGACTATTCCTCATGGCAAGTTGTCTGCAATTATTGGAGAAAGTGGATCTGGAAAATCAACTATTGCTGCGTTAGTTCAAGGTTTGTATCCAATTAACGAGGGTCAAATCTATATCGGTGATATTAATATCAATCATGTAAGCCCAGAAAGTTTGAGGAATCTTGTGAGTATTGTTCCTCAAAACCTTGATTTATTTGCTGGTAATATTGTTGAGAATATTGCAGTTGGAGATTATCAGCCCGACATGGAGCTTATCCTTAAGATTTTTACACAATTGGGGATGACGGAATTTATTGAGCAACTTCCTTCTGGCTTTAATACTTACCTGGGCGAAAATGGAGCAACTATTTCCGGTGGGCAAAAACAACGAATAGCAATTGCCAGGGCTTTGTATCGAAATCCAGAAATTCTTGTTATGGATGAAGCAACATCAAATCTGGATGCCGAATCTGAGTTTTTCGTTCAACAGGTAATCCAGTCATTTTTAAAAGATGGGAAAACTGTTATTCTGATTGCACATCGGTTAAGCTCAGTTGTTGATGCCGATCAGATTTTTGTATTGCAAAAAGGGAAGTTGGTACAAACAGGTAACCATGATAAGTTGATGAATGAAGAAGGAATCTATCAAAACATGTGGAATCGACAATTCCCATCATCCGTAAGAAATAAAATTCTTGTTGAATCATAAACATTGAGATATGAAGTCATTTGAGCAATTGGAACGATTAAAAAAGATGAATCGCCTGATTAAAGAAGAAAGTACAGGCACTCCCAGTGAGTTCGCTTGTAGGCTTGGTGTTAGCCAAAGTCATTTATACAGGTGCATTGAAGAAGTAAGAGATTTGGGTGCTCCAGTAAGTTTTTGCAGAACCCGGCAAACATACTTTTATAAAAATGACTTTGAATTAAAGGTTTCCTATTCCATACAATTGATATCTCATCAAATAACCAAGAAAATTGTGGGAGGATATCGTCTGAAAAATATGTCACTACTTTTTTATGAGAGTGGACAAAGTTAATTTGGCTTTCGAGTTTAGTGCACAAACTTGGGCGGTACCCGAAAAGCCATTAATGAGTAGGGAATTTAAAATTTTAAGATTATGAAAGAATTGGATAAGTATGAGTTGAAACAAGTAGATGGTGGTATTTGGGTCAAAATAGCCGAATGGGTCGCTTTAGGTATATTGTGGGATACTTTAAATGATCCCAAGTCTGCTGGAAGAAGTTTTAAAGAGGGCTTATTAGCCGAATAATATATTTTTAATCCTAAAAAATACAAATAATGAATAAAAACATGCAAGATCAAAAAATAGATAATATTTTTCTTATGAAGAAAGAAAATCTAAAACGAATTAATGGAGGCGGATTAGTTGCTGATAAGTTTTGGTATGCCGTCGGTTATTGGATTGGAGAACAGATGAGAAAATCTAATCTTCCAACTGGCAAATTGCATCCTCATTACTAGAAAATTATAATATTAGTTTTAAGAATAAGGGCTAATCAATCTTGATGATTAGTCCTTTAACATAGAATATTATGGATTCTTTCAATAAATTCGGCAGAAGGAGAAACTTACATTATGTCTGTTTAGGTATTTGTGTTGGTTGTTTTGGATTATTGCTTGCTTTATTTTATAGGCCATTCATATATGAAAATAATATAAAAGATTTTCATTTTGCAGATACTTTGGGAAGTTTATTTTGTGTTCCTTCATCAGCTTTTATAAGTTATGGACTTCATAAAAAATCAAATTTTTTTCGACTTTTAATTTTTAATACAATTTTTTGGGTTATCTATGAGATACCATCATCGATAGCGGATAGTATTGACTCTTACGATTATTTAGCAATCATAATAAGCTCTTTATTAACATGGCTAAGTTTTAAATGTTTTTTAAAAGAAAGAATTGCCAATTAATTATATCTGTTATCAACAGGGTTACGCAATTATGCAGCAAAAATACTATTAATTACAAATGAGGTTAAAATCTTTCCTTAAGTTTATCCAGAATACTCAATACAAAAAAGTTGAAAGCTTAAATATTTAACAATCTGTTATGGCACTTGCTAAATCTGTACTCTAGTATTACCTGTTTTTATTTGTGAGTACTATTTTTTTTGCCACTAAGGAATATTAATCTTTGGTCAGAGCAACCTCTGAGATTCATCTACCTAATACTAAAAAACAATTTGAGACAGCCTTCTGAGAATTAATAAATGAGAAATATTATTCTTTTTGCTTTATTATTAATAATTAGCCTATTAGGTGCGTTTTATTATAGGCCATATATTTATTCAAGTGATTATTTTGATTTTTATATTGCTGACACTTTCCCTAATTTCTTGGCAGTTCCTACAATTATTTCCTTTATGCATGCATTCTTTAAAAATGCGATAAAGGGTAAAAGAACAGTTCTTCACGCATTTTTAGGAGTTATCTTATATGAATTTCTTCAAATTTTCACTGGAGGGTTTGATTTTAAAGACATTTTATCTACAATAATTGGAACTATCATTGTACTATTTTTTTGGGACAAAATCTTTTTCGTTGCAAAAAAATGAGGATAATTCATTTACAAACACAAAATCTCCACTCTTTGCTCACCCAAGGCTCACCAGCATAATCAATTCCAATTCGGGGACTGGAGATGAAATTTGTAATTGGCGGAGTATCTTCAAGCCAAATTAAGGAAGAGGTCTTCAGGTTTTCTCCATAAAAGGAGCGGTCGAGTTGAAGTTCGCGACCAAGTTTGCCGGGGCCATTGAATCCTTCCATTCCTCGAATCAAAACTGCTGATGCATTATTTTCAGCCTCAGTTACAAAGTTCAAAAGCCAATACATTCCATAAATCAAATACACATACACCAAACCTCCTGGTTGAAACATGACTTCCGTACGTTTCGTTCGTCCTTTACTTGAGTGACAAGCCAGATCCAATTGTCCACAATAAGCTTCAGTTTCTGTAATTCGATAGCGCTTGGTTGTTCCATCAGGGAATGTCCGAACAATAATTTTCCCCAAAAGCTCTTGAGCTACAGTAATTGTATCCCGTTGAAAAAAATCAGCTTTTATTCTTTCATTTGTGGGCATGAAGCTAAGATAGCAATTTGTCACTTAGTCATTAATCGTTATTGGGGCACTGTTGTAATTGAAGATTATAGTTGATCTAAAGCTTAATTTGTCAACTCAACCTGTAACTCACTACTCGCAACTCAAAACTTAATTAGGCTTCTTCTTGTAAATCTTTGTGTTAAATTTCTTTTTGGGTGTTTTTTCTGTTTGGTTTTTCCGAAAAAAGAAATACTTTTGCAGTCCCGATTATTGTCCGTAAGTCTAGTTCTTATAATTTATTGAATATCTTGATAGTAGAATGGTTATCAACATGCCCGTTGTTAATAACTTGATTGCTGTTTAAGTAATTGAAGAACAAGATTTTGCAATTTGTAATGTTAATTAAAAAAAATTAAGCAAGTGGATACCTTAACTTATAAGACCGTATCGGCCAACAGTGCCACGGCAAATAAAGAATGGGTTATTATTGATGCGACAGACATGGTGCTTGGTCGTTTGGCTAGTTCTGTAGCAAAAATGTTGAGAGGGAAACATAAACCCAACTTTACCCCTCATGTAGATTGTGGTGACAATGTAATTGTTATCAATGCAGAAAAAGTGAAACTAACAGGTAAGAAAATGACTGATAAAGTTTACCTGCGTCACTCTGGATACCCTGGCGGACAGCGTTCGCAAACTCCTACAGATATTATGGCTAAATACCCTGAGCGTTTAGTTGAAACAGCTGTAAGAGGGATGTTACCTAAAAATCGTTTAGGTCGCAAAATTTTTGGCAACATGAAAGTGTATGTTGGCGCTGAGCACAAGCAAGAAGCTCAGAACCCTAGAGTAATTGATTTGAATACTTTTAAATTATAACAATGGAAGTAGTAAACACCTTAGGACGTAGGAAAAGTGCCGTTGCACGTATTTATTTAAGCGAAGGCAAAGGAAACATTACCATTAATAAAAGGGACTTGAAAGAGTACTTCCCAAATGGAACACTACAGTATATTGTTTTGCAGCCTCTTGAGTTATTAGGAGTAGCTGATCAATACGATATTAAAGTAAATCTGGACGGCGGTGGAATTAAAGGACAAGCAGAAGCTTTGCGCCTTGCCATTTCAAGAGCGATGGTTGAAATCAATGAAGAATCAAAATCTGAATTGAAGAAAGCTGGTTTTATGACTCGTGACCCACGTGAGGTTGAGCGTAAGAAACCAGGACAACCAAAAGCACGTAAGCGTTTCCAGTTCTCAAAACGTTAATAGATTTTATAATAATAACTGTGGATCTGAAACCACTGAGACTCTCCTTGAAGAGACTACTCAGAGGTTGCTTTTCAGCATTTTATTTAAAAAAGTAAAAAGATGCCAAGAACAAATTTTCAAGAATTATTGGATGCAGGTGTTCATTTTGGACACTTGAAAAGAAAGTGGAATCCTAACATGGCTCCGTACATTTTTATGGAGAAAAATGGGATCCACATCATCGACCTTCAAAAAACTGTCGTAAAAATTGACGAAGCTGCCGCTGGTCTCAAGCAAATCGCAAAATCGGGTCGCAAGATTCTATTTGTTGCTACCAAAAAGCAAGCAAAAGAAATCGTTGCTGATTTAGTAGGCGGAGTAAATATGCCATATGTTGTTGAACGTTGGCCAGGAGGAATGCTTACCAACTTTCCAACCATTCGTAAAGCGGTGAAGAAAATGGTTTCCATCGACAAAATGATGAAAGACAACAGTTGGGACGTCTTGTCAAAACGCGAAAAACTTCAAATTACACGTCAACGTGCTAAACTGGAAAAAATCTTGGGTAGTATCTCTGATCTTACTCGTCTTCCTGCAGCATTATTTATTGTTGATGTATTGAAAGAAAAGATCGCAGTTCGTGAAGCTCAAAAGTTAGGTGTTCCTGTATTTGCAATGGTTGATACAAACTCTCAACCAGAAGGAATTGACTTTATTATTCCTGCAAACGATGATGCTTCACAATCAATTCGTTTGGTTGTTCGTCTTATGACTGATGCTGTTGCTGAAGGATTGAATGAACGCAAAGTTGAGCGTGAGAATGAAGAAGCTGAAGCTAGTCAGAAAAAAGCTGCTAAAGCAAAAGCTAATGAAGAAAAGAAGTCAGCTGCTAAAGCGAAAGAAGCAGCGGAGAAAGTAGCTTCAGAAGCTAAGAAAACAGAAGAATAATTGGTCATTTCTATTAAAATAAATTAAACAATTATGGCAATTACTGCTGCAGATGTAATGAAGTTGCGAAAAGCAACTGGCGCTGGAATGATGGACTGTAAAAATGCCCTTACCGACGCTGATGGCGACTTTGACCGCGCCGTCCAAACAATCCGTGAAAAAGGTAAATTAGTAGCAAGCAAACGTTCTGATCGTGATGCATCAGAAGGTGTAGCACTTGCGAAAGTATCTGATGATAATAAATTCGGAGCAATCGTAGTATTGAACTGTGAAACTGACTTCGTTGCTAAAAACGATAATTTCGTAAATAAAACAGCAAGTTTTGCTGATGTTGCTGTTGCTGGAAAACCTGCTGATCTTGATGGGTTGAAAGCTTTAGAAATTGATGGTCGCACAATTGCTGATCATGTAACAGAACAAACTGGTATAATCGGTGAGAAAATTGAACTAAGTTACTTCGCAAGTATTGAAGCTGAATATGTAGTTGGTTACATTCATCCAGGAAACAAACTAGCCACTATGGTAGGATTCAATAAAGCTGGTTTTGATGCACAAGTAGGTAAAGATGTTGCAATGCAAATTGCTGCAATGAGCCCTGTTGCTGTTGATAAAGATGCTGTTTCTCAGGAAGTGATTGATAAAGAATTAGAAATTGCTAAAGAAAAATTCCGTCAGGAAGGTAAACCTGAAGCAATGCTTGAAAAAATTGCTCAAGGTTCTTTAAACAAATTCTTTAAGGAAAATACACTGTTGAACCAAGCTTTTGTAAAAGATAACAAGCAAACTGTAAAAGATTACTTGAAATCTGTAGACAAAGACTTAACTGTAACAGCATTCAATCGTTTCGCTCTTTCAGAATAAGATTTTTATTCAAGATATATTAAAGCCTGTATGGATTCCATGCAGGCTTTTTTGTGCCCTATCATTATATTAAATCTGCTATCTCCAAGCTTTAATCCTTCATCCATAAATAGATATTCTTATACTTTTACAAAACCTAAGCAAGCACAATGGAAATTTTATCTTCATTTGAACTCACACCCTTACAATGGTTTTTAATGGCTGTTTGCGGAATGCTTATTGGGATGTCGAAAGTTGGCGTGCCTGGTATTTCAATAATTGTGGTTCCAACACTGGCATTTATTTTTGGAGGGAAACTATCAACAGGTATTTTGCTTCCAATTTTAATGATGGCTGATGTATTTGGAGTTGCTTATTACCGGCGACATGCTGAATGGAAATACTTATTTAAAATTATTCCGTGGGCTTTTGTTGGAATAGGTCTGGCTCTTTGGGTTGGTGAGATAGTTAACGACGAACAATTCAAAGACATCATTGCGATCTTAGTTTTTCTATGTATTGGGTTAATGCTATGGAAGGATCGAAGAAAGGGGAAGAATTTCTTCCCAGATAGCTGGTGGTTTGCTGCATCAATGGGAGTATTGGGAGGTTTTGCAACGATGATTGGAAATGTTGCAGGGCCTATATTTGCCATTTATTTATTGGCTATGCATCTTCCTAAAAATAATTTCATTGGAACATCAGCATGGTTTTTTCTCATCATTAATATTTTCAAATTTCCACTGCACATTTTAGTATGGGAAACAATTACCCTAGAGAGTCTTAAGCTTGATTTAATGACCTTGCCAGCAATTGCTTTGGGAGCATTCCTAGGCATTAAATTAGTCAAAATGATACCTGAAAAAACTTACCGGGCATTTGTCATTATCATTACAGCTTTGTCAGCATTTCTTTTGTTAGCTTAAACAAAAACAAATCGTTTATGTAGAAGTTATATCTTTGAGTTTTATTCAAAATTCAAGAAAATTCATTCGATGGAACAACTAAAATCTTTCTTCAACGATAAATCAATCGCTAAAATATTAGACATTGGAACTGGTGCTGGTGATTTTATCAAGGTACTTGATGATACTTTTGGCGATTCAGTTAGTATTATAGGTACTGACCCTGGGGAAGAATGGCTGAAAGAGGCACGTGAACATTTCCCCAAAGAGCACATTCAATTTAAGCGTATGGAGGGGGAGCAGCTCGATTTTGAAGATAACTCATTCGATGTTGTTGCAATTTCAAATGCCTTACATCATTTAAAAGATATTGAAAAAAGTTTTTCAGAAATGAGAAGGGTGTTAAAACCTGGTGGTTGGGTAATCATTAATGAAATTTCAGATGGTGATTTGAATGAGGCTCAGGAAAACCAAAAGATGTTGCATCATTTCAAGTCGTTTGTTGATAGACTTCATGGTATTAGTCACCGGGAAACCTGGACACAAGCTGGTATTTTGGAAGTCATTAAGGAGAATGGGGTAGATGTTCAGTTGTCTTTTCCTCATGAAAAAATGAAGACTGTGAATAAAGACGAGCTATTTCTTGAAGAAAAATATCTAATGATGGGTAAGATTTTAGAGGAGCTACAGGGGAGACCCGAGCATAAAGAAATGGCTGAAAAACTTCCAATTTTCCGTGAACGATTGAATAAATATGGTTTTCAGATGGCTACACAATTGATGACTGTAGGACAATTTCAATAAATCGATCTTAATGAATTTTAATAAGAATCAGGCCAATATAGATTTGCTCGAAAAGGAGATGAGCGAGGTTCAGATTCCGGAGG
Source organism: uncultured Sunxiuqinia sp. (assembly GCA_965372405.1). Lineage (GTDB taxonomy): Bacteria > Bacteroidota > Bacteroidia > Bacteroidales > Prolixibacteraceae > Sunxiuqinia. The sequence continues at coordinate 28,262 of CBDVCE010000054.1, forward strand.
GGTTTTCGTATCAGTTGCCACCAAATTCATTTTTCGTTTTAAAAGGTGAGTTTTTAGATTATCAAAAACGGAGCGAACTGACAATCAGGTTCTGGGTAGATAAGAGTTTTTCAAATCCACAAGGATCTGTTCAGGGCGGAATTATTGCAGCCTGTTTTGATGATACCTTTGGTCCGTTGGGAGTACTTACTTGCAGAAAGCCTATTCTTACGGTAGATATGAATATTCAGTATGTCAGGGCTGTTCCTTTGGAAGAAGAACTGTTTGTTGTAACCAAGGTGGTTTCTATTTCACGGAATACACTTTTTATGCGAGCTGATATGTTTAATCAAAAAGGGAAATTACTCGCTCAAGCATCTACCAATCAGTTGGTGAAGTAATTCGCAAACATCTCCATTTAATGCGTTAATTTTTAAAAGTTATGGCAAAAGTAAATTGGAAACCTGGAACTATGGTTTATCCACTTCCCGCAGTACTGGTGAGTTGTGGTGAATCTCCCGAAGAATATAATCTAATTACGATTGCATGGACAGGGACTATTTGTAGTGACCCAGCCATGTGCTATATATCGGTGAGACCAAGCAGACATTCTTACGAGATAATAAAGCGAACAGGAGAGTATGTAATCAACCTGACAACAGAAGAACTGGCAAGGGCTACTGATTGGTGTGGCGTTCGATCTGGAGCAAAATTTGATAAATGGAAGGAAATGGGATTAACTCCTGCTCCGGCAACTGTTGTAAAAGCTCCAATTGTTAAGGAAGCCCCAATTCATATTGAGTGCAAGGTGAAAGAGATTGTAAAGCTTGGTACGCATGACATGTTTATTTCAGAAGTAGTGAATGTAATTGCTGATGACCGATATCTGGATGAAGAGACCGGTGCATTTAGCCTGAAAAAGGCTGACCCCATTTGTTATTCTCATGGCCATTACTTTAAACTCGGTGACCCAATTGGCAAATTTGGATGGTCGGTTGAGAAGAAAAAGAAAAAAAAGGCAAAGAGATGAACCAAAGTTGAAGTTTTCTGTAATTTATTGTGGATTGGGAATACCTATTCCGCACAACTTTACTGAAAACTTTAAAATATTTGAAATGAAGAAAACACTAAAGGCATTGCTGCCTGTATTTTTAATCTTACTAATAATGAATAATTCGATTGCTGATAACAGCAAAAACCCATTGCTACAACCGTTTAGTAATATTCATCAAACGGCTCCGTTTGAGGAAATTGAAAATGAACATTTTTTACCAGCTTTTAAAGCTGCCATTGAGGAAGCTAAGGCTGAAGTACAGCAGGTAATTGATAATCCGGCAAAAGCAGATTTTGAGAATACAATCGTTGCTATGGAAATTAGCGGGAAACGACTGGGAATAATTAGTGGTATCTTCTTTAATTTGAACTCAGCTGAAACGAATGATGAGATTCAAAAGATTGCACAGGAGGTTGCTCCAATGCTTTCTGAATTTGGGAACGATATTTCATTGAATAAAGACTTATTTGCACGTGTAAAATCAGTGTACAAACAAAAGGATAAACTTGACCTAAATGCTGAACAGAAAACACTTTTGGAGAATTCATACAAAGGTTTTGTGCGCAATGGTGCTAATCTTACTGAAGATCAAAAGGTGCGTTATCGTGAAGTTACTGGTGAACTTTCAACACTAAGCTTGCAATATTCTGAAAATGTATTGGCTGAAACCAATGCTTTTGAAATGCTAATTACTGATGAAGCTAAATTGTCAGGGCTTCCTGGTTTTGCAAAAGATGCAGCTGCTCTTTCTGCCAAAGCAAAAGAGAAAGAAGGTTGGTTATTTACCTTGCAATATCCTAGTTTCATTCCATTTATGAAATATGCTGATAATCGTGATCTGCGTGAAAAAATGTATCGTGCTTTTACAACGAAAGCAAATAAGGGAAATGAATATGACAACAAGGAACTCATTAAGCAGATTGTTGATCTGAAATTAGAAAAGGCCAACTTGTTAGGGTACGAATCTCACGCTGATTTTCAGCTTGAGCGCAGAATGGCTGAAAAGTCGGATAAGGTAATCGATTTCTTAGAGGATCTGCATCAAGCTTCACGTCCGGCTGCGGAGCGTGATTTTGCCGAAGTAGAAGCGTTTGCTAAGAAGCAAGGCTTTACAGGAACACTTCAGCGTTGGGACTGGACCTATTACTCTGAGAAGCTTAAAAATGCCAACTACGGGTTTAATGAAGAAGAAGTAAAGCCTTACTTCAAACTAGAGAATGTAATTCAAGGTGTATTTGGTTTGGCCAATACCCTTTATGGTTTGGAGCTAAAAGAAAATAAAGACATTCAGGTTTATCATCCTGATGTAATGGCCTATGAGGTTTTTGATGAAAAAGGTGAGTTTGTTTCTGTATTGTATATGGACTTTTTCCCTCGCGATGGGAAACGCTCAGGTGCATGGATGACTGATTATCGTGGTCAGTGGTTAGAAGCTGGGAAAGATGTTCGCCCTCATGTTAGCATTGTCATGAATTTCACCAAGCCAACTGAATCAGCACCTTCTCTATTAACATTTGATGAGGTAACCACTTTCTTGCATGAGTTTGGACATGGCTTGCATGGTATGTTGAGCAAGTGCCAATATTCAAGTACTTCGGGAACGAATGTATATCGCGATTTTGTTGAGTTACCTTCACAAATTCATGAAAACTGGGCATACGAAAAAGAGTGGTTGGATTTGTTTGCTGTTCATTATGAGACTGGAGAGAAGTTACCAGAAGAACTCATTCAAAAGATTGTTGCTGCTAAAAACTTCCAGTCAGGTTATATGTCTGAACGCCAGTTGAGTTTTGGAATGTTGGATATGGCTTATTATCAAATTACAAAACCACTTGATGTTGATGTTGCAGTGCTGGAAGCAAAAGCAATGGCTCCAACTGATTTGTTTGATCCGGTAGAAGGAAGTCTTATGAGTACTTCGTTCTCTCATATTTTTGCTGGCGGTTATGCAGCTGGTTACTACAGCTATAAGTGGGCTGAAGTATTGGATGCAGATGCATTTGCTGCTTTTAAAGAAAATGGAATCTTCGATCGTAAGACTGCAGATTCATTCCGTGAAAATGTATTGGAAAAAGGAGGCAGTGAGCATCCAATGGTACTGTACAAACGTTTCCGTGGACAAGAACCAACTGTTGATGCACTTTTGGAAAGAAGTGGATTGAAAAACTAAAAAGATAGTACAATATAAAATGAAGAGGGACTCAATTGAGCCCCTCTTTTTCGTTATGATCTTGTTACCTGAAATCCGGTTTGTGAAAGTTCCATCGAAACAAATCGTGCATTCTCATTTGGAGGATTTTCTCTCAGTCGTTTTTTGATTCGTATGGCCGCCTCTGGATCTTTGGCAATAATATACATGTAACCACCTCCCCCAGCTCCAGGCAGTTTATATCCAGCAGCAAGATCATCAAACTGATTAATTAGTTTTTGAATTTCTGGAGGGTTAGTCCCTTTGTCTATTCGTTTATTTTGTTCCCAGGTTTTTGCAACACATGATGCAAAAACATTAAAGCTGTTCTTTTGTAGTGCATCAAATGTAAATAAGGCATGCTGTTTCATTTCGGCCAATGTATCCAAATGCTCTGTCTCATTCAAAAACATTTCTCTAACTATTTCTGAAAGGATATCTTTTGCAGTGCGTGTAATACCGGTGTAATATAAAAGCATGCATGATTTATGCTGATAGTCTGTAAACAAGTAGTCTGGAGCCCATTTTACTCCGGGTTTCTGTATAGAACCAGCTGTTGTTTCAAGTAATTTTATTCCTGGTAGAACAGCTCCAAACTGATCTTGCCAACCTCCGCCCGAGGTTAAAAGCTGCTCAAGAATTAATGTGTATATACAGATTTTTGAGTGATCCCAGTTGAGCCCACAAAAGTCAGATAAAGTACCTAAAACCGTTGCTGCAAGGGCTGAGCTTGTTCCCAGACCAGAACCTTTAGGAATAGCTGCAAGCATCGTAATTTCAATTCCACAGCCGAATTCTTTGAGTTGATCTTCCAGTGATGAAAACTGATGTGATGAAAATTGAGGTAAGAATCCTGCCAGGCAAAGCGCTGCTTTAGGTATTGAGAAAGCAGATCCTATTTGGTTATAATTTTCTAGTTCATTCCAGTTAGAGATGATTTCTCGTGTTCCCAGGTCGATTGAACGGATGATAATTTTATATTCTTTACAAGGTTTGACATAGGTTTGCAATGGAGGTTGTCCATTTAAATTAATCGCAAGATTCACAACCTTTCCACCCTCAAACATGCAATATGGTGGCGTATCAGTCCATCCACCTGCTACATCAATCCGAACAGGGCTGCGTCCCCATACAATCTGATCAGGGAAGATGTTTAATTTGGGTAGTGATTGTTGCTGATTAAATGATTCCAATAATGTGTCGCGTAAAATACCAAAGGCTTCAGATTCTGGTTTGGAATAGTCCAGGCCTTTATATTGATTGATTCTGGCCTGAAACATTTTCTCGCTTAGTCTTTGCTGAGGATTCAAGTCATTTTCTGAAATCGGTTTTACTAGTAGATTGTGCTTAGCAAATTCACTTGCAGCATGATCCAGATTTAGCTGATAAAAGACACTATGCTTTGAGTTATTTCTTAGTGACGGCCAGTTTTTGTTCCTATAACTGACACGTTGAATCCGCGCGCGTTGCTGGTTTGTTTGATCAGATATTTCTGAAGCAGATAATCGCGTTTGCGCCAACCATTGGTTTTTAAAGCTTGGGTTCTCTGATCCATTTATTAACCAATTAATATACTCTGAATTTAGTTCCTTTTCATTACAAACAGGGAAGAGGGCAGCTTCCTGAATATCGGTTTTTGGGTTAAGTCCGGTTTCTTCAAATGTAATCCCTCGTTGCTTTAGCCAACTTCCCAATGATTGGTTTAGAAACTGAGTTTCCGAATTTCCCAACTCACCACCGAATTTATCCATGATGTGATAGGGGCGTATACAATATTGAGATTCGCCTATTGGAACAATGTCAAGACAGGTTCCTACAGGTAATTTAATCTCCCAATCATTCTCTGGTATACCGGTTAGAACATGGTTGTTGCTTAATCCCCATTTACTCCCAATGAAACTATTCTCAATCCATAGATTTTGCATGTGTTCTTCCAGCTTAATCTTTGCCACAGCATTTTGAATAAACATGGAAGGATGGGGCTTGATGTCTTTGTGGAGTATTGAACGTTGGTCGTTAACCCGGTTCTGAATGGCAAGGGTTGATGAGATTAACTCTTTACTTGTTCCATAGTGATAAAATTCACCATCCTCCAAAGGAATGATAGCCACTTTAAGTTTACTTATTTCATCATCTACAATGGTCGGAGTACTTCCAAAGGAGAGGCCAAATTGTGAGTATAGGTCGTAAAAGTCAGGCTTTGTGGGTTGTTCGCCCTTGTTGTAGCCCGATTTTTTCATTAGCATATCAATGGCTTTATCACTCAATAACCAAATGCCAACATCCATCAGGAATAAATGCTTGGTTGCAATATCTCTGAGTTGTGTCTCATTGGGCTTTTGCAGCATTTGCAGGAGCTTTTGAGGTTGATGCTTATCACATACAAAAACCCCATGGTTAGAGGCTAATTCAGGATTCGCCCAAAGTGCATAACAAACAACATCGGCATCGGGAATTGTAGCGAGGGGTTTGGTATTTAGAACCAATACATCGCCACTGGCAATAAGTGTATTCACCTTGGGAGGTGCTGATGAGATAATTTTCTGATATAAAGGTGACTGAAGATCAAGTAATGTTTGGTTAAGCCTTTGCCCACGTTCCCACCTAAATACGGGTATGGGAGTGAGTATTTTCCCTAGCGAGGCATATGCAGGTAGTCGCCGGCTTTGTCCTCCGGCATGGATTAGTATGCGCTTTTCTTTTGCCAGCCAATTGTCAAATGACTCCTCATTTGTTTCGTTTTGCCAACATTGTGATAAAAGCCAGGATGTACCACCTCCTGATCCAACACGATTTCCGACAGGATCAGAAGCACAAAAAAAGCTTGAGCTATCTCCTTCATAAATAGTTTTAAAAGTATCAACCAATTTCGGAGGTAATGAGAGTAAGTGTTTTATAAAGGTCATTTATGTTGTTTTTCTGTTGGTGTAATATTCTTCTGCTAATTTAGTTGTTGCTGATGAATATATAAACGATTTCATGGATAAAACGCATGGTTGCTTAAGCGAAAAAGTTGAGGAGCATTTATTTTTACTATGCGATATATATTTCAAACAAGCTTTTATTTTTTGTCATGACACAACAAGCTGTTCATTTCTTTGATTGCCCAAAGAAACGAATCAAAGAAAAGTTATCCTCATGGGGCGTTGCCCATACCCCAATTTCTTTTTTGTCTCGACACCAAAAAGAAATCAAAAAAAGTCAAGGCTGACCATCCTTTTGAAAAAACTACAGATTGGGAAAGCAGCGCAACCCAAACTCGTCGCTTTGCTCCTCAAACAAGGATTGCTTACAATGACCTACCCAATTCCCCGCCTTTGTTTTCTTGATCAAAACCATGGAAGGCCAACAATCCGCTATTCAATGCGAATGAGCTTTTAATACTTTTCCGCATTTTCATTTATGCGTAAAAAGGAAAGTCCCCAGAAAGTTGACTTGGTTTCGAATAGTTGCTTAATTGTTGAAAGGGTAATGGGTTTAAAGAAACTGTTTAAGTTTTATCCTTTGGTATCTTTTTGCGCCTTAAGCCCTCATGCTTCGTTAAAATCTCCTTAAATAGCGGTGCTATTCGCGTCAATTTTGCCTTGCCTGAGAACTTAATCCATTAAAAACCTATCTCAAAAACAAAACTTAAACAGTTTCTAACAATATTCATTTTTTTGTTAACAGGGGTTGACTTTTATCTTAGAACATAATATATTTGTTTAATCATATTCACCCTAAAACTAGTAATAATATGAACACAAGTGAATCGGGTTATGAAATTAACCTATCGTTATTTCAACAAATGTTGAATGAAATCATTGCACAGGGAGCTAATTACAACCCTCCTGTGGCTAACCTTAGTTTAGAAAACCTTCAATTGCTTGTTGATCCCGTGAAAACGGTATTGGCAAATGTAACAGAAGGTTTAACTACTTATACGCTTGCGGTTAATTCCCGGCAAGAAGCGTATGAGTTGATGAAAACACGAGTTAAGAAAATTAAAGGCTTTCTTGAACTTTTTAATTTGGATGATCGGATAATGGCCGATATCAAATCCGTGTATGATAAAATTATGGGTTACTCAACAAATTCGGTACAGGGATATGACCACCTTGAGGAAAATTTCAAGGCGTTTGTTTCCTTTTTGGAAAATCTGGAAGCTTACCAGGTTAATGATGCGGAACTGACAATTGAAAGCCTTGAAGTTTTAGCTGACGAGTTAGAAAATAAGACTTTGACAGTTAGCTCTGCAAGTGCAACTTTAGCCGCATCCCGTAACGAACGTGACCAGTTGATGTATGAAAGTTCTACTGGTATAGTTTCGCTTGCCCGTAAGGTTAAGCATTACTACAAGGCGGTACAAGGAAGTAAAGGAATCATGTATAAGCGTTTGGTTTCCTTGTTGGCTCCAATGCGCTAATTGATGGTTTATAACATTGCATGCTCATTTATTTCATAAGAATTAAGTGGGTATGCGATGTTTCTTTATCTATGAAATTATTAAGCCTGTTTTAAGAATTTCTTTCTCCCCTATTTAAAATTGGAAGTTTGTTTTTCACGGGGAGTCGTATCGAACTGACGGAAGTTTGTTCGGAAATTCCGAGAGGCTGTCTGTTGTTTACGGATGCTCCACCTGTATTTCCGAGAGGCTGTCTGTTATTCGGGGAAGGCTGTTTGTTATTTACGAGGGCTTGTCTGGGATTCACGAGAGGCTGACCTGAACTTCCGGGGCTGTGTTTGTTTCTCAAAGTTGCTTGTCTGTTAATTGAAACAGCTTGTTTGGGTTTTTATACCAAAAACATATTAAAATGAGCGATAAAAATCGTCTCTTTTTCCCTTCTTCTTTGTCAAAAAACAATTACGTAGCTATGGCTATGAAAGGATTTTTAGCCTCGAATAAGAAAAAAATAATTCAATTTTATAATCAATCATTTTAACATGCATTTGGTATTATTTGGCAAGTTCTGGTATTCACCCTATCAACCTGAGTTTGATTAATAATCAAAAAAGGATTGAAAATCAAAAATCACCCTAACCCTAAAGGGAATTTTGATTTTTCGATTCCCTTCAGGGGCTGGGGTAGTCCGAAAAATATTGCATGAATCTAATAATCTAACTCAGGTTATCAATAAAAAAAATAATGAGTCGTAAACGTAAGAAAAAGTTAAATGGACAGCATAAAAAGCAAGTGGAGGCAGAACGGGAAAATGCGTTTTATAATAAACTGAAGCAGATTCTTTTTCAGTCTGGGTGTGTTGAGGTTTTTAGGATGCTTCCCCTGAATATGAAAAAGACTTTATACCATCATCGTATTCGCTCAATGAGGGTATGCTTTGAAAATTGTGAGTGTTTACCAGCAGGTGCAACAAAAATGATGCGTTCCAGCATTGAAGATGAATGTCGGACTTTTACTGTTGATCTAAATAATTCAGGAGCTAAAATTTCTTTGAAAGATTTTTACCGCATGGGTATACTCTTAATCTGTTTGCAGGATTGGTTAAAGGAAGATCCTTTCCCGGATTCAGATAAAGCATTAAAACTAATGCTTAAGGAGATGAAGCTTAGGGATGCTGAGGATAAAGCCAGAAGTGAGATTGTGATAACTGCAATTATTACGAGTTTATATTTTTCTAATCTTCAGAAGCATTTAATTTGGATAGACCATGAGTTGAATATTGATAGTTTTGAAGCTATAAGGGATGGATTACAAATTAAGGTTGAAGCTCATAAGGCACAGTCTCGAATATTTATTATTGATGGACACGCAAGGCCAGCCTACCGGGTAGGTTCGTTTACACGTGTTGCTGATTCGTGCTGGAGCAGTGCAACTCGTTCAATGTTTGAAAAACCAAGTACATTTAATCATATCCCTATCCCGATATATATTCAGTCGCACGCTATTCGTCGAATGAATGAGCGGCTTGATTGTGTTGAGCAAGTTTTTCTTCAGGGGTATATTTACACTTCATTTCTAAATCCTACGGTAATCCATTTCAATGGAAAGTACCTTGTTGAATATATTTTTGGGGATAAGAAACTGGGGTACTTTGTTGCAGAAGTTGTAGATAATGCCGTATTGCTTAAAACCTTTCTGTTTTTAACAAACAGCGGAACACCTGAAGGACAAAAGCTTAGTGAGTTAAGTGGTTTGTCGAAAACCGACAGCAAGTATTTGACTATTGACCGCTTAAGTGCCTTTAAACAAAGTGATATTTGTGAAAACGAGGAGTTAAAAAGCTTATTTGTACGTTGTGGTTGCAAGAATTTGTTTGACTTGAAACTTGTTTTGTTTGAAGAGAAAGGAGAGTCAAGGAAAATTGCGAAACGTATGCTTCAGTATATGCAGCTTGAGGAGGTGGCGGGGTAATTAATACCAAAAACATATCAAAATGAGCGATATAAATTGTTTCTTTTTTCCTTCTTCTTTATTGAAAAATAGTTTCGGAACTAAGGCTACGAAACTATTTTTCGCTTCGAATTAGAAAAAAACAATTCAATTTATTTATCAATCATTTCAACATGCATTTGGTATAACAGATTGCTTTGTCATTCCTTTCAGTCATTCCTCGCAATGACGGTGGTGGTCATGGCTAACAGATTGCCGCGCTCCTTTAGTCGCTCGCAATGACGGGGTGGTTTATGGCAAC